>JAYRMT010000259.1:0-3562 GCA_041912575.1 Fluviicoccus sp. | reverse complement strand
ACTGGCGCGCATGTTCGGTGCTCGTGTCCTGAGGAGTGGTGGGAAGCCCGGGATTGTACGGCGTACAGCCCCCGCGAGAAAACTGCTAATATGCCCGGCTTGTCCGTTTCCCGCCAGTTTCCCCGCCATCACTTCCCGTGCGCCGTTTGTCATCCGGCGGCGCGCGATACGGCATCCGGGGCCATACTGGCGGCAGGAACGAGAATCCGTTGCATCCAGGAAGCCCCATGTCCGTCCAGACTCTCACCGTCGAACAGCTGTACAAGACCGCTCACCCCGAATCCCTGCCCGCGTCCACCCGCCGCGTCAAAGCCTTCAACGACTTCCTCGGCCAGGAGCGCGCCCGCGAGGCGGTGCGCATGGCGCTGGCCATGCCGCACGACGGCTACAACATCTTCGCCGTCGGTTCCAACGGCCTCGGCAAGCGCACCATGATCACGCGCCTCCTGAAGGAACTGGCCGCAGATCGTCCCGCCGCCAGCGACTGGTGCTACCTCAACAATTTCGCCGATTCGCGCAAGCCGGTCGCGCTGCAGTTGCCCTCCGGCAAAGCGCCGCTGCTCAAGAAGGCGATGGACAAGCTCTGGCGCCAGATCAGCCGCAGCGTCACCGCCACGTTCCAGCACGAGGGCTACATCGGGCGCGTTGAAAGCCTGAAGGGCGAACTGACGCAGGCGCAGCAGACCGCCTTGCAGGAACTGTCCGCCGAAGGCGAGAAGCGCGGCCTGAAGCTGGTGCTGCGCACGCCGGGCGGCCACGGCTTCTCGCCGATCAACGACAAGGGCGAAGTCATGAGCGTCCAGGAGTTCAACGAACTCCCCGCCGACGAGCAGGACAAGCGCAAGGTCGCGATGGGCGAAATGGAAGAGAAGATGCAGAAGCTCGCCGAGCGGCTGGGGCGCATGGAGGAAATCAACCGCGACCAGATGCAGAAGCTGAACGAGGAAGTGGCGATGGCGGCGATCAAGCCGCTGGTGCAGCGCACCGCCGACCAGTTCAGCGACCTCAAGGTGTTCACCGATTACCTGAACGTCTACCAGCAGGATATCGTCGACAACATCGACCTGATCCTCAACGTGCAGGAAAACGAACCGGACGCGGTGGCCAGCGTCAGTTCGGACAACGCGGTGCCGCCGCGCTACCAGGTGAACGTGATCGTCACCCATAATCCCAAGAAGGGCGCGCCGGTGGTGTTCGAGGACCTGCCGACGCACTACAACCTGATGGGCCATGTGGAACAGGTCACCTACATGGGCACCGTCGCCACCGACTTCACCCTGATCCGGGGCGGGGCGCTGCACCGCGCCAACGGCGGCTACCTGCTGCTGGAAGCCGAGCAGGTGCTGGAACAGCCCTACGCCTGGCAGGGCCTGAAGCGTGCACTGAAGTCGCGGGCGATCAAGCAGTCCTCGCTGGAGCAGATGCTGACGCTGACCGGCACCATTTCGCTGGAGCCGGACCCCATCCCGCTGAACCTGAAGGTGGTGCTGCTCGGCGATCGCGAAACCTATTACCTGCTGCAGGAATACGATCCGGAGATTCCGCAGCTGTTCAAGATCCAGGCCGATTTCGCCGGCGCCATGCCGCGCACACTGGAAAACGAGCAGAAGTACGCGCATTTCCTGGCCGACTGTGTCGCCAAGGAAAAGCTGATGCCCTTCGACCGTTCGGCGCTGATGGTGCTGATCGAGGAAAGCGCGCGCACCGCCGAAGACCAGCACAAGCTGTCGCTGCATGCGTCCAGTGTGGGCGACCTGCTGCGCGAGGCGCATTTCTGGGCCGAAAGTGAAGGACGCAAGCAGGTCACCGCCGCGGAAGTCAGGCTGGCGCTGGCCGGTCAGGAACGCCGTCGCGGCCAGTTGCGCGAGCTGTACATGGAAGATATCGCCAATGGCACGCAGCTGATCACGGTTACCGGCGGGGCGGTGGGCCAGATCAACGGCCTGACCGTCATCCACTATGCCGACGCCGAGTTCGGCCTGCCGTCGCGGATTACCGCCACCGTGCATCACGGCGGCGGCGACGTGCTGGATATCGAGCGCACGGTGGACATGGGCGGCCCCTTGCACGCCAAGGGCGTGCTGATCCTGTCCAGCTACATCAAGGCGCGCTTCGGGCGGGACAAGCCGCTGCATTTCTCCGCGAGCCTGGCCTTTGAGCAGAACTACGGCGGCGTGGACGGCGACAGCGCCACCATGGCCGAGCTGGTGGCGCTGGTCTCGGCGATCACCGGTCTGCCGGTACGCCAGGATTTCGGCATTACCGGCTCGATGAACCAGATGGGCGAGGCGCAGCCGATCGGCGGCATCAACGCCAAGATCGAGGGCTTCTTCGCCGCCTGCAAGCTGCACGGCCTGACCGGCGCGCAGGGCGTGATCATGCCGGCGCAGAACATCCGCCATCTGATGCTGCGGCCGGACGTGCTGGAGGCGGTGGATGCGGGCCAGTTCCGCATCCATGCGGTAACCCGTGTGGATGATGCGCTGGAGCTGATGCTCGGCCTGCCGATGGGCGAACCGGACGGCAAGGGCGATTATCCGGCCGAATCCATCATCGGCAAGGCGTTGAAGCAGTTCAAACGCTGGCAGAAGGCGGACAAGGACGACGAACCGAAGAAGGGCGGCAAGGACAGGAAACGCAAGGCGAAGGACAAGGCGAAAGGCGAAACGCCGGACGCCCCGCGCGGCGACGCGGCGGCGCGCCTGCGTCGCCGGGGGTAATTCCCGGGGTTGTATAAGGGGAGGGCTTTTTGCCGCCGCCCCTTACAGCCCGTGCGAGGTCAGGTGTCGCGTAAAGCCCGGCGCATCCGTTTCGCCGACGATGCGCGCCTCCGGCAGCTCCGCGCCGTTGCGGAAGAACAGCACGGCCGGCGGGCCGAACAGGCCGAAACGCTTGAGCAGCTCGCGGGTTGCCGGGGTGTTTTCGGTCACGTCGCCGCGCACCAGCAGCCAGCCGTGCAAGGGCGCCATCACCGTGGCGTTGCTGAAAATCTCGCGGTCCATCTGACGGCAGCTCACACACCATTCCGCCGATACATCCAGCATCAGGCCGCGCCCGTTGCGCCGGGCCTCCTCCAGCAGCGCATCCAGTTCGATCCCGCCTTTCACCACCCGGTATTCCGGCGCCGCAACCGCCGCCGCCTGCGCGGGCGAGGCCGTGATCCGCGCCAGCGGCTGCCAGGGATTGTCGCCGCCGCTCGCCGCACCTGCCACCAGCGCGGCGCTCCACAACAGGCAGACATAGGACAGCGTGCGCCAGACCGGCCGCCAGTGGCCGCCCCACAGGTTCAGCCAGAAGCCTGTTCCGGCCGCCAGCACCGCCCACAGGAACAGGACGAGCGAGCCGGGCAGCAGGCGCGCCAGCAGCCCGATCGCCACGCCGACCATCATCAGGCCGAAGGATTGCTTGACCCGGTTCATCCACAGGCCCGACTTGGGCATCAGGCGGCCTTCGCTCGCCCCGAGAACCATTAGCGGCGTGCTCAGCCCGAATCCCAACAAGGCCAGTGCAAGGAAACCGGTCGCAGGATTGCCGGTGGTGGATACCGAGATCAGCACGCCTG
>JAYRMT010000258.1:0-3572 GCA_041912575.1 Fluviicoccus sp. | reverse complement strand
CAGGCCGAGGGCGTTACGGACCTCGTGCGGGTAGTGTTTCGCGGCCTGCAAGCCGTCGCCGGGCTCGTAGCTGAGCGTCAGCACGCGCTGGCTGGTGTAGTCGTCAAAGACTTTCGGGATGATGACCTGCGGATCACGGGCATGGAACTCCCCGAACTCGCGCAGGTTGGCGGCTTCCTGGAGATAGTCCAGTTCCGCGTGCAGCGAGGTGCGGATTTCCTCGAACAGCTTTTCCTGCAGTTCCTTGCTGAGCTTGATCACCCCGGCCAGCTTGAGCGCCATGCGCAGGTGCTTGAGGTCGGACTCGCAGCATTCGTCTACGCCGGGATACTGGATCTTGACGATCACCTCCTCGCCGGAATGCAGGCGGGCGCGATGGACCTGCCCGATCGAGGCGGCGGCGAAGGGCTCCTTGTCGAAGGAGGCGAATTTTTCCTCGGCGGTCGCCCCCAGCTCCTTGATCAGCTGCTGCTCGATGATATTGAACGGCATCGGCGGCGCTTCTTTCTGGAGGCGGGTCATCGCGGCGGCGATTTCCGGCGGGAAGACATCCTGGTACTGCGAGGCAATCTGGCCGACCTTCATCACCGCGCCCTTCATCTCGCCCAGCGTGTTGGCGATCTGCTTGCCGATCTCGGTGTACATCTGGCTGCGCGCCTCGGCCTTCTGCTCCGCGTTGCCGACGAGGCTTTTCATCGAGTTGCTCATCACCTTGCCGGTAATGCTGGCGGTCATGCCGGCCAGACGCATGAAGCGCTTGCCGGGGGTGTTGGCGTGTTTCTTGTTGTTGTCGGACATGGGGATTCTCCCGGGGCGGGCAAGCGGAGGTGCTTTCTCCGGAATGCTAAGACCCTCAGTGTCAAAGTCAATCCGGACAGGACAAAAATGACAGCTTTTGCGATGCTTGTCGCGTGACAGATGTCATGCCGTTTCCGCAAGGGAGGACAAAGCCGCCATTCGTCAGCTCGGGCCCTTTTCCTCATGGCGAGCCAAGCGCGGATGTGGTTATAAGATGCGCACAAGAAAACACAGGAGTGGTTCCGATGATTTCCCGCGCTACCGTCATGTTCGCGTCTCTGCTCATGCTCTCGCCCTTGGCGGCGCTGGCCGCCGACGAGGACTTCAAGGAATTGCAGAGCGCCTCGCCCCGTAACGAATGGGTGCCCATCCGCAATGACGAGCTGCGCCACATCAAAACCTGGGCCAAGCACGAAGACGGCAAGCGCCTCCGTTCCTTCAAGGCCGAGGGCGTCTGGGATGTGTCGCTGGACGCCCTGGCGCGCACTTACACCGACGTCCCCAACATGCCGCGCTGGTACTGGGAAACCCTGGAATCGCGGATGCTGAAGAAAGTCAGCAATACCGAGTATTTCTACTACATGCGCTTCAACGCGCCGCTGAACCTGCCGGACCGCGATGCGGTGTTCCATGCGGTGATCGAACCCTATAGCCCCAAGCGCGGTTATTGGCAGATCACCGTCAAGGCCGCCCCCGACTACCTGCCGCCCAAACCGGGTCTGGTCCGTGTCGTGGCCCAGGATCTGGTCGCCCGTGTCACTCCCCTCGGCAAGAGCCAGATCAAGTTCGAGACCGAGGGCTATGTCGATCCGGGTGGCAGTGTTCCCGCCTGGACCATCAACTTTGTCCAGCAGCGGGTGCCCTATCTGATCATGGTGTCCTTGCTGCGCATGGCGCAGGGCAAGGAGTACTCCGATCCCTCGGCGCCGACCGAGTTCACGATTGCCGAATAAGGCTTACAGGATGACGGCGGCGTCCGCAAACGCCAGGCGCGGATTGCGCGGGTGCAGGCCCGCGCGGTCGCCGTAGCCCAGATTGACCAGGAAGTTGCTCTTCACGTCGGTGCCCGCGAAGAATTCCGCATCGACCTTCCCGGCGTCAAAGCCCGACATCGGGCCGCAATCCAGTCCCAGCGCCCGCGCGGCGAGGATCAGGTACGCCCCCTGCAGCGAGCTGTTGCGGAAGGCGGTCGCGGCGATCAGCGCCTCATTGCCCTCGAACCACGATCTGGCGTCCGCTTGCGGAAACAGTTGCGGCAGCTTGTCGTGGAAACGGTGGTCGGCGGCAACGATGACCGTGACCGGCGCGCTCATTGTCTTTTCGATATTGCCCGGCGCCAGCGCGGGTTTCAGGCGGGCCTTGGCTTCCGGGCTGGCGACGAACACGAAGCGTCCCGGCGAACCGTTGGCCGAGGTCGGCGCATAGCGCAGCAGGTCATACAGCCGGTGCAGCAGGGCGGGATCGACCGGCCGGTCCTGCCAGTGGGAAAAAGTGCGTGCTTCGGTAAAAAGCTGTTGCAGGGTGGCGGTATCAAGCGGGGCGGACATGGTGTTCTCCATCAAACATGTAATGTGTAAAGCCTCCCCGGCGGGGGAGGCATAAGGTCAGGGCAGGTCGAACCAGAGGGCTTCGAGGTCGGTCTGGGCGATGAGCGTGCGCTCCGGCCCGTTCACCACCGCGCCGTCGCCACCGTCCAGCGGGGTTCCGGCCAGATCGGCGCGCCCCCGGATCAGGTGCAGGTAGCCTTGCGGACCTTCCAGCGGCAACTCGACCGAAGCCCCGGCGGACAGGCGCACGCGGTGGATACGGGCGTTCTGCCGGATGTGCAGGCTGCCGTCGCGGCCGTCCGGGGAGACGACCAGTTGCAGGCCGTCGCCGTCGGCGGCGCGCAGTTCCTGGTAGCCCGGTTCGGTGTTGTTCGCGTCCGGGTACAGCCAGATCTGCAGCATGTGCGTTTCCACCGCCGGGTCGCGGTTATGCTCGCTGTGCACCACGCCGCTGCCGGCGCTCATCAGCTGGAATTCCCCGGCATGCAGCGCCGTTTCGTTGCCCATGCTGTCCTTGTGGCTGATCGCGCCGGACAGCACGTAGGTCAGGATTTCCATGTTGTCGTGCGGATGCGCGCCGAAGCCGCTTTGCGGACGGATGCGGTCCTCGTTGATCACCCGCAGCGCCGAGACGCCCATGTAGCGCGGGTCGTACCAGCTGCCAAAGGAAAAACTGTGGCGTGCGTCCAGCCAGCCGAAGCGGACATGGCCGCGATTTTCGCTCTTGTGGACGTGGATCATGATGGTCTCCCGGATCGCCGGGTGGAAGGAGGCGATCCCATGGCGTCACTGTATCGCCGGGCGACGGGGCGGGGTAGCGTGGACGTCGGCGATGGCGTGTTCGCACTGTGGAAACACCGGGCGCTCCCTGGACTGGCCGTTTATGACAGGCAGATTGACCTCATCGGGGCTGCCGGGTCGGCGGGAGGCGGTGACAAAATGCAGCCCATTGCGGGCCGGAATCCGTCCGGCGAGGAGTACTACGTGGCACATGATGAGTGGCTTTACCGGGACGCGCGCACCCTGCTGAAGGGGCTGGCGGACGGTTCGATCAGCAGCCGGGCCTTGCTGGAGGCCTATGTCGCGCGGATTGCCGAGAGGAATCCCGGCATCAATGCCGTGGTGGCGATGGACCTGGAGTCCGCCCGCCGCCGCGCCGACGAGGCCGACGCCGCCCGCGCGCGCGGCGAATCCTGGGGGCCGCTGCACGGCCTGCCGGTGACCATC
>JAYRMT010000257.1:0-3606 GCA_041912575.1 Fluviicoccus sp. | reverse complement strand
GAGCTGGTATGCACCACCCGCTTCACCCCGGCGTCCTTGCAGGCCTGCAGCACCCGGCGCGTCCCGTCGACATTCACCCGGTCCATCACCGACATGTCCGGCAGCCACAAGGCATAGACCGCCGCCAGATGGAACACCGCATCGCAGCCCGCCACCGCCGCGACGACATCGCGTTGCCGGGTCACGTCGCCCGCCATCAGCTCGATGCCGTTGACATGGCGCAGGTTGAAGAGGTTTTCGCGCGGCTGGTGCAGCACGCGGATGCGCGCCTCGGGATAGCGCTGGCGCAGGGTCTTGACGACATGCGAGCCGATGAAACCGGCGCCGCCGGTGACAAGGATCTGGCGGGGGGACGGGACCAGGGACATGGGAGGACTCCGGGTTGTTCTTGTTCTCGGAACCCCGAGTCATAGCATGTGGGACGCTCGTGCCGCAATCATCCCGGCGCGGAACGGTGCCGGTTTCGGATGGAAGGCAGAGGGTCGGGGAACAGCGGGAAAGCCCTCACCCCGGCCCTCTCCCCGGGGGAGAGGGAGAAAAGCAGGCGCGAGGGAAGCGTGGCGTCAGTGGACTTCGTAGCCGTCGGCCTGGTACTTCTCGACGTCGTGCACGAACTTGGCGATGTGCTTGTAGGCGCGCTTGCCCTCCGGCAGCAGGAAGGCGAACAGCGGGAAGACGTGCGGCATGTTGTCCCATTCCTCGTAGACCACCGGCACGCCGACCGAGCGGGCGCGCTCGGCCAGACGCAGGGCGTCATCGCGCAGGACTTCGGTGCTGCCGACCATCAGCATCATCGGCGGCAGGCCGGTGAGGTCGGCGTTGACCGGGGAGACCCAGGGATGCCAGGTCGCGCAGTCCTTGCCGTAGTGTTTGCCCAGATCGGCCACCACGCGCGCGGAGAACAGCGGGTCATGGTCGCGGTTGGACTCCATGGAGCCGCCTTCACAGGAAATGTCGGTCCACGGCGAAATGCAGATCACCGCCGAGGGCAGCGAAATACCGTAATACTTGAGCGCCTGCAGCAGGATCAGCGTCAGGTTGCCGCCCGCCGAGTCGCCGCCGATGATGATGTTTTCGGGCGAATAGCCCATGTCGAGCAGGTAGGTGTAGCCGGTGACCGCATCTTCCAGCCAGTGCTGGAACTGCCAGTCGGGCGCCTTGCGGTAATTCATCGCGAACACCGGGCGGCGGCAGGTGCGCGACAGGCGCCAGGTGATCGGACGGTGCTGCTCGATGGAGCTGAAGAAGTAGCCGCCGCCGTGCAGGTAATAGAGGACCTTGGTTTCGTCGAGGCGCTTGTCGGCGCGCACCCATTCGCCATAGCAGTGGTCGAAGTTGACCTTGCGGATCTTCACGAAGTCCGGCACGCGGCTCATGATCGGCGCGGTCAGGCGGTAGATCTGGCGGGCGACCTCCATGGTGCCGTTCGACACCGCCGCCCGCTCCAGCACCGGCTTGACGGTCCAGCTGGTGATGAAATTGAAGGCGCGCGCCTGCCAGCTCAGCGGGTAGCGGACTTTCTTGTGGTGGTAGCGGTGGTGGAAATGCGGGTCGGTAGCGAAAGCCATCGGCGCGGTCATGCGGTGTCCCCTCGGCCTGCCGGGCGTCATTGTCCGGACAGGCTCATGTGTGGGCGGTCTGATCCGGTCCGCCCTTGTCGTCATTCTGGTTCTGACCTGAGCATAGCGCGTCTTCTGTCCGGTTGGAACCGGGATGCCCCTGTTGCCAATCGGTGAATTCCCACCGCCTGACGGGCGCAAAAAAAACGCCCGGTCCGTCTGCCGGAACCGGGCGCGAAGGGGAAGGGAAACGGTCTTACTGGATCGTGACGGTGCGGGTCAGCGGCTTGGCCTCGACCGTCTTCGGCAGGGTCAGGGTCAGCACGCCGTCCTGGTAGGCGGCGGCGATGGCGCTTTCCTCCACATTGTCCGGCAGGGTGAAGCTGCGCGAGAAGCTGCCGTAGAAGCGCTCGATGCGATGGGCCTTCTCGTCGCGGCTTTCCTGCTTGCGTTCGCCGGACAGCGTCAGCACGCCCTGGTTGATTTCCACCTTGATGTCGTCCTTTTTCACGGCCGGCAGTTCGGCCTTGATCAGGAAGGCGTCGTTGTTTTCGGTGATGTCCACCGACGGGGCCCAGGCCGGGCTGGTCGACGGCCAGGGGTTCTGGGTCACGGCGCGGTTGTACTGGTTCAGGATGGCGTCGAGCTCACGGAACGGGTTCCAGCGGGTCAGGGTCATGGCGGTTTCCTCATGCAAGTGATCGGGGACAGGCGTCCGCAAACGACTCCGAAGACAGGCCTTTGATCTGGAAGGCGATTTCCCGGTGGTCGGGAAGCTCGGTGCGTTTGCCTGCAATCGATATGAGTACCGGTCAACCCGTTTTCAAGCCGGATCGTGAACATTTTTAGAGCATATCAACCACTCAATTCGTAAGCCTTTGATTTCCCGACGCACCCGAATCAGGCTGTCGCGCACCATCGTGAACGACGATGCGCCCTGCCGCGCGGTAAAAACCGTGGTGCATGGTGCAAAAACCGCCCCGCGCCGGTGCGTTTGCACACCATCCGGTATACAAGACACTCGTATCGAAAATAAATCCATGTAAATCAACACCATGAATATATTGCCCTACTCTGGCACAGCGCTTGCTAATACCGGCTTGTATACAAGACGGCATACCCGGAGCGGGCAATGGCAACAGCGGCAACCACAGCGTGGACACTGACGGACTGGCAAGCCGCCTACCGTCGCAGGGCCATGCCTGCCGACTTGCTGACCACCCTGCTGGCCACACTGGATGCGGACGACCCTGCCTGGATCAGCGTGATCGACGCGAACGGGCTGGACGCGCAACTCGCCGCCCTCGCCGGACGCCTCGCCATGGCGGACGGCAACCTCGACCGGCTGCCTCTTTACGGAATTCCCTTTGCAGTCAAGGACAACTTTGACGCTACCCCTTTGCCCACCACCTGCGCCTGTCCGGCTTTCACGTATCGGCCCGAGCGGCACGCTACTGTCGTTGAAAAGTTGGTTGCAGCAGGCGCGGTCGTGGTGGGCAAAACCAACCTCGACCAGTTCGCTACCGGACTGGTCGGCACGCGCTCGCCCTACGGGGTTTGCCCGAACGCCTTCGATCCGGCGTGGATCAGCGGCGGTTCCAGCTCCGGCTCGGCCTCCGTGGTCGCGCGCGGGCTGGTGCCTTTCGCCCTCGGCACGGACACCGCCGGGTCCGGCCGGGTGCCCGCCGGATTCAACAACCTGGTGGGCCTGAAGCCGACCAAGGGCCGGTTGAGCACGTCCGGACTGGTGCCCGCCTGCCGCTCGCTGGATTGCGTGTCGGTATTCGCGCTGACCGTCGACGATGCGGACGCCGTGACCCGCGTCGCAGCCGGTTTCGACGCGGAGGACCCCTATTCCCGCCACGCCCCGTCGCTGCCGGACGCCGTGCCGCCCCAGCCGGTGCTGGGCATTCCGGCCCACCCCGAATGGTTCGGCGATACGCTGGCCGCCGCCGTCTGGCAGGCGGCGCTGGCGGACTGGCAGAACCTGGGCGTGACGCTGCGTGAAATCGATTTCGCGCCGTTGTTCGAGACCGCCGCCCTGCTC
>JAYRMT010000256.1:0-3613 GCA_041912575.1 Fluviicoccus sp. | reverse complement strand
CTGCTGGAAAGCGGCCCGGCCCGCCAGTTCATCGCCCAGTCCGGCCTGATCGGCGCCAACGGACCGGATGCCCGTCCCGATGCGCGTCCGTTGTATCAGGCCGAGAAACCGGAATTCACGCTGGCGCCCGGCCAGAAGGATCTGACCGTCACCCTGAAATTCCAGGACCAGAACGGCATCGAAATTCACAAGAATTTTGTCTTTCATGCCGGTCGCTATGACATCGGCGTGAATTACCAGGTGATCAACCGTTCGACCCAGCCTTGGCGCGGCATGATGTTCGGCCAGTTGAAGCGCGACAACACGGAGGATCCGAGCAAGAACCATCAGGGCATGATGGGCATGTCGACGTATCTGGGCGGCGCCTGGGGTGATCCCGACGAGACCTACAACAAGCTGTCTTTCGATAAATTCGCCAAGGAACCGCTGAACAAGCAGCATACCGGCGGCTGGGTCGCCGTGGTCCAGCATTATTTCGTCACCTCCTGGATCGCCGACCCGAAAGCGCGGAATTTGCTGACCAGCCGCACCAGCGGTGACAGCCTGTATCACTTCATCGGTTTCACCGGTCCGGAGACCGTGGTGCAGCCGGGCATGCAGCAGTCACTGGCTGCCACCCTCTACGCCGGTCCGAAAAACCAGGAAACCCTGAAAACCCTGTCGCCGGGTCTGGACCTGACCGTCGATTACGGCTTCCTGTGGTTCATCGGCCAGTTCCTGTTCTGGCTGCTGAAGGCCATCCATGGCGTGATCGGTAACTGGGGTTGGGCGATTGTTGGCCTGACCGTGACCGTGAAAGCGGCCTTCTTCAAGTTGTCCGCCACCAGCTACAAGTCGATGGCGAACATGCGTCGCGTCGCGCCGGAACTGCAGCGCATCAAGGAGCAGTACGGCAACGACCGCAACAAGATGTCGATGGCAATGATGGAGCTGTACAAGCGGGAAAAGATCAACCCGGTGTCCGGCTGCCTGCCGATCCTGGTGCAGATGCCGGTGTTCCTGGCCTTGTACTGGGTGCTGATGGAGTCGGTGGAACTGCGGCATGCGCCGTGGATCCTCTGGATCCATGACCTGTCGGCGATGGACCCGTACTTCATCCTGCCGTTGCTGATGGGCGCCACCATGTATGTCCAGCAGATGCTGAATCCGCAACCGACCGACCCGATGCAGGGCAAGGTGTTGCGCATGATGCCGATCATCTTCACGACGTTCATGCTGTGGTTCCCGTCCGGTCTGGTCCTGTACTGGGTGGTCAACAACTCGTTGTCCATCATCCAGCAGGGGATCATCACCCGCCAGATTGAAAAGGCCGGGCTGGCCAAGTAGGGTAGTTTCCCAACGGAAACGTCCGGAGGCCGTTCGTGAGAACGGCCTTTTTTATGGGAGTCGGAAAATCCATGAAACTGCTGAATACCTCGGACACCATTGCCGCCATCGCGACACCGGCCGGGCGGGGCGGGGTCGGCATCCTCCGCGTGTCAGGGCCGGGTGCGCGGGGGATCGCGCAGGAATTCTGCGGGAATTCCGCGCCGCTGAAACCGCGTTACGCGCATGTGCGGCGTTTCCTGTCGGAGTCGGGTGAAATTCTTGATGAAGGACTGGCGCTGTATTTTCCGGGACCGAATTCCTTTACCGGCGAAGATGTCGTGGAATTCCAGGGGCATGGCGGCCCGGTACTGATGGACATGCTGCTGCAACGCGTGTTGCAACTGGGTGCGCGCATGGCGCGACCGGGAGAATTCTCGCAACGGGCATTCCTGAATGACAAGCTGGACCTGGCGCAGGCCGAGGCGATCGCCGACCTGATCGACGCGTCTTCGCAGGCGGCGGTGAAATCCGCGACCCGGTCCTTGCAGGGGCTGTTCTCGCAGCGGATCGAGACTTTGCAGGAAAGCCTGACCCACTTGCGCCTGTATGTCGAAGCGGCTATCGATTTTCCGGACGAGGAAATCGATTTTCTCAGCGACGGCGTGGTAGCGGCGAAGTTGCAGGGGGTCCGCGATGATCTGGAGGCGGTGATGCGCGATGCGCGCCAGGGCAGCCTGTTGCGGGAAGGCGTGCGTGTGGTGATCGCCGGACGGCCGAACGCCGGCAAGTCCAGCCTGCTGAATGCGCTGGCAGGCTACGACGCCGCGATTGTCACCGATATCGCCGGGACCACCCGCGATGTGCTGCGCGAGCAGATCAGCCTGGACGGCTTGCCGTTGCACATCATCGACACCGCCGGCCTTCGCGAGACCGAGGATGCTGTGGAGCGCGAGGGAATTCGCCGTGCCTATCGCGAGATTGACCAAGCGGACGGAATTCTGCTGGTCTATGACTTATCCACAGAATTATCCACAAGGGAAATTTCCCCGCTGGATCTGGCGCGGCGATTCTTTGATCCCCTGCCGCCGCCGGACAAGCTCTGTCTGGTTGCCAACAAGTGCGATCTGGCGGGATGCGAACCCGGTATTGACGTCGTAGAAGGTTATCCCTTGATTACGCTGTCGGCCCGGCATCATGACGGCCTCGAGGCCCTGAAGGCGCATCTCAAGGGACTGGTGGGCTATCAGGATGCGGAACACAGTCCGTTCATTGCCCGCCGTCGCCATCTGGAAGCGCTGGAGCGCACCCGCGCGGCGCTGGAGCAGGCCTGGGCGCAGTTGCACGGTCTGGCGCTGGGCGAGCTGATGGCGGAAGACCTGCGCATGGCGCAGCAGGCGCTGGGCGAGATTACCGGGGAATTCACGGCGGATGATCTGCTCGGCAAAATTTTCGGCTCGTTCTGCATTGGCAAGTAATGGAATTCCATGGATAACGCGCAGGGCCGGCCGCCGAAGAATTCCCGGGACCACTTCCGGAATTCGCTGCGCTTGCTCGGCACCCGGCGTTTCGGCACATTCTGGTTCGCCAGCCTGTTGTCGAACATCGGCACCTGGGCGCAGCAGGTAGCCCAACCCTGGCTGCTGCTCAGCCTGGGCGCCTCGCCGTTCCTGATCGGGCTGGACGGTTTCGCGTCCGGCGTCCCGGTGTTCCTCTTGACGTTGATGGGTGGGTTGCTGGCCGATCGCGGCGACCGACGCCGCATCATCGCCGGCTTCCAGTCGGTGCAGATGCTCTGTCCGCTGCTGGTGGTGACGCTGCTGCTGACCGGTCATATCCAGCCCTGGATGATCATCCTGCTGTCGCTGGTGATCGGTGTGACCGATGCCCTGTCGCTGCCGTCGTTCCAGTCGATCGTGCCGTCGCTGGTGCGCAAATCGCAGATTCCCACCGGTATCGCCCTGAATTCCACCCAGTTCAACCTGTCGCGCATGCTCGGTCCCGCCATCGCGGGCGTGCTGCTGGGCAGCATCGGCGCGGCGGGCGCTTATGCCGTCAGCGCGGTGTCTTATATCCCCTTCATTCTGGCGGCCTGGTGGATCCTGCCCAAGGGCGCCCGGAAACGGGAGGAGGGCGCGGAAGAGGCCGGAACGCTGGCGGACCTGCGTGCCGGGGTGCGGGAAATCCTGGCCGAACCGGCGCCGCAGGGCGCTGTGCTCACGGTGCTGACCACCAGCCTGCTTTGCGCGCCGCTGATTACCTTCTGTCCGGTGTTGCTGAAAGAAGTCTTTCATGTCGGCGGCGGCCA
>JAYRMT010000255.1:0-3626 GCA_041912575.1 Fluviicoccus sp. | reverse complement strand
GCTGGACCAACCGCGGCCCCAACGACCAGCGTCCGGCCGTGTATTTCCACTTCGTGCAGTCCGGCGGTTATGACGTCTACGAATACTGGCTGTATTACGCCGACAACGACTGGATCAATGACCACGAACACGACTGGGAGCGCTATTTCGTCTACGTGAAGAACGGCGCGCCGACCCATGTGGCGATCAGCCAGCACAACGGCCAGCAGGTGGTGACCTGGGCAAGCATGCCGAAGGACGGTTCGCACCCGAAGATCGGCGTGGACGGCGGCGCCCACGCGATGAAAACCTCCGGCGAGGATGGCGTGCAGATCCGCTGGAACGGCGCGATCAGCAAGAACGGCGGACGGCTGGATGCGGGCAACGGGACGACCGTGCCCTGGGTCATCTACTCGAACGATGTCGGCTTTGCGGGCACCACGCCCTACACCCAGCTGCCGAACGTGTTCTATTACGGCGATCCGGAATACAGCACCAACCCCGATGAATACGGCGACATGCGTGATGCGCCCTGGGTGCGCGCGGAATGGAATACGCCGCCGCTGCCGTGATTGACTGATCTTCCCTTGGGGCGCTTATCGCGCCCCTTTTTTTGGGCGGAAACGGCGCTAGAAAGCCAGTTGCGCGCGGAACTGCGCCACGGTCGGCCGGTCCGTCTCGACAAGGCCGTCGTTGTTGTAATCCTTGCGGCCGTCCACGCGGATCAGGTTCGCCATCAGCTTGATCGCCGGGGTGGCATACCAGTTGAGACCGAGCGTGGCGGTCCGGACACGCCCCCCGGCGACCGCGCCGTCATTCAGGTTCAGGGTGTCATAGCGCAGCGCCAGCTCCCAGGCGCCGCCCTTCTGCGCAGGCCGGATGCGGCCGTAGGTTGCGGTCGCCATGTCCCACGGACGGCTCTCTCCGGTCAGCACATAGCTGCCCAGCAGGTACCAGCCGTTGAAGGCGACCTTCGATCGCGCGGCGTTACGGCTTAACGCCACCCGGTTCCACTCGCCCTGCCAGGACCACGGCCCATGCGTGAACGAGGCCTCCAGTCCGGTCGCGATGACGTTGGTGACGCCGGGAATCGCACCGGTATCCACCGCCTTGAAGCGGGTGACATGCGAATCGGGCCGGGCGCTGATCCGCCAGTCGTCGCTGACCGGATCACGCCAGTACGCGCTTGCGCCCAGGCTCACGACATGCCCGTCGGTATTCGGCAGGGCCAGCACCGCGCGGGCCGATGCGCCCCAGGATTCGTTGCAGCCGGTTTTCGGCGTGGTCGTGCTGTCGCAGTCCTTCACCGGCTGGCGATTGTTGTCGGAATCGCCGAAGACCCCGGCGGCGATGTGGTAGGCATCCCCCCAACGCGCCCACGACACGCCCTGGTTGTAATCCGGCGCGATGGCGTCGATGGCGAGCGAACGCTCCATGAAGGTGAGATCGGTGCTGCTGGAGAATTCCTCCAGCCCATACAGCTCGAAGAGGTTGCCGACCATCACGGTCTGCCGGGGCAGCCCGCGCCAGGCCAGATACGCCTCGGTCAGACGCACGCCCTGCCCCGGGAGAAAATCGGCCTCCAGCTTGTAGTCCCAGACCGGACTGACCGCGCCGCTGACGCGCAAGCGGGCGGAACGGATTTCGCTGCCGGAGCCCAGCGGGTTGACATCGGACCGGTAAAACGCGGTATCCGCCTGAAGGCGACCACCGATGCGGATACGCGAGGCGCCATCGGGTGTTTCCGCACGCAAACCGCCATCGGACGTCTTGACCACCGGCAGGGCCTGCAGGCGCGCCACCTCGGTCTCCAGTACTTTCACGCGATTTTGCAGATCGGCATTGAATCCGGATTCGGCGTGGGCTCCGGCAGCCAGAACGACCGACACGAAAATCGCGGCATGGCGGAAAAACATGATCGAATCCTCTTCCTGCCGACGATCCGGCGACCGATGGACTCAGTATAGCGGCGACCCGCGCAAACGCCCGGCCGCCGCGCGGGCTCAGCCCTTGAGCCGCGCTTCGATCAGGAACAGACGGTCCTCCCCGAAATACAGGTCGTCCCCGAAGAAGAATGTCGGGGCCCCGAACGCGCCGCGCGCCACCGCCTCTTCGGTGTTGGCGCGCAAGCGGTTCTTGGCCTCGTCCTCCCCGGCGCGCGCCACCAGGGCGGCGCCGGCGATTTCCGTCAGCAGGGCGGGATCGCCGACATCGCGGCCATGCCCCCAATACGCATCATAGAGTTTCAGGCTCAAGGCCGGACGTTCGGCGTCGGACGCCGCGCAGAGCACGCGCTGCACGGTGACGGTATTGGTCGGAAAAACGGACGGAAAGGCGTAAGGCAAGCCGTAATGCGCCGTCAGGCGACGGAGGTCGGTCGGCATGTGCATGCCCTTGGCGGGGACATGCAGCGGCGCACTGTTGCCCGCCGCCTTGAACACGCCGCCGAGCAGGAACGGCCGCCACACCACCTCGGCCAGTCCGTCGAAACGGTCCAGACGCGCGGCGGCGATATAGCTGTACGGGCTGACGATATCGTAGAAGAATTCGAGTTTGGGCAGGGACATGGCCGGGCTCCGGGTGTGGACGGGACAGGAAATCGATCCGCCCTACCTTACCCCATCGGCACGCCGGTTGGCAGCGCTCCGGTACGGATCAACCCCGACCGAAGAGCTTCTTGCGCAGGGCCACCACGCCGGCCACCAGCAACACCCAGCCCTTCTTGAGCAGGACCGCCAGGAAGGCCAGCTTGCCCGCCTTCACCGTGGCCGCCGCCGCACCCCCGGCCACCAGCGCGGCCAGGCCGTATTCGGCCATCTTGTCGCTGCTCTTGTCGAAGTCGGCATAGCGGTTGCCCGATGTGTACTGCGCCACCAGCGGCAGGTCGTCGATGGCGCCCTGGAGACTCGCGAGCTGCTCGGGGTCGGCCACCACCAGCAGGGACAGGATGCCTTTGCGGCCCAACACGCGGACGTCATAGTTCATGACTTTGGCGCCCTTGTCGGTCTTGTAGTTCTTGGCCCAGTGCAGCACATGATGCCCGGCGTCGTAACGCGGCGCGACCGCCCACCCGATCAGGTCCATTCCTTCATAGCCGCCGGCGCGGCGCTGCTTGTTTTCCTCGGCGGAGGCTTGCTTCATTTCCTCCAGCAACTTGGTGTAATCGATGTCCTTGGCGTCATCGTCCTTGACATGCCCTTCCTCGGAATACTTGATCACCGCGCCCCAGAAATCCGCGTCATCGAAGTGCCCCTGCGCGGGCACGATCATGCCCAGCACGCCGTTCGCGGAATCCGGCGGATTGCCCCAGAGCTCCACGATGACCTTGCGGGAGTCCTCCGGGCTCAGGAAGCGGTACTTGTCGCCCAGATCCAGCGTCACCAGGTTGTTGGACAGGGTGATCCGGCCGGTCTGGTAGGAAAGCCGGCGTTCAAAGCGCGCCACGGGACTCTCGGGCTCGGCGACGGCAGGCGCGGCACCGGCGGCCTGCGAATACGCCGGACGGGCCTCACGCGCGCCCGCGTTGCCGCGCTCCTCCGGTGCGCTCGCGGCGGCATCCGAATCATTGCCGGAGGCATAGGCCGATTTGCGTTGCTCGCCGGGGACGGGCGCGACCGTGCCTTCCGGCGGGGCAAAGGTCGTCGCGG
>JAYRMT010000254.1:0-3680 GCA_041912575.1 Fluviicoccus sp. | reverse complement strand
GTCCAGCCGAGCGCCGAGGCGTAGGATGAGCCCACCACGCCCGCCACGCCGACCACGAAGGACGACAGCACCAGGCTGCGCCGGAACAGGATGAAGCCGAGCATCGGCATCCCGGTCAGCATCAGGCCGGTCGGCATGTTGAGCATGCCCAGCACATGGCCGGTCGCCACCAGCATCAGGCTGAAGAAGTGCAGCGCCACCCATTGCAGCCAGACCGCGCGGCGGCGGCGCACGTGCAGCAGGAAGGCCGACATCATCAGCACCACCAGCAGGCCGATCAGCGCCAGCATCACCGGCACCAGCCGACGCCCGTAGACCGGATCGATGATCGCCGCCGCCGAGGGACTGCGCAGCACGATCAGCAGCCAGCCCAGCAGACCGCCGTAGAACGCGACCATCAGCGCCATCACCAGCCCTGTCTTGGCCATCTGGCTCCATTCCAGCACCCCGGCAATCAGCTGGCGCACCACGTCCATGCGCCCCGCCAGCGCGGCGGCGGGCGGCGCGGGCGTGCCCCAGCGGGTTGTCGGCAGGAAGTCGCCGAAGCGTTCCCGTTCGCGGCGCTCCACGGGCGGCGCGGCCTCGCCCTCGGACTCCAGCAGCGGATCGGCGGCGACCACGCGGTTGCGACCGCGCAGCTTGGCCTGGTACAGGGCTTCGTCGGCGCGACGGATCAGCAGTTCGGCGGGCGCGTTCAGGCACCCTTCGTTGCAGACCACGCCGAAACTGGCCGTCACCGGCACCGGATCGCCGTTATCGGCGTGCAGCGTCAGCCCCGCCAGCTGTTCGCGGCAACGCTCCACCAGCCGCAGCGCGCCCGCGCGGGTGGTGTCGGGCAGCAGCAACAGGAATTCCTCGCCGCCAAAACGCCCGACAGCGTCGCTCTGGCGCACGGTTTCGCGCAGCACGGCGGCGGCGGCCTGGATGACCCGGTCGCCGGTCGGATGCCCGAAGGTGTCGTTGATGCGCTTGAAATGGTCGAGGTC
The DNA here is from genome assembly GCA_041912575.1 of Fluviicoccus sp. Classification (GTDB taxonomy): domain Bacteria; phylum Pseudomonadota; class Gammaproteobacteria; order Pseudomonadales; family Moraxellaceae; genus Fluviicoccus. Next base: position 2,694 of record JAYRMT010000254.1, on the reverse strand, counting down.
CAGCAACACCACCGCCAGCGGCGGACCGTGGCGGCGGGTGCGCGCGGTTTCCTTGCCGACCAGTTCGAGGATGCTGCGGCGGTTGTGCGCGCCGGTCAGCGGATCGGTCATGCTCAGCGCCAGCACGCCCGCCTCGCGTTCGCGCCAGCGCCCGATCATGATCGCCAGCAGGGTCGTGTTGATGACCAGGTGCGGCGCAGCCATCAGGAACTGGCGATCGGTCCACACCAGCGCTCCCGCCGTATCCACCGGGGCGTGCAGCAGCGGACCGTAGGGGATCAGGCCGAACGCCGCCGCCAGGTTGTAGCCGAAGATCGCCATGAAGGAAACCACGAAGGCCACCGGCACCACGCGACGCTCCAGCAGCACGAAGCCCACCAGCGGCGCGCCCATCATGGCCACGCCGACCACGAAGGTCAGGCCGCCGTCCAGGTAGCCCACGCCGCTGAGCGCCAGTCCGTAATAATTGGCGGCCAGATGCTGGTACCAGACCGCGCCCGGCCGCACCCGGCGCAGCCACAATCCCAGCGCCAGCAGACCCGCCGCGCCGACGGCGAGCAGGCCGATCACCGGCAGCGCGGACTCAAGGAACGCGGTGTGAATGAAACGCTCGCGGTCGGGCAGCGACAGCAGGCGCAGGGACCAGGCCAGATGCTGGATCAGGAGCAGCAGGACAATAACGGCGGGCACACAGCCGCGCGCGACCACACTCCACTCCTGGACGGTCGCCAGCTTGCGGAACCAATTATTCAAGACAGCCTCGGAACGGCCGGACGGCCAGACGGTTTTTCGTCCGAGAGTAACCGTCCGGACACGGCGAAGCAATGCTCACGAACGGCCAGTCATCTGCCCAAGCGGCCAATGCGTTCAGGGATCGCCGAACAGCGGCAGCGTGCGGCCTGTCTCCGGGCGGCGCGGCGACACCGGCGGCTCGGAGCCCGCGCGCGCCAGCGTGCCCACCCGTACGCCGAGCAGGCGCAGGCGGCGGTCCAGCGGCACCCGTTTCAGGCACTCGCCGGCCAGACGGCGGATCTGCGTCGCGTCGGCGGTATAGAAATCCTCGGTGTGATCGCGGGTGGCCGCCCGGAAGTCGTCATAGCGGATCTTGATGCCCACCGTGCGCCCCACGTAACCCTTGCGCTGCAGGTCCGCCGCCACCTGCTCGCACAGGCGGGTGAAGATGGCGCCGAGCTCCGCGCGGTCCTGCCGGGGATGCAGGTCGCGGCCGAAGGTGGTTTCGCGGCTCATCGACACCGGCTCGCTCTCGGTCACCAGCGGACGGTGGTCGCGGCCATGCGCCACCGCATGCAGCCACGCCCCGTAACTCGCGCCGAAATGACGGACCAGCCAGTCCGCGTCGCACCCGGCCAGCTCGGCGATGGTGCGGATGCCGAAGGCTTGCAGCTTCGCGTCGGTCTTGGGGCCGATACCGTTGATCTTGCGGCAGGGCAGCGGCCAGATGCGCGTGTGCAAATCGGCCTCGTAGACGATGGAAACGCCGTTCGGCTTGTCGAATTCGCTGGCCATCTTCGCCAGCAGCTTGTTGGGCGCGACGCCGATCGAGCAGGTCAGCCCCGTGGCCGCGAAAATGGCGCGCTGCAAGGCCAGCGCGGTCAGGCGGCCGCCCTCTTCCTGCCCGCCGGGCACGTCGGTCAGGTCGATATAGACCTCGTCGATGCCCCGGTCCTCCATCACCGGCGCGATCCGGCGGATCTCGGCCTTGAACAGGCGGGAATAATGACGGTAGCGGTCAAAATCGACCGGCAGCATGATGGCGTCGGGACACAGTTTCGCCGCCTTCATCATGCCCATCGCCGAGCCCACGCCGAACTGCCGCGCGGCATAGGTCGCCGTGGTGATGACGCCGCGTCCGGCGTAGTCGCGCAGGCGGGGGAATTCCGCGACCGGAATAGATTCCGTCGCGCGATCGTCCGGCTGGCGGCGACCGCCGCCGATCACCACCGGCAAGCCCTTCAGCTGCGGGTAACGCAGCAGCTCCACGGACGCGAAGAAAGCGTCCATGTCGAGGTGAGCGATGCGGCGGATCGGCGGATTCACGGGGCGTCATGACGGCTGGGGAATAATGTCTGTCAGACTAAGAAATGTGCGGACGGGACTCAAGGGGGAATAGAGAACAAGGGCGACGGTATTTGTCGCACACCCCGTAGGGGCGCACTGCGTGCGCCCTCTTCCGTAGGAGGTATCCGGATTCTTGCAATGCGGGCGAGTCCGGCGACCCGGGCGCACGCCGTGCGCCCCTACGATCAGGCGGCCGTCCTTGCCTCCTGCGCCGCCCTCACCATCGCCGCCAGCGCCGCCTCGGTTTCCGGCCAGCCGCGCGTCTTCAACCCGCAATCCGGATTCACCCACAACCGCGCCGCCGGAATCCGCGCGCGGGCGGCGCGCAGCAGCTCCACCATGGCGCCGGTCGCGGGCACCGCCGGGGAATGGATGTCATACACCCCAGGCCCGATCGCGTTCGGGTAGTCGAAGCCCTCGAAGGCCTGCAACAGCGCCATCGCCGAACGCGCCGTCTCGATGGTGATAACATCGGCGTCCATCGCGGCAATGTGCGCGATGCAGTCGTTGAAATCGCTGTAGCACATGTGGGTGTGGATCTGCGTACGGTCCGCCACGCCGCAGGACGCTACCCGGAACGCCCGCACCGCCCAGCGCCAGTAATCGGCCTGCTCC
>JAYRMT010000253.1:0-3719 GCA_041912575.1 Fluviicoccus sp. | reverse complement strand
CGTGCAGCGCATTCAGAATCATGTGGGGTATCAGCTTTTCAGGAAAGTGGTACGGACCGTAGTTGTTGGAGCAATTGGTCACCACGACCGGCAAGCCGTAAGTGCGGTGCCAGGCACGCACCAGATGATCACTGGCGGCTTTGCTGGCCGAATAGGGGGAGCTCGGCGCATAGGGCGTTGTTTCGAGAAAAAGATCGGTTGTTCCGTGCAGGTCTCCGTACACCTCATCCGTTGATATGTGATGGAAACGAAAATCAGTTTTCTCTTCCTCGGACAATGTGCTCCAGTAGGCGCGCGCCACCTCCAGCAACGTGTAGGTGCCGTTGATGTTCGTCTTGATGAACTCTCCGGGACCGTCAATGGAGCGGTCCACATGGGACTCCGCCGCCAGATGCATGACAGCATCCGGCTGATGCCGATCAAAGACCGCCATCATGGCGGCATGATCGCAAATATTCACTGGCTCGAAAGCATAGCGGGGGCTTTCCGCCACCTCCGGCAAGGACTCCAGATTGCCCGCATAGGTCAAGCAATCCACATTGATCGCTTGATGCCCCGTATTCCGGATAATTTCCCGCACCACGGCGGATCCGATGAATCCCGCACCACCTGTCACTAGAATTTTCATTAGCTTACCTTGAGGCTCTGCCAGGATTAGTACCAACCTCAAGCAGAGGCTCCCGGCTTCACGGATTGAGCTCGAAGTGCATGCCGGCAGGCAAACTCTGGGGGTCTCGCCCACTTCAATGCTGAATGGGGGCAAACCTCGTAATCATGGCGCCTCCATGCCTCAATCTTGCATCGGGCATCGTCCGGTGACAAGAACAAGTGCGCATTCAGGCACCGCCGGTGGCTTTGTATTCCCCGGCAGCGGGAAAACCGGGCATATCGTGGGGCCGCGGCGATGCTGCGCGTACTGGAACCGGCGGGAATACCTGCCGGTTGCGATGCCGAAAACGGCGGGGTTCCGCATGACCCGAGCCGAACGCCGGGCAGTTGGCAACTCCGCACCGGGGCCAGCCTGGCGATCATCGGCAAGAGTCTGAACCACAAGAGCCAGCAAGCCACGGCGATCCATGCCCGGCTTGACCTTGACCCGGTGCGCCAGTCCGTGAACACGGCCACCGCCGCCATGTTCGAGGCCGCCGGATTGAAGGACACGGCTGAGGCGCCGCCGCTTGTGAAGGTGAAAAAATAACCGCATCTTCATTGCCCGGCGTCAGCATCACGCCTAGAATGTACGCTTACTGAGTGTACATAGGTGCATCATGAATACCGAACGCATCAACCTGCGGGCATCGGCGGAAGCCAAGCAGATGATCGAGCAGGCCGCCGCCCTGTCCGCCACCAGCGTGAGCGCCTTTATCCTGGAACACGCTTACTCTGCCGCCGTGCAGATGCTGACCGACCATCAGCGCATTGTGCTGAGCCAGGCCGAAGCCGTGCGCTTTCTGGACGCGCTGGACAATCCGCCCGCGCCGAATGAAGACATGTCCGACCTATTGGCATTGGGAGATCGTCTTGTTTCGGGTTGAGCCGCTGGACAAGGCGCACGACCGGGAGTCCTTCGACTGTGGCGACGAAGCGCTGAACACCTTCATCCGCAAGTATGCCGGGCAGCAGCAACGCCGTTTCCTGAGCCGTGTCTATGTTGCGCTGGACACCGACAACCGCATGGCGGGCTTCTACACCCTGAGCACCGCGAGCGTGGAGTTTGACGCCGCGCCGGACGCTCTGAAGCGGCATCTTGCCCCGTATCCGATTCCCGCCGCGCTGATAGGCCGGTTAGCGGTGGACAGACGCTACCGTGGGCAAGGCGCCGGCCGCCACCTGCTGGCTCATGCGCTGACGAATGTGCGCCGTGTCGCCGCGATTGCCGGAGTCGCCGCCGTCGTGGTGGACGCCAAGAACGCCGAGGCGGCAACCTTCTACCAACGATTCGGATTCATGCCGTTCAGCGACGGGGGAATGAGGCTATTCTATCCCGTATCGGCGCTGACACCGCCGCATTGATCCGGATTCCACCGAATCGCCGCGCCTACTCCGACGGGATGAAAACCGGGAAACCGGATCAACGGAGACCATGCCGCCGGAAATCCATGAGGAAGCATCTCGCCACGGCTGATGTTCAACGTGTTTTGCAACACGCTGCCGACAGCCCCAACGCCCGAAACGATGGCAGGCATGGGCGAATTGTAGACGCCACGGAACGAAGGAGCCGTAAAAGGAAAAGTTTCCGCGATCTACCCTTGAAAGAGTCTCCGCGACCTTAACCAAAATTGACCGGCTTTTACCGGAATCGTAACCCCAGAAATGACAAAGCCGACGCAATGTCGGCTCAGTCATTGAAAATTTGGTGGGTTGTCACAGATTCGAACTGTGGACCTACGGATTAAGAGTCCGCTGCTCTACCAGCTGAGCTAACAACCCAATCAAGGGACGCAAATAATACAGCAGACCGCTTCGAAAAGTGAAGCCCTATCGCCCATAAATTCGGCAAACAGTTCACTCACTCCGGAAGTCGCCCCCGCTCGTCACGCACGCTCCAGCGATTGCTCACGGGTCTCGCTCAGGCACACCAGCGCGGTCAACGACAGTACGGATGCCGCCGCCAGATAGAAACCCACCGACGCCAATCCGTAGGTCGTCGCCAGCCAGGTCGCCACGTACGGGGCCAGCGACGCGCCGAAGATCCCCGCCAGATTGAAGGCCAGCGACGATCCTGTGTAACGCACCGCTGTCGGGAACAGTTCGGACAGTACGGTGCCTACCGGCCCGTAGGTCATCCCCATCAGCCCGAGCCCGAGCGACAACCCGGCCACCACGCCCAGCGCGCTGCCCGAACCAAACAACGGCCCCATCACCAGTCCGAACGCCAGAATCGCAACGCTGACCAGTGTCAGGGTCAGGCGACGGCCATAGCGGTCCGCCAAGACGGCTGACAGGGGAATCGTCAAACCGAAGAACACCACGCCGACCATCTGGAAGCGCAGGAATTCCGCGCGGGTATAGCCCAGATGACTGGTGCCCCATGACAACGCAAACACCGTCATCAGGTAAAACAGCGCGAAGGACGGCAGCGCCACCAGCGTGCCCAGCACGATGCGGCCGCCATGGCGGCGGAACACTTCGTTGATCGGAAAACGGATCCGCTCCTCGGCTTCGACGGCTTTGCGGAATACCGGCGTTTCGGTCAGGCGCAGGCGCACGTACAAGCCCATCAGCACCAGCACGCTGCTGGCGATGAAGGGAATCCGCCATCCCCAAGTCAGGAATTGTTCGTTGGTGAGGCTCTCGGTCAGCCACAGGAAAATCGAGGTGGAACAGATGAAGCCGATCGGCGCGCCCAGTTGCGGAAACATGCCGTACCAGGCACGACGGCCCGCCGGGGCGTTCTCGGTAGCCAGCAGCACCGCCCCGCCCCACTCGCCGCCCAGGCCGAAACCTTGCCCGAAGCGGAACAGGGCCAGTAGCGCCGGGGCCAGCACGCCGATGGTGTCATAGCCGGGCAGTAGGCCGATCAGCACCGTGGAGAGTCCCATGGTCAGCAAGGCGGCTACCAGGGTGGCCTTGCGGCCGATACGGTCGCCGAGATGGCCGAACACCGCCGAGCCGATGGGTCGCGCGAAGAAGGCGATGGCGAAGGTCGCGAGGGATTGCAGGGTGGCGGAGGCGGGATCGGAGGACGGGAAGAACAGGTGCGGGAAGACCAGTACGGC
>JAYRMT010000252.1:0-3726 GCA_041912575.1 Fluviicoccus sp. | reverse complement strand
CGACACGTGGACGGAGCTTCTCGTTCTGATACGTGAAGGCCAGTTCGGCGCCTTCGCGGTGCATGGCTGCGGCGATTCCGTAGGCAATGGACAGCTTGCTGGCGACGCCGACAATCAGAACCCGTTTACCGGTCATGAATCCCATGTGTTGCTCCTTTACTGAATAGGGGCGGGCGAAGCGCCTGCCTTCGACGGCCACGCCGCCAAGTGTCGCGGGAGTGTGCCACAAAAATGTGTAGGTTCAACCCCTGAGGCTCCCGCGCCTTCACTCCGTCAGGAAGGCGGCCGCCATGAGTTGCCGGGTATAGTTTTCCCGGGGATTGCGGAATACTTCCCCGGTCAGGCCTTCTTCCACCATGCGCCCGCCCTGCATGACCAGCACGCGGTGGCTGAGCGCCTTGACGACCTTGAGGTCATGGCTGATGAAGAGGCAGGAAAACCCGTGCTCCCGCTGGAGCCGCCGCAACAAGGTCACGATTTGCTTCTGCACGGTGCGGTCGAGCGCGGAGGTCGGCTCATCCAGGATAAGCAGGCGTGGACGCAATGCCAGTGCGCGTGAGATCGCGATGCGCTGGCGTTGGCCACCCGAGAATTCATGCGGATAACGGTGGCGGGTTTCCGGGTCCAGTTCGACCGCGCGCAAGGCCTCGATGACGCGGTTTTCCCGCGCGTCGGCGGGAAGGCCCAGCAGCTCCAGCCCTTCGGACACGATTTGCAGGATACTCAGGCGGGGGCTCAGGCTGCCGTAGGGATCCTGGAAGACGATTTGCAGATCCTGACGCAGCGGCCGCACCGCCTTCTGCGATAACGCGAGCAGATCCTTGTCACCAAAGAGGACGGCGCCGCCGCTGGCCGGAATCAGCCGCGTGACGGCGAAAGCGATCGTGGATTTTCCCGAGCCGCTCTCGCCGACAATGCCGAGGGTCTCGCCCTGCCGGAGCGTGAGGCTGATGCCGTCCACGGCCTTGACATGGCGCACCACGCGTTTGAAGAGTCCCTGACGGACCGGGAACCAGACACGGAGATCCTTGACCTCCAGGACCGGAGCGGCGCGATCCGGCAAGGGCGCGGGGTCGCCGTCGGGTTCGGCGGCCAGCAATTGCCGGGTGTAATCGTGGGCCGGAGCCTGGAACAGCGCGGTTGTCGTGTTGGTTTCAACGACGCGTCCGCCTTGCATGACCATGACGCGATCGGCGAAGCGCCGGACCAGACCCAGATCATGCGAGATCAGCAGCACGGCCAGCCCGTATTTGCGCCGCAACGCCTGTAACAGCTGCAGGATCTGTTCTTGCAGCGTGACGTCCAGCGCCGTCGTCGGTTCGTCCGCGATCAGCAGGGCGGGGTTGTTGGCCAGCGCCATGGCGATCATGACGCGTTGCCGCTGGCCGCCCGAAAGCTCATGGGGGTAGCTGTCCACTCTGCCGGCGGGATCGGGGATACCGACTTCGCCCAGGAGTTCGAGAGTCCGCGCCAGCGCGGCTTCCCGGGTGATTGCCTGATGCTGCAGCAGCATTTCCGCGATCTGCTTGCCGATGGTGTGCAGCGGATTCAGCGAGGTCATCGGCTCCTGGAAGATCATGGCGATACGGCTGCCGCGCAGCGATTGCAGGCGGCTTTCCGGGAGCGTCAGGAGGTCTTCGCCGTCAAAGCGGACGGAGCCTTGATAATGGGCGGTTCCCGGCAGCAGGCGCAGGATCGAGAGGGCGGTCAGGGATTTGCCGGAGCCGCTTTCGCCGACAATGCCGAGCATTTCCCCGGCCCCCAGGGTAAAGCCGACATCGCGCACGGGGGCTGTGGCGGGCAGTCCGGGCGGGGTGAAGCGGATGGAGAGCCCCTGCACGTCCAGCAGGGGAGTCTCACTGCTTGCGGGGGTCGAAGGCGTCACGGGCGGCCTCTCCGATAAAGACGAGCAGGGTCAGCAGGGCTGACAGGGTAAAGAACGCGGTCAGGCCCAGCCACGGCGCATTGAGGTTATTCTTGCCTTGAGCGACCAGTTCGCCCAGCGAAGGAGAGCCGACCGGCAGGCCGAAACCGAGGAAGTCCAGTGCGGTCAGCGTGGATAGCGCCCCCGTGAAGATGAACGGCAGGAAGGTCAGCGTCGAAACCATCGCATTAGGGAGGATATGGCGGAACATGATCCGCAGATCGGTCTGCCCCAACGCCCGGGCGGCCCGCACGTATTCCAGGTTACGCCCCCGGAGGAACTCCGCACGCACCAGTCCGGTCAATTCATGCCAGGAAAAAAACAGCATGATGCCGAGCAGCCACCAGAAGCCCGGCTCGACGACACTGGCCAGGATGATCAGCATGAACAGCATGGGCAGGCCCGACCAGATTTCGATGACGCGCTGGCCGATCAGGTCCACCCAGCCGCCGTAATACCCTTGCAGGGCGCCTGCGACGATGCCGATGACCGAACTGCCCAGGGTCAGGGCGAGAGCGAACAGGACCGAGATACGGAATCCGTAGAGAATGCGGGCGACAACATCGCGCGCCTGATCATCCGTGCCAAGCCAGTTTTCGCGGGAGGGCGGCGCGGGCGCGGGTACGCTCAGGTTGTAATTGATGGTGTCATAGTGATAGCGGATGGGCGGCCATAGCATCCAGCCGTTGGCGTTGATGAGCTCGGCGACATACGGGTCGCGGTAGTCCGTGTTGCTGGCCAGTGTGCCGCCGAAGACCGTCTCGGGGTATTCCTTGAGTACCGGCACGTAGAGCGTGTGTTTGAAGGAGACCAGCAACGGGCGATCGTTGGCGATGAATTCGGAGAACAGGCTTACCGTAAAGAGGGCCAGAAATATCCACAAGGACCAGCAGCCCCGGCGGTGGGCGCGGAAGTTTTGCCAGCGGCGGCGGTTCAGGGAGGACAGGCTCATGCGGTCACCCCCGGCTCTCGAAGTCGATGCGCGGATCGATCCAGGTGTAGATGACATCGCTGAGAATGCGCAGCAGCAGGCCCATCAGCGTGAAAATGTACAGGGTGCCGAAAATCACCGGATAGTCCCGCTTGATGGTGGCTTCATAACCCAGCAAGCCCATGCCGTCGAGATTGAAAATGACTTCGATCAGCATCGAGCCGGTAAAAAAGATCGAGATCAGCAGCGACGGAATCCCGGCGATGATGATGAGCATGGCGTTGCGGAAGACATGGCCGTAGAGCACCTGACGGTCGTTCAGGCCTTTGGCGCGCGCGGTCACGACGTACTGCTTGTGGATTTCATCCAGGAAGGAGTTCTTGGTCAGGATGGTCAGGGTGGCGAAACCGCCGATGCTCAGGCATAAGGTGGGCAGCGCCATGTGATGGGCGTAATCAAGGATTTTTCCACCGAGGGGCAGGCTGTTGAAGTTGTCCGAGACCAGCCCCTGCATCGGGAAGATCTGCCAGTAACTGCCGCCCGCGAACAGCACGATGAGCAACAGCGCGAACAGGAAGCCCGGAATGGCGTAGCCGACTATGATGAGGCTGCTGGTGGCGACATCGAAACGGCTGCCTTCATGCAAGGCCTTGCGGATGCCGAGCGGAATCGAAATGAAGTAGATCAGCAGGGTGCTCCACAGCCCGAGGGAAATCGAAACCGGCATTTTTTCGCGGATGAGCCCGATCACGCTCTTGTCCTGGAAAAAGCTCTGTCCGAAATCGAAATGCAGGTAGTTCACCACCATCAGACGGAGGCGTTCGGGCGCGGGCTTGTCAAAGCCGTACTGTTTTTCCAGATCGTGGATCAG
>JAYRMT010000251.1:0-3743 GCA_041912575.1 Fluviicoccus sp. | reverse complement strand
CTTGTGCGGCACTCGGCGGGTGAATGTCCCCCGGACACTCACTTGCTCCGCCTCGTCCCCATCGTCTAGAGGCCTAGGACATCGCCCTTTCACGGCGGTAACCGGGGTTCGAATCCCCGTGGGGACGCCACCTCCTCCCGATCGGCATATCGTCGTCCGGTCGTACTCGTCAGCAAAGACTCTCCATCACGCCAAGACTCTTTTGATGAAAAGCGTCATATGCTATAAGTGACAAAGCTTGATGTGCAAGCATGCCGCAAGCAAGGGGATCACTGCTGCCCTTCCGGGTCGCAGGCAGTAACCAGGACGGAGTGGAACTTGCCGGGAAACCGGACTTTTTCTCCAAATGAATGTTGGCCGGAGCCGCGTCCGCACGGACCGTTTCCGTTCGTCCTGAACCCGCTGCCACAGGCGACCACTGTCATGCTGCAAATGCTGTTGTTCTGGTTCCTTCTCGGAACCGCATCGCTTTATCCGGTTTCCCGGATGTTCGCCCCTTTCCCCGACTGACAAGAAAAAGCGCCATCCCGATCGGGATGGCGCGAATGCAACCCGCGACGTTCGTTCTCGTTATTATCCTCAGAACTTGTAACCCACCTGCGCCCAGACCTTGGTCAGGTCGCTGTTCTTGATGGCATTGCCGCTCACCGTCGCCAGGGTGACGGTATTGTCCTCGCCCTTGTAGCGGGCCGCCTTCAACATCAGCGACAGGTTGCGGTTGACCGGCTTCAGGATCGAGGCGTCATACTCCTTGCCGAACTTGTCTCCACCGTCTTGCGCCTTGAACTCGTGCGCCGCCAGCACAAAATTCATTCCCCAGTAGCGCGCCAACAATTTGAGGTTGGTGTCTTCCAGCCCCTTGGTCGGTGTGGCGAGGAAACGGTCCGCCCAGCCGTTGAAGGCGTGCAGGGTTGCCAGCGGCGTCTTGAAGCCCGGCTCCAGGACTTCCTGCTGGGCCTTCAGCGTCACCGGTCCCAGCTTGTAACCCAGCTGGATGTCGTGGTACTTGGCGTCCAGCGTCGCAGTGCTGTCCTTGTAGCTCCCCTGCTTCGCATAGGACACTTCGTAAAGCGCATCCCCCACAGACCCCTCCACGCGCGCTCCGGTGTGCTTCCAGGAGGCCGCCCGCGTGGTTTCCTCTTCCATCGCGTAGTAGAAGCCGCTGGCGGTAATCCCCCAGTTCTCGAATACCTTGCTGTAACGCACGTTGGCGACCGGCGCATTCACCGCGCGGGTGACCCCGTTGATGCCGTTGACCTTGTTCAGGTAGCCCAGGGTGAAATAGGTGGCCGGAATCAGTACCTTGTTGGTGTAGACGACCCCGTCAAAGGTCTGGTCGTTCTGCCGCCAGCCCACATCACCGATAAAGCGTGCGTTGTCGAAAATCACTTTTTGGCGGCCCAGACGGAGTCCGTAACCGTCCAGATAAGACTGGTTGATCTGGGTCAGTGCAGGATCGGCCACCGCCGGATAGGTTTTCTGGGAGGCGGAGGCCGTCGGGTTCGGCGTGGCGATGGGTGGGTACGGATTGTAGTTATCCGCGCCGAAATTGCTGATGTTCTCGAATTCCACAAAGCCGGAGAAGCCTTGGTAATCAGCGGTCTTGTACCCCAACACCGTACGCAGGCTGGGCACGTCGGCCTTGGAGACCTTTGCGGAATCGGTCACCTGCTCGTAGCGCAGGCGCATTTCCAGGGAGGGCCTGCCGCCGCTCAGGGCGGTCATCACGTCATCCAGACCGTCGGCCAGGGAGACAGCGGGAAAACCGCTTGCAGCAATCAAAGCGACGACCAGTGGGTGCTTGTTCATAAATACCTCGATTTGGCAGTTTTCAGGCAAAACTGTCCCCGGTCAGTCCCGGGCGGGACTGACGCAGGTCAATAACGACAGGGGAAAGCCGCGATCAGGCGGCGGGTCGCAAGTGCTTGCGGTACAGGAAGTCCAGCACCTCCGAGCGGAGATGGTGGTAACGGGCGTCATTCGCCAGCGCCATGCGTTCGCGCGGCTTGGCGAGGTCGACCTCCAGGATCTGGCCGATAGTCGCCGAGGGCCCGTTGGTCATCATCACGATGCGGTCCGACAACAAGACCGCTTCATCCACATCGTGCGTCACCATGACCACCGTGGCCTTCGTCGCCTCGACAATCTTCAGCAGTTCATCCTGGAGATGGGCGCGGGTCAGCGCATCCAGCGCGCCGAAAGGCTCATCCAGCAGCAAAACCTTCGGTTCCATGGCCAAGGCCCGGGCGATGCCCACGCGCTGCTTCATGCCGCCGGAGATTTCCTTGGGCAGCTTGTGGATGGCGTGGGACAGACCCACCAGCTTCAGCGCGGCTTCCGTGCGCGCTTTCAGCTCCGCCTTACCTTCCCGGTCGCCGAACACCCGCTCCACAGCCAGGTGGACGTTGTCGAAACAGGTCAGCCAGGGCAGCAGGGAGTGGTTCTGGAACACCACGCCCCGCTCCGGACCCGGCCCGGCGATCTCGCGTCCGTTGCAGATCAGGACGCCGTCGCTGGGCAGGGTCAGGCCGGCGATAAGATTCAGGAGAGTGGACTTGCCACACCCTGAGTGTCCAATCAGGGACACAAATTCGCCCTCGGCCACCGCCAGGTTAATGTCGCGCAGGGCCTCGAACAGGCCGTTCTTGGTCGCGAAGCGCATGCTCACATTCTCGATGCTGAGATACTTGCTCATGACGTGCTCCGGTCAGCTGTCGTAGGAAAAGCGCTTGGCGATCAGGATCAGGGCCTGTTCGAGCAGCAGCCCGACAATCCCCACCACGAAGATGGCGATGATGATGTGCGCCACGTTCAGGTTGTTCCATTCGTCCCAGACCCAGAAGCCCAGGCCGACACCGCCGGTCAGCATTTCCGCGGCCACGATCACCAGCCAGGCCACGCCGATCGACAGGCGGATACCGGTCAGCAGGTACGGCAGCGAGGCCGGGAACAGGATTTTCGTGAACACCTTCCACTCCGACAGGCGCAGCACGCGCGCCACGTTCAGGTAGTCCTGCGGTACCTGCGACACCCCGGCGGCGGTGTTGAGGATGATCGGCCAGATACTGGAGATGAAGATCACCCAGATTGACGCCGGTTGGGCGGACTTGAAGACCAGCAAGCCGATCGGCAGCCACGCCAGCGGCGATACCGGACGGAGCAGCGCGATCACCGGGGCGAACATGTCGCCGATGAACTTGACCCGGCCGATGATGAACCCGAGCGGGATGCCGATCAGCGCGGCGAGGCCAAAACCGGTGCCGACCCGCGCCAGCGAGTGCAGGATATTCCAGCCGATGCCCTGGTCGTTAGGACCGTTGTCATAGAAGGGATGCGCGAACAGCTCGCGGGCGGAATCCCAGGTGGTCAGCGGCCCCGGCAATTCCGTGCGGAACTGGCTGAGGATCGCCCACAACGCAATGAAGAGCGCGAGGCCGAGTACCGGCGGAAAGAGCCAGCGCACGAAGGCGGCGGGTTTGATCATCACAGCGGGCAACCTCGGCCGGACGGATTTGGCGGTCTTGGCGACCGTGGTCGTCATGGCGGCAGTCATGGCAATCTCCTGTCAGGCCTTGATGGCGAAGCCGGCGGCGTACGCCTTGGGGTTCGAACCGTCCCAGACCTTGCCGTCGATCAGCTTGCTGGCGCGCAGCGGACTGGAGGGCACCGGCACGTTGAGCTGGGTCGCCGCCTGCTTGTACAGGTCGATCTGGTTGATGCCCTTGGCGACCGCGAGGTAATCC
>JAYRMT010000250.1:0-3760 GCA_041912575.1 Fluviicoccus sp. | reverse complement strand
CGTCCAGCGCCTCCACCAAGGCACGGTAATCCGCCTCACACGTCGGCTTGGACAACAGGGGCGCGACAAAGCGCCAGTGCTCGGCGGCTTCTTGGGTCAGCTTGTTCATGTCAGTCCTCTTTCCAGTTCGCGTCGAGTCAGCAGAGGCGTGTAACCCTGCATTTTCAATGCGATGAATAACATCGTTTTCGGCTTTCGACGTCAACTCATCAACCTCCGCGAGTTACTTGCCGCCGTCGAACATCCAACCGCAATGAAAACAACTCCCCCAGCGTCAGATCCTCACGCCATATTTCCGACAATAACAGACCGTAACGCTTGCGGAATTCGATATCCAGAAACTCCAGCTCCATACCATCAGGCATTGCCGGATGCGGATAAAGCTTTCGGTAGATAGCGAACAGAGCCTCATCAGGCCCGAACAGAAGCCCGTCTTGAAGACGCAGGGAAAATGCTCCGGCTACAACGGCCAGAAAACTCCGGATATCGTCCGACGATGCCTGAGGGAAGCGCTGCCGCCACAAACGTCCTGTACACGCCCTCCCGTCAAGCAGACCGCGTTGATGCCGCAGAGCCGCGAGGCAGACAACACAGAAGACCGCCGCCCATATCCACGGAATCACGGCGGCATCCGCCAACTCTTCAACCCCGGCAACTTGATCTCCTCCACCGGCTTGTTGCGGAATCGCGGCTGCGCCGCCAGCTTCATCATCCCGTTCAGCGTCACCCGCGGCGCACTGGTCGCCACCCAGTTCGACACCCATGCCGGCAGCGAACCGCCCGGATCCACCAGCGTCTCGAAGGTCACCCGCGTCCACCCGTCCTTCAGCGGCTCGAAGATAAAGCGGTTGTTCAGCTCCGGCACCCGCACCTTCCCGTCGGCTTCCGGCATGTAGCCCGTGATCGCGGTAGTCATGACGGACACGGTATACGTCTGCGGATCCTGGCTGTAATTGTTCCGTACCACCACCTCGCGGTTGCTGACCGGCCACGGCGCGTGGAATTCGAGGTAATGCACCGGCTCCGGCCAGCCCGCATCGTGCCGGGCGCGCACGCACTGGAACACCCAGTCCGGCAGGCTGTCCACGGTGGTCAATACCGCCAGCAGCGCGCTCATCGGCATGGGCGCTTCCACCACGCCCTTGAACGCCTTCACATCGTGACCGTCCACCTCCTTCACGTAGCTGGTGACCTCGCCCCGTTTCGCGCCCTGATGCACCACTTGCCAAGCGCCATCGGCCAGCGCCATCAGGGCCACGGCCCCGGCGTACCTGCGGATGTTCATACCCTCGGACCTGTTTTTTCGTTCTTTTTTACCAGCATAGACGACAAATGACCGTTCGTCGGGTTTTCCCGCTGTCAGGCGAAATTCGTCTTGTCAGTGTCAAGATCATTCCTAAAATAACCACATGGTTAATATTTGCGAAGCCCTCGCCTGCCCCAAGCGCGGCCGAGGCCGGCCCCGCGCCGACGAAAGCGCCTTTGACCGCGACCAGGTGTTGCGGCAGGCCTTCCATTTCTTTGCCGGACACGGTTACGACAACAGCTCCATGCGGGAGCTGGCGGCCGCCTGCGGCATCAGCAATACCTTGCTGCACAAGCATTTCGGCACCAAGGACGCCTTGTGGTTCGAAGCGGTGGACACCCAGTTCGGTCCGGTGTTCCGCGAACTGATGGCGGTGCTGGACGGCCGCCCCGGCGAAAGCGGCGAACAGACCCGCCGTCGCCTGATGCTGCACTCGCTGAACCTGACCGCCAGTGAAAAGCTGACCCTGTCGATCCTCTTCCGCGACGCCGAAGGCGACAGCGAGCGCGCCGATCACATCCGCCGCACCTACGTCGAACCCTTCCTGCGCCGCTACAACGACTTCGCCGCCACCGACACCGGCGGCGCGGTCGATCCGGTGCGCCTGGCCGCCATGCACGCGCTGTTCACCGGCGTGATGCGGGTGCTGCTGGTGCCCGACATGCTGCGCAACGAACTCGCGCCGCACCTTGATTCCGATGACAACCGCCGCCGCCTGACCGAGACGATTGTCGACCTGCTGTTCAACGGCCTGACCCCGCGTCCGGCCCCTGTTTCCGGGAATTCCCACCATGAATAAGCCGCGTTCCGTCCTCCGCTTCGCCGCCCCGGCGCTGTTGTCCGGGCTGGTTGTCCTGACCGGCTGCGACCGTCATCCCGTCGCGTCCGCGCCGCCGGTGCGGCCGGTGCGCCTGGTCACGGTCGGCGGCGCCCCCGCCGACGCCACCGTGGAGCTCGCGGGCGCGGTCAAGGCGCGCGTCGAGTCCGGCCTGGGCTTCCGCGTCGGCGGGAAAGTGATCGCGCGCAGCGTCGATGTCGGCCAGAGCGTGCGCAAGGGCGACATCCTGATGAAGCTGGACCCGCGCGATTACGACCTCGCCGCGCAGGCCGCCAAGTCCGCCCTCGCCTCCGCGCGCGCCGCGCTGGAGGTGGCGCAGAGCGAGTACAAACGCTTCGACAACCTGCACCAGAAAGGCCTGGTGTCCGAAACCGATCTGGAACGTCGCCGCGTGGACCTGAGCAGCGCGCAGGCGCAGGTCAGCAATGCCGAAAGCAACGCCGCGCTGAACGCCAACCGCGTCGAGGACGCCATCCTGCGCGCCGACAGCGACGGCGTGGTCACCGCCATCAACGCCGATACCGGCGCGGTGGTCGCCGCCGGGCAGCCGGTGGTGACGCTGGCGCACGCCGGAGAACGCGAAGTGGAAGCCGCCTTCCCCGAAGACCGCATCAGCCTGGCCCGCAGCGCCCGCGCCGAGGTCGTGCTGTGGGCGCAGCCCGGCAAGGTCTGGCCCGCCCGCCTGCGCGAGCTGGCCGCCGCCGCCGACCCGGTCACCCGCACCTTCCGCGCCCGCTTCACCGTGGACGCGCCGGCCACCAGCCTGGCGCTCGGCCAGTCCGCCACCCTGCGCCTGACCGCCGCCGCGCCCACCGCCAGCGCGCCGGTCGCCGTCGCCAGCCTGCCGACCACCGCGCTGGTGGAAGCCGGCGGCATGAGCGCCGTGTGGCTGTACGACGCCGCCAGTTCCACCGTGAAGCGCCAGCCGGTGAAGGTGCTGGGCGTGGACGGCAACAACGTGCTGGTCGCCGGTCTGGCCAACGGCGCGCGCGTCGCCGGGGCCGGGGTGCACGTGCTGACCGACGGCCAGAAAGTCCGGCCGATGGACGCCGCGCCCGCTGCCGGAGCGTCCGCGCCATGAAAGCCTCCGAGCGTTTCAACCTGTCGCGCATCGCCATCGAAAATCCGGCGATCACCCTCTACCTGATGCTGTCGCTGCTGTTCGCGGGCGTCAGCGCCTACCTGTCGCTCGGCCAGGACGAAGACCCGCCCTTCGCCTTCCGCGCCATGGTCATCCGCGCCTTCTGGCCGGGAGCGACCGGCATGCAGATGGCCAGCCAAGTGTCCGACCCCATCGAGAAGACGCTGCAGGAAGTCCCCTACGCCGACAAGATCCGCAGCTACTCCAAGCCCGGCGAAACCACGGTAATCCTGGAGCTGAAGGACTACTCGCCGCCCAAGGACATCCCGCAGGTCTGGTACACCGTGCGCAAGAAGATCGGCGACATGCAGCACACCCTGCCCGCCGGGGTGCGCGGCCCGTACTTCAACGACGACTTCAGCGACGTCTACGGTGTGATCTACGCGCTGCGCGCCGACGGTTTCAGCCGCGCCGAACTCAAGCAGTACGCCGACTTCGTGCGCCAGCAGTACCTGCGCGTGCCGGACGTGGCCAA
>JAYRMT010000249.1:0-3788 GCA_041912575.1 Fluviicoccus sp. | reverse complement strand
AAATCAAAGGGAGGGGTGGCGCTCATGAAGGCTTCCTTTAGCGATAGGTGACAAGATCCGCCCGGCGGTGGTGTTCCAGGTGGGCGTGGTTGTTGAAGGTGCTCAGACTGACGCGGTTCCCGGTGTAGAGCAGCCGGGTGACCCCGGCATTGACCAGCGACCAGTTGAGGTTGAAGGCGTCCTGGTCGGGAATGTTCAGCAAGTGCTGCGAGATGGCGGTGATCGGCCCGCCGGAGGTGAAGACCCAGACATCCTGCGACGGCCCGGCCAGTTCGATGATCCGTTGCAGGCCAAGGCGGCAACGCTGCTGGAAGCCGATCCAGCTTTCCTTGTAGTCGGCGTCATGGCGGCCGCTCAGCCAGCGGTCCACCGCCTGCACGAACAGGTCCTGGTAGGCGCGGCGCGGGTTGGACGAGGACGCGAGGTAGGCGGCGATCGCGGCCTTGTCCTCGAAATCCGGACGCAGGCGGTACAGCACTTCCTCGTGGTCGAATTCGTTCAGCTCGGGAATCAGCAGCGCCTTGTGGGCCAGCCCCGCGCCGGACAGGAAATGCTCGGCGCTCTGCGCGTGACGGCGCGCCGGACCGATCATCACTTTGGACAAGGGCAGGCCGCAATCGCGCTGCCAGGCGCCGAGCAGGCGGGTCTGCTCCATGCCCAGCGGAGACAGCTGGTCGTAATTGGCCGCGCCGAAACTGGCCTGGCCGTGGCGGACGAGATTAATGGTGCCCATAGGTACATACATTCCCGGTTGCGTAGGTTGGGTTGACGAAGGAAACCCAACCTGGCCGCAGAACATCCTGTTGGGTTTCGTGCCTCAACCCAACCTACAAAGTCGCGTTTTCATTACAACGTCGACGCCTCAATCATCCGCAAACACCGCCCTTCCAGATAATTCGCCATCTGCCCGAACACCGCGAACTGCGGGTTCTTCGTCTGGCCATGGTAGAAGCGGTAGTAGATCTGCTGCAGGATGCCCGCCAGCCGGAACAGGCCGTAAATGGCGTAGAAGTCGAAGTTATCGACGCGGAAGCCGGTCTTTTCGCCGTAGTAGGCGACGACTTCGTTGCGGGTCAGCATACCCGGCAGGTGCGTGGGCTGGCGGCGCATCATCTGCATTGTGGGGTCGTCATCCGCCTGCACCCAGTAGGCCAGCGTGTTGCCCAGGTCCATCAGCGGGTCGCCCAGCGTCGCCATTTCCCAGTCCAGCACGCCGATGACGCGGAAGGGGTTTTCCGGGTCCAGCACCACGTTGTCGAAGCGGAAATCGTTGTGGATCAGCGTGGTGGCAACATCCTGCCCGGGCATCTTTGCCTGCAGCCAGGCCATCACCGTCTCGAAGTCGTTGACGTCCGGGGTGCGCGCCTGGCGGAAGCGGTCGCTCCAGCCGTCGATCTGGCGCTTCACGTAGCCGCCGCCCTTGCCCAGGTTGTCCAGACCGGCGGCGTGGTAATCCACCTGGTGCAGCTCGATCATCTTGTCGATCACGCTCAGGCACAGCGTGCGGGTGTCTTCCGGCGACAGCGCCAGCCCCTTCGGCAGGTTGCTGCGCGGGATGATGCCCTTGATGCGCGCCATCACGTAGAAATCGGCGTCCATGACCTCGGGGTCGTTGCAGGTCGCCACCACATCCGGCACATAGGGATAGACCGGCTTCAGCGCGGTCATGATCCGCGCCTCGCGCAGCAAGTCATGCGCCGACTTGGCCTTGTGGCCGAAGGGCGGACGACGCAGGATCAGGTCGCGGTCAGGGTAACGCAGCAGGTAGGTCAGGTTGGACGCGCCGCCGGGGAACTGTTGCAGCTCCGGCGCGCCGGACAGGCCGGGCACCTGCGCCTTGAGGAAGGCGTCAATGCGGGCCAGGTCCAGTTCCTCGCCGCTGCGCACCGCCACGGCCTTGTCGAGCAGGTTTTCCATCTTATTTCAGCCCCAGCTTCGCCATCTGTTTCTTGTATTCGAGCTTGGCAATGAGCATGCGGTGGACTTCATCGGGTCCGTCCGCCAGCCGCAGCACCCGAGCATAGCCGTAAAGCGCGGCCAGCGGGAAGTCTTCGCTGAGGCCCGCGCCGCCATGGATCTGGATGGCGGCGTCGATCACCTGTTGCGCCACGTTCGGGGCGATCACCTTGATCTGGGAAATCTCGCTCATCGCCCCTTTCACGCCCACGGTGTCCATCATCCACGCCGCCTTCAGCGTCAGCAGGCGGGCCTGTTCGATGGCCATGCGGCAGTTGGCGACGATATCCGGATTGCCGCCCAGCTTCGCCAGCGGCTTGCCGAAGGCGACGCGGGTACCGGCGCGGCGGCACAGCAGCTCCAGCGCCCGCTCCGCCGCGCCGATGGCGCGCATGCAGTGGTGGATGCGCCCCGGGCCCAGACGGCCTTGGGCGATTTCAAAGCCCCGGCCCGGCCCGGCGATGATGTTGGCGACCGGCACGCGCACGTTGGTGAAGCTGACCTCACCATGGCCGGACGGTTCATCGTAGGTGTTGAAGACGGTGAGCATGCGCTCGACCTTGACGCCCGGCGTGTCCAGCGGCACCAGCACCATGGAGTGCTGGCGATGCTTGTCGGCCGTCGGGTCGGTCAGGCCCATGAAGATCAGGATCTTGCAATTGGGGTGGCCGATGCCGGTGCTCCACCACTTGCGGCCGTTCAGCACCACCTCGTCGCCATCCACCACGGCGGTAGCCTGCATGTTGGTGGCGTCGCTGGAGGCCACCCCCGGTTCGGTCATGCAGAAGGCGGAACGGATGTCGCCGCGCAGCAGCGGCAGCAGCCATTCCTGCTTCTGCGCCTCGTTGCCATAGTGCACCAGGACTTCCATGTTGCCGGTGTCCGGGGCGCTGCAGTTGAAGACTTCTGGGGCGATGAAGCTGGTGCCGGTGATTTCCGCCAGCGGCGCGTAGTCGGCGTTGCTGAGGCCGGCGCCGTAGGTCTCATTGGGCAGGAACAGGTTCCACAGGCCGGCTTCCTTCGCCTTGGCCTTCAGGTCTTCCATGATGTCGGGCTGCCGCCACTGCGTGTGGTCGGGGCTGAGGGTCAGGGTCTTGAAGTAGTGTTCTTCGGCCGGATAGACGTGTGCGTTCATGAACGCGGTCAGGCGGGCAATGTAGTCCTGCGCTTTCGGGGAGTAGGCGAAATCCATGGTCGGGCGCTCGCGGCTTCGGTGGGGATGCAGGCAGAGTAGACCCGAGCTTTGAATTGATCAAATGAATAGATTGCATCATGGAGAATGCATGTTTTTTATGGATTGACCGTACAGTTTCCATCCAGTACGTTGACGATAGCTCGATAACTCCCGGAGGAGGAAAACATGACGTTTGAAACCACCCGCCTCTACCCCCACGCCCCCGATACCGTCTTCGCCGCCTTCAGCACCCCGGAGCGTCTGGCCCGCTGGTGGGGCCCCGCCGGCTTCCGCAACTCCTTCACCCGCTGCGACTTCATCCCCGGCGGCCAATGGATCTTCACCATGCACGGCCCCGACGGCGCGGACTACCCCAACACCAGCACCTTCGCGGAAATCGACGCCCCGCACCGGCTGGTCATCCGCCACGACTGCCCGCCCTTCTTCACCCTCACGGTCACGTTGACCCCGGAAGACGGCCAGACCCGCCTGACCTGGGAACAGGCTTTCGACGACGATGCGCTGGCGGAAAAAATCCGGCCCATCGTCGAACCGTCCAACGAACAGAATCTTGACCGCCTGGCGGCGGAGCTGCAGGGTCCGGCCGCCTGAATCGCGCTCATGAAAAAAGGGGCCGCAGCCCCTTCCGTCACCTCGC
>JAYRMT010000248.1:0-3803 GCA_041912575.1 Fluviicoccus sp. | reverse complement strand
TGAAACACGGCATTGAAACCTCCACATCCTCCCGCCCGCGCGCCCGTCGCGTCCGTACCGGCGACACCGCGCCCGGACAAGGGATGGCGACCATCGAGCGTCATGTCGTGAACGAAGCGGTCGACGCCTCGCTGACCCACCAGAGCGAAGCGCTGAAGGACATCCTCGCCGCAGCCGCCGGGCAGTCCGACGCCGTCCGGCTCGACACCCTGAAGTCGCTGCTGGCCGGGGCATCGCCCGACGAAGCCGACGAACTGCGCGCCCTGCTTAACACGCCGGACGCGGAAACCCCGCGCCTGCCCGCCAGCCCGGACGACGAACTCGCCGGCGACTGGCGCGAAGGCGGCTATCCCTACCGCAACCTGATGCTGCGCAAGAATTACGAGAAGCAGAAATACCGCCTGCACGTGGAGCTGCTGAAGCTGCAAGCCTGGGTCAAGGACACCGGCCAGCGCGTGGTCATCCTGTTTGAAGGGCGCGACGCGGCGGGCAAGGGCGGCGCGATCAAGCGCTTCATGGAAAACCTCAACCCGCGCGGCGCGCGCGTGGTGGCGCTGGAGAAACCGTCGGAGATCGAGCGCGGCCAGTGGTATTTCCAGCGCTACGTGGAACATCTGCCCACGGCGGGCGAGATCGTGCTGTTCGACCGTTCCTGGTACAACCGCGCCGGGGTGGAACGGGTCATGGGCTTCTGCACGCCGGAGGAATACCAGGAATTCATGCGCCAGGCGCCGGAGTTCGAGCGCATGCTGGTGCGCAGCGGCATCCATCTGGTGAAGTTCTGGTTCTCGGTGAGCCGGGGGGAGCAGCGCCGCCGTTTCCGCGAGCGCAAGGTGCATCCGCTCAAGCAGTGGAAACTGTCGCCGATCGACCTCGCCTCGCTGGACAAGTGGGACGACTACACCCGCGCCAAGGAGGCCATGTTCTACCACACCGACACCGCCGACGCGCCGTGGACCGTCATCAAGTCGGACTGCAAGAAGCGCGCGCGCCTGAACGCCATGCGCTACATCCTGCACAAGCTGCCCTACCAGGAAAAGGACGCCGCCCGCATCGGACCGATCGACCCGTTGCTGGTCGGCCGCGCGCATGTGGTGTACGAGCGCGGGGAGACGGCAGTTCCGCTGCTCTGAATGGCGGGCGGGCTTAGGCCGGATTGTTCAGGCGGTAGACCGCTTCGATTTCAGCCGGATCCAGACGGCGCAGCGCGTCTTCCAGCGCCGCCCGGCGTCCGGGCGGGAAGACGGCGGTAATGACCTCGCCGCCGGGACGGCGGGCGGCCTGCACCGACTCGGGATACAGGAAACACTGCTGCGTCAGAAAGGTTTCGACGTAGTCGAACAGCTCCAGGTCGTCGACAATCACCAGCGTCCGGTCGTCGTCCGCCGCGGGGATGCGCACGTGCGGCAGGATCT
Organism: Fluviicoccus sp.; assembly: GCA_041912575.1. Taxonomy (GTDB): domain Bacteria; phylum Pseudomonadota; class Gammaproteobacteria; order Pseudomonadales; family Moraxellaceae; genus Fluviicoccus. The sequence continues at coordinate 2,388 of JAYRMT010000248.1, read as the reverse complement.
CATTCATCGTCCAGCAGATCCATCCGCTGCGCCAGCTGGTACAGGTTGTTGCAGCGGTTGCCCGTGCGACAGAATGCCAGTACCGGCTTCGGCAAGGTGTTCAGCAGCTCGGCGAACCGGCGTACGTCGTCCTCGGTGATCGCGCCGCTGACCACCGGCTGGTGGACATATTGCAGCCCCTGCGCCTCGGCGGCGGCCTGCATCTGCGCGGCGGTCGGCTGTTGCGGACCTTCCTCGAAATCCGGGCGGTTGTTGATCACGGTCCTGAAGCCCCGGGCGGCGACTTCCTGCATCTGTTCGGGATAAAGCTGACCGGCGAAACCGATGGGCTGCGTCATGGATGAAACTCCGGGAAACGGGGCGCGGGAAAAACGGCTGTCCCGATTATGCCGGAGACGCCGCCGCCGCGCATCCGCCCGCGTTTCCCCCCGCCGGTAGGGTTGCCGCTGCCGCGCGACGCTTGCTATAAACGGAAGTCACGCGAATCAACCCGAGAAATGGAGACGGGCATCATGTCGTTCACGTTCACCCCGCGCACCCTGGCGGTCGCCATCCTGGCGGCGCCGTTCCTGCTGACCGGCTGCAACAGCAATTCCACCGAGGGCAACCTGCCTTCCGGCGGCGGTTCGGCCGCCACCATGACCCTGACGGTCACCCCGTCGCTGGGCAAGATCAGCAACGCCCGCGTGCGGCTGGTCAACGCCGCGACCAAGGCGCAGATCGGCGCGGTTCAAAGCCTGACCGCCGCCGGCAACGGCAGCGTCAGCTTCACCGTGCCGCAAAACCAGCTGGTCGGCCAGCCGGTGGTGGCGGAAGTGCTTCCGGCGACTTCGGGCAACATCACCTACATCGATGAGTCGGACAACCTGCCGCATACGCTGGTCGTCGATCCCGCCAAGCGCGATGTGCCGATCCTGCATGCCGCCTTCAACCCGATCGCCTCCACAACCGCCGTCGGCGTGACGGCGCTGACCGAGGCCGCCTGGCAGCAGCTGCCGAGTACGGCCATGACTGCGGCGCAAGCGATGTCGAAGATCAGCGCCGCCAACGCCAAGGTGAAGTCCGAGCTGCAACTGGGCTACGACATCACCACCGCGCCGGTGCTGGATTACAGCAAGCTGGTGGACAGCGCCATCGCGCAGTCGCAACGCGCCTACGCGGCCTATCTGGCGGCGCTGGCGAAGCAGGCGGCCCAGCTGAACGCCGCCTCGACCACCCCGGCTTACGACATCGCCCGCAGCCTCGCCGCCGACCTGTCGGACGGCAGCTTCAACGGCGCGGCGAACGGAGCCGCGCTGAACCTGCCCTACAACACCGCGTTCATCCAGGAGTGGCTCAAGGTGGCGGCCGCCATCGTCAGCAAGCTGTCGACCTGGACCAACACCGCCGCCTTCGAGACCTGGTACGCGCAGACCCAGCAGACCATTGAAAACGCGGGCGGCTACAATGTGCCGAAGATCCTGCACCCGGCGATGATCCGCACCTACTACGGCAAGGTCGTTTCGACCACGCCGACCGGCATCCCGGCGCGCACGCCCTGTACCGTCACCCTCAACACCAGCGGCGTGCTGTCGGTCGGCGCGGCCGGTCAGCGCTATAACGTCACCATCCCGTCCACCATCATCGACGCCGACAGCGACATGACCCGGGACGGCAACCGCATCAAGCCCGCGGGCACCTACATGACCACCTGGGGCGGTCGCGCGCATGCGGGGAGCTACGGCATCGGCTGGGCGCACTACACCAACAGCAACACCGCCGACGGTCCGGTCTCGACCTCCGTCCTGAGCTACGCCAACGGCAGTTACGGCGGCACGCAACTGGTCTGCGACACCTATTCCACCACGGGCGGCGCGGCCTCGCTCGGCGACGGCGCGTACGGTGCGGCGGAAGTCGGCAGCGACGGCTCGCTGGTCGCCGCCTCGGTCAAGGCGGAGCTGGTCACCGGCGGCCGCAAGGAAACCTGGTCCGATCCCGCCTACGGCACGCTCAGCGTGACTTACGGGGCCAGCAACCGCGTCATCAGCAACATCACCGTCACCCACGGCTCGTCCGCCTTCAGCTGCGACAGTGCGGCGGCCTGCAGCGGCGCGATCTTCAGCGGCGTCAACAAGGTCCCCTCGCTGGTGCTGAACAATGTCACCCTGAGCGGGCTGGGCGGCAAGCTCAACGGCGTGCTGGTGGAAGCGGCGGACGCCGAGAACCCCACGTCCGGCAACGGCGGCAACACCTGCTCGTCCAACGGCGCGGACAACACCCTCGGCTTCACCAACGCGCCGACCGACTTCTGCAGCTTCACGCGCAGCGACTCCTCCGCCGCCACCCTGCTGCCCGGCAAGATCGCCTACACCTTCACGTCCGCCACCGGCGACACCGCGATGGTCGTGG
>JAYRMT010000247.1:0-3816 GCA_041912575.1 Fluviicoccus sp. | reverse complement strand
TCCAGCAAGCGCTCCAGGCACTGCGTCCCGATGCCGTAAAACGCTTTAATGTCGCTGACCTGTTGCCGGAAAGGTGCTGCATCGCGCGGCTTGTTGCGCTTCACTGCAAGGATCATCTTGTTCTTGCTGGTGTGTTCGAGCGAGACGAATTCGAAGACTTGCGTGTCGTAGCCGCTGGCTTCCAGCAGCAGCGCGCGCAGGCCGTCGGTGATCATTTCGGCTTCCTGGCCGAGGTGGATGCCGTGCTTGAGCAGGGGCTGCAGGACGGCGGGACTGCGCATCTGCGGGCGGATTTCCTTGTGGCAGCAGGGGGCACACAGGATGATTTCCGCACCGAGGCGAATGCCGGTGTGGATGGCGAAGTCGGTGGCGATATCGCAGGCGTGCAGGGCGATCATGATGTCCAGCGCCGGGGTGTCGAAGCTGCGGACGTCGCCGGTGTAGAAGTCGAGGCCGCTCAGTCCGTGCTTGCGCGCGCTGTCCATGCACAGCGACACCAGCGATTCGCGCAGTTCGACGCCAGTGACGTGGGCGTCCCGCCCGTGGGTGCGGGTCAGCCAGTCATGCACGGCGAAGGTCAGGTAGCCCTTGCCGGAGCCGAAATCGAGGACGCGCACCGGGCGGCCGTCGGGGATGCGCGCCTCGGCGCAGGCATGGCTGAATATTTCAAGGAACTTGTTGATCTGCTTCCATTTTCGTGACATCGCCGGAATCAGTTGCGCCTTGGCGTCAGTGACGCCGAGGTCGTGCAGGAAGGGTCGGTCCAACGTCAGGAGTCGCGTTTTCTCGTGATCATGGCCGAGCGGAGCCGCCACCGGTTTGTCGCTCGGTGCGATCTTGTGCCGTAGCAGCGCGGCCTTGCCCTTGCGGTCCACCCGGTACTCCAGATCGGCATCGGCGGTGAACAGGTGCGCGCCGTCAAACAGTGCGCCCAAGGCGTCGCCGATTTCGCGCAGGCCGTCATCGATATCCAGGTTTCGCGTGGTTTCCCGCGTGCGGTATTCGTGGACGAAAGTCAGCATGTCCCGCTCGCGGAGGCGCACCGGCCGGATGCTCCAGCGTTGAAGGCCGTCATCATCGCCTCGGTATTTGTTGAGCAGGAGTTTCCGGCATTGTCCGGCGGTCAGCGCCGCGCGGATTTCCGTCAGGAAAGACTCCGCCACGGAAGCCGGGTCAGGAGCGCTCATTCGACCGCCTCGGCGTCGGGATCCACCGCGTTGGAGGCTTCCGCGACCGCATCCAGCCGCGTGGCGTAGCTGTCGCGCAGGCAGTTGATGTCAGTGCAGATATCGCGGACTTCCTTCAGCCACTGCTTCTGTTCCGCCAGCTTTTCCGGGGCCGCGCCTTTGAGTTGGCGCGACAGGTCGGCGTCCATGTCGGCAATGCGCTTGTCGGTGCAGATCATTCGCTCGATATCGGACGCGGCTTTTTCGCAGGAGAAACCGGGCGACCACAGCGCCTGTTTCGCCGGTTTGAGGCGGCTGATGCGGGTCTTGTCGGTCGCGGTCAGCGCGCGCTGGAATTGCAGGTCGTCGCCCTGGAAACCGTCCTGGTCCAGATGCAGGGTTTTCGGCGGATTGTCATCGCCGGTGACGCTGAAAGTCCAGACGGCGCGGAGGCCGGAGTCGGTCTTGACGGTCAGGTTGAGCTGGCCGTGGCTTGTATCGACATCCACATGCTGCACGGGCAGGCGGTGGCCGCCCACCGTCAGCCGGTAGTCGTCCTCCTGTTTGTCGAGCACATAGACCTGACCGGTGCTCGCGCTTTTCCAGACGCCGGAAAGGTCCTTGACAGCGCGCGGGGAGAGATAAGCGCCCAGCGCGATGGCGAATGCAAGGCCGATCACCGCGCCTCCGATCAGGAGCGGAAGGCGGCGTTTGGCGGGCTGGGCGACGGGGGTGGCATCCATGAAGAAAGTCCCTGTGGAAATAAAGGCGCGATTCTTTCACAGCGTCGTGACATCGCCAAGACAGGAGGGGTGGTCCGGCGAGTGCGCCGGACGCGCGGGCATGAAAAAAGCGGCCGGAGCCGCCTTTTTCAGACCAGAGAAGCGCCCCCGTATCAGCCGGCGGCGTGTTCCTTGGCCAGGATTTCCGCCACCGTCAGCGCCGTCATGTTGACGATGCGGCGGGTGGTGGAGGACGGCGTCAGGATGTGCACCGGCTTGTTCGCGCCCAGCAGGATCGGGCCGACGGTCACGCCGTTGCCGTTCGCGGTCTTCAACAGGTTGAAGGCGATGTTGGCGGCGTCCAGCGTCGGCATGATCAGCAGGTTGGCGTTGCCCTTCAGGCGGCTGTTCGGGAACACGCTGTGGCGCACGTTCTCGTCCAGCGCGGCGTCGCCGTGCATCTCGCCGTCCACTTCCAGATCCGGCGCCATCTGCGAGATCAGCGCGTAGGCCTGACGCATCTTTTGGGCGCTCGGCGTGTTTTCGGTGCCGAAGCTGGAATGCGACAGCAACGCCACCTTCGGGGTAATGCCGAAACGGCGCACTTCCTCGGCGGCGAGCAGGGTCATCTCGGCCAGTTGCTGCGCCGTCGGGTCCGGATTGACGTAGGTGTCGGCGATGAAGATCGTCCGGCCTTCCAGCATCAGCGCGTTCATGGCGTAGTAGTTCTGCGCGTTCGGCGCCAGCCCGAGCACATCGGACACATAATCCAGGTGCAGGTGGTAGTGACCGAAGGTGCCGCAGATCATGCCGTCGGCCTCGCCGAAGTGCAGCAGCAGCGCGCCGATCAGGGTGGTGCGGCGGCGCACTTCGCGCTTGGCCAGCTCGACGCCGATGCCGCGACGTTCCATCAGCTTGTGGTAATGGGTCCAGTATTCCTTGTAGCGCGGATCGAAGTCCTGGTTCACCAGTTCGAAATCCTGACCGGCGCGGATGCGCAGGCCCAGCTTCTGGATGCGGTTCTCGATCACCGAGGCGCGGCCGACCAGGATCGGCTTGGCCAACCCTTCATCCACCACGATCTGTACCGCGCGCAACACGCGCTCTTCCTCGCCTTCGCAGAACACGATGCGCTTCGGCGCGGCCTTGGCCTGCGCGAACACCGGCTTCATGATCAGCGCCGAGTTGTAGACGAACTCGGACAGCTTCTGGCGGTAGGCGTCAATATTGGCGATCGGACGGGCGGCGATGCCGGATTCCATGGCCGCCAGGGCCACGGCCGGGGCGATTTCCATGATCAGGCGCGGGTCCAGCGCCTTGGGAATGATGTATTCCGGGCCGAAGGAGGTCACTTCCGCATAGGAGGTGGACTCGCTCTGCTCCACATGCGCCATGCGGGCGATGGCGTGCACGCAGGCGATCTTCATCGCTTCGTTCACGGTGGTCGCGCCCACATCCAGCGCGCCGCGGAAGATGTACGGGAAGCACAGGGCGTTGTTGACCTGGTTTGGGTAGTCCGAACGGCCGGTGGCGATGATCGCGTCGTCGCGCACCGCCTTGATTTCTTCCGGCATGATTTCCGGGGTGGGATTGGCGAGACCGAAGATGATCGGCTTGGCGGCCATGGTTTTCACCATGTCACGGCTGACGATCCCGGCGGTGGACAGGCCGAGGAACATGTCCGCGCCCACCATGATGTCGGCCAGCGTGCGGGCGGCCGTGTCCTTGGCGTACTTGGCCTTGCTTTCGTCCATGGCGCGACCGACGTAGAGCACGCCCTTGGAGTCGGCCACGTAGATGTTTTCCTTGCGCGCGCCCAGGGCGCACAGCAGGTCGAGGCAGGAAATGGCCGCCGCGCCCGCGCCGGAGCAGACGATGCGGATGTCCTCGATCTTCTTGTTCACCAGCTTCAGGGCGTTGAGCAGGCC
>JAYRMT010000246.1:0-3824 GCA_041912575.1 Fluviicoccus sp. | reverse complement strand
GTTTGGCGTCATTGCGCGTCATCGACACGGTATTGGCTCCGGTGTCCACCAGGAACTGCACCACCCGGCCGTTGATCATGCCGCTGGTAATGAACTGCCCCATGGCATTGCCGTTGATCTCGACCGAGCCCCCGCCGGCGGCATCGGCTTGACGCAGACCGCCATGATCCTCACCCAGGGTGAGGCGCCGTGATTGCTGCCCCACCTTGACGACGGCCTCGGACGCGCTGACGCTGACCAGGGTCAGGTCATCGACGGTCTCGCCAACCCGCACCAGCCGGGTTTGCCCGTCAATCTTGAAGATCGCGCGGTCAGCCATCAGCCCGACCGCGACGATATCCCGCCCTGTCGCCAGACCGGTCGCCAGCAGGCCGACCGTCAGGACAGCCAGCCGGATCGCATGAGCGCCCATAACACGCCTCCCGCCGCCGCCCCGGCCAGCAGATCGTCCACCATGATGCCCAGCCCGCCCTTGAGCTCCCGGTCGCACCAGGAAATCGGCCACGGCTTGGCGATATCGAAAATCCGGAACAGCACGAAACCCAACCCGACCCACAGGGCCGTGCGGGCATCCCAGGCCACCGGCCCGGCCAGCACGGGCAGCAGGCTGATCCACTGGCCGACGAATTCATCCCAGACAATGCTTTCGTGATCGTGCACGCCGAGGATGTCCGCCGCCCGCCCGCACAGCCAGAACCCGAACAGCGTGGAAACGACGATGACCGCCACGCTGCCCCACAGGCCCGCCGCCGCCAGCAACGGGAAGAACAGCAACGACGCCGCCGAGCCGGCGGTGCCCGGCGCCTTGGGCGACAGGCCGGAACCCAGCCCGAAGGCAAGGAAGATCACCGGGTTGCGAATGGGATAACGGGTCATGCGTCCGCCTGGAAATGGTTGTACCCCTGCAAGGGTAGCGGGTTGGGCGCGCCGTGCAAAGTCAGGCGCAGGCCGGGCTCGGCAACAATCACGCCGATACGGGTTACCGGAACCGGCAACGCCAGCACGGCGGGATCGACTCCGGGCGGCAGGGTGAAACAGAGCTCATAATCGTCACCGGCGGTCAGCGCCAGCAGCCGGGCCTGATCCGGCGGCAACGCGCGCAGGGCGTCGGACAGCGGCAGGCGCTCCAGCATCAGCGCCGCGCCGACGCCCGACGCCGTCAGCAGATGACCGAGGTCTTGCGCCAGACCGTCCGAAACATCCAGGCAAGCGGTCGCCCGGCCGCGCAACGCCAGCCCCAGCGCCGTGCGCGGTTCCGGGCGGTCCAGGCGATGGCGCGCTTCAGCCGCCTGCTCGGCGCTGACCGGCATATCGGCACCCAACGCTGCGCGCAGCCCCAGCCCGGCGTCGCCCACGGTACCGGACACATAGATCCCGTCCCCGGGTTGCGCGCCGCTGCGTGTCAGCGCCTCTCCGGCCGGGACCGTGCCCATCGCCGTGATGGTAATGCTCAGCGGACCGCGCGTAGTATCGCCGCCGACCAGACGGATGCCGTGCGCGTCCGCCAGCGCCAGCAGGCCCCGGGCGAACGCGGCCAGCCAGTCCTCCTCCGCCTCCGGCAGGCTCAGCGCCAGCAGGAACCAGCGCGGCGTCGCGCCCATCGCGGCGAGATCGGAGAGATTGACCGCCAGCGCCTTGTGGCCGATGGCTTCGGGATCGGTATCGACCGGGAAGTGACGACCGGCGATCAGGGTATCCACCGTGACCGCCAGCAACTCGCCGGGCGGCGGACGCAGCAGTGCCGCGTCATCCCCGACGCCGAGCGCCACATCATCCCCGGCGGGACGACGGAAGTAGCGATCGATCAGGCCGAATTCGGACAGGACGGCCATGGCGGGGAGGCCGCGCCGCTCAGGACGCGGCGATCTCGACGGCGCGAACCTTGCGCGCCAGTTCATCCAGCACGCCGTTCACGTATTTGAAGGAGTCGGTGGCCCCGAAATCCTTGGCCAGTTCAATGGCTTCGTTGATCACCACCTTGTAGGGCACTTCCGGATGGTTCAGCAGTTCGTGCGCGCCGATGCGCAGGATGGCGCGCTCGACCGGGTCAAGGCTGTCCATCTTGCGGTCCAGGTAAGGCTCGAACGCGGCTTCCAGCGCGGCCGCGTCCTGCACGCCGTTCAGCAGCAGTTCGTGGAAGTACTGCAGGTCCACCTTGTGCATCGCGTTTTCGACCCGGTAGCGGGCCTCGATCTCCCAGGGCGGGTTGCCGGAGAGCTGCGCTTCGTAAAGTCCCTGCAAGGCAAAGCGGCGCGCCTTGCGCCGCGCGGCCGGGGTGTTTTTCGCCTGCGGTTGCATCAGAGGGCCTTCAGCAGGGAGATCATTTCGATGGCGGTCAGGGCGGCGTCGGCCCCCTTGTTGCCGGCCTTGGTGCCGGAGCGCTCGATCGCCTGCTCGATGCTGTCGGTGGTCAGCACGCCGAACACCACCGGCAGGCCCGCGTCCAGGCCGACCACGCCCAGGCCCTTGGCGCATTCGCCGGCCACGTAATCGAAGTGCGGGGTGCCGCCGCGGATCACCGCGCCGAGGGCGATGATGGCGTCATACTGCTTCTTTTCCGCCAGCTTCTTGGCGGCCAGCGGCAGTTCCCAGGCGCCCGGCACGCGGATCAGGGTGATGTTGTCGTCGCTGACGCCGTGACGCTTCAGGGTGTCCAGCGCGCCGTCCAGCAGGGCCTCGACGACAAAGCTGTTGAAGCGGCCGACCACGATGGCGTAGCGGGCGTCGGCATTGCGGAAATCGCCTTCGATGACTTTCATGGAATTCTCCGGTGCTGTAGGTCGGGCTTCGGCCCGACAATGACTTCAATTCGTGGGGGCAATCCCCGGTGACAGGCGGCGTGTCGGGCTGAAGCCCGACCTGCGCGCGTGATCAATCGGTGGACAGGTATTCGACGATTTCCAGCCCGAAACCGGACAGCGCGTTGAAGCGCATCGGCGAGCTGAGCAGGCGCATCTTGGTCACGCCAAGGTCGCGCAGAATCTGCGAACCCACCCCGATGGTGCGGTACATGCCCGCGCCGTCGGCGGCGCGCGGCCGCTGGCTGAAAAAGGCCTGTATTTCATCAGGGAGGTCGGCGGAACAGGTGTCCTGGCCAAGCAGCACCAGGATGCCCGAATCATGACGGGCGATCTCGGCGAGACTCTTCTGCAGGTTCCAGCCGAAACGGCCCTGATAGCGCGCGTGCAGCAGATCGCGCAGCGGGTTGATCGCATGCACCCGCACCACCGGCGTGTCGCGGGCGACATCGCCCTTCACCAGCACCAGATGCACGTCGCTGCCCGCATGTTCCTGATAGGTCATCATGCGGAACACGCCGTGCTCGGTATCGATGGTGTTTTCGCTGGAGCGCTTGACGGTCTGCTCGTGCACCATGCGGTAGTGGATCAGGTCGGCGATGGTGCCGATCTTGATGCCGTGCTGCTCGGCGAACTTTTCCAGGTCGGGACGACGGGCCATGGTGCCGTCCTCGTTCATGATCTCGACGATCACCGAGGCGGGCTCCAGACCGGCCAGGCGGGCCAGGTCGCAACCGGCCTCGGTATGACCGGCGCGGTGCAGCACGCCGCCGGGCTTGGCCATCAGCGGGAAGATGTGGCCGGGCTGCACGATATCGGCAGGCTTGGCGTCGCGGGCGACGGCGGCCTGCACGGTGCGGGCGCGGTCCTGCGCGGAGATGCCGGTGGTGACGCCTTCGGCGGCCTCGATCGACAGCGTGAAATTGGTGCCGTGGCTGGAGCCGTTGCGGTTGACCATCAGAGGCAGGTCGAGCTGGCGGCAGCGCTCCGGGGTCAGCGTCAGGCAGATCAGGCCGCGGGCGTGCT
>JAYRMT010000245.1:0-3843 GCA_041912575.1 Fluviicoccus sp. | reverse complement strand
GTGCTGCTCGTAGTAGCGCTCCATGCCCGGAAAGGACAGCGCCAGCGCGCTGCCGTCGCCCCAGGGGCGCAGGCGCATGTCGATGCGGAACACGAAACCGTCGGCGGTCTGCTGGTCCAGCAGTCGGATGATGCCCTGCCCCAGCTTGATGAAATATTCCTGGTTGCTCAGCCGGACTTGCCCATGGGCGGTCTCGCCGGCTTCGGGATAACTGAAGATCAGATCGATGTCGGAGGACAGGTTCAGTTCCTGCGCGCCCAGCTTGCCCATGCCCAGCACCACCAGCGGCTGGACCTGCCCGGAGTCCTCGCCGACCGGCTGCCCGAAGCGCGGGCGCAGGGCCTTTTCCGCCTGGCGGATGGCCGCATCGACCGCAGCCTCTGCGAAGGCGGACAATTCGTCGGTCAGCTCCTCCAAAGGGGCGAGATCGTTGACGTCGCGGTATATCCAGCGCGCCATCTGCACGTTGCGGAAACGGCGGATGCGCAGCATCCAGGCGGTGTCGTCGGAGGCGTCGGCGAGCAGGGTGTCCAGCGCCTGGACGTAATACGGGCGGGGACAGGGGCGGAAAAGGCTGCCGTTGCGGGCAAGAGCCAGAAAGTCGTCAGGGAAGCGCTGGATGACTTCGATGGCGAAGTCGCTGGCCAGGGCCAGACGATCCAATGGCGACAGGGCGTGGGTCGGGCACGATTGCGCGGGCGACCTGTCGAGGGCGGCAGCAACGTCCTCGCGGACATGCTGGCGTTTGCGGGCCAGTTCAGCCCGCCAGTCGGGAATGTTCGACATCGGTATCAGGCTCAGTATCACTTCGTCCGACTATGGCCGAGGCGGAACGGGCTGCCAAGGGGGAGCGCGCTAGTGATTTTCGGCACGGCGCAAAACCTCCAGTGCCCGCTCCGCGGTTGCCTGGCAGTCCGCAGGCGTCAGGGTGGGATGCACCAGGAACATCAGGCTGGTTTCTCCCAGCATCCTCGCGACCGGCAACGGCCCGGAAGGGCGAAACCCGGTACCGTCAAACGCCTTTTCGAGATACACCTCCGAGCAGCTGCCGCTGAGGCAAACGATGCCCTCGGCCTCCATTTCCCGCAGGATCCGGTCGCGGTCCCATCCTGGCTGCAGGCGTTCGGGTCTCACGAAGACATACGCCTTATAGCAGGCATGATAGACGTCATCTCCCTGAACCGGTATGCGCAGGAGCGCCGAACGCCGCAACACACGATACAGCGCTTCAGTATTGGCGCGCCGACGCACGATCCAGTCATCCAGCTTGGCCAACTGCCGCAATCCGATGGCCGACTGCATCTCGGTCAACCGCCAGTTCGTGCCGAAGGACTCATGCAACCAGCGGAATCCGGGCGGGTGCTGCCGGTGATAAACCGTGTCGTAACTCTTGCCGTGATCCTTGTAGGACCACATCACCCGCCACCAGTCCGGGTTGCGGGTCGTGACCAGCCCGCCCTCGCCGCCCGTGCTGATGATCTTGTCCTGGCAAAACGAAAAAGCCGCGATATCTCCCATGCTGCCTACCGGACGGCCCTTGTAGCGCGCGCCATGGGCCTGCGCGCAATCCTCGACCACATGGAGATCGTGCTCGCGCGCCAGCGCCAGGATCGGGTCCATGTCGCACGGCCACCCGGCCAGATGGACGCACAGGATAGCGCGGGTGCGCGGCGTCAAGACCGCGCGCACGGTTTCCGCCGTAATGTTCTGGCTATCCGGATCAATGTCCGCGAAGACCGGCACGGCGCCGGCCAGCACGACAGAACTGACGCTGGCCAGGAAGGTGCGGGACGTCACGATGACCTCATCGCCCGCCCCGATCCCCAGGGCCACCCAAGCCAGATCAAGCGCCACCGTACCGTTGGCGACCGCGATCGCGTGGGGTACGCCAACATAGGCGGCATACGCGCGTTCAAAGTCGCGGCCAATCGTTCCTGTCCAGTAGTTCACTTTTCCGGAAGTAAGCACATCCGTTACGGCGGTGATTTCATCAGGCGCGAAGAACGGCCATGGCGCGCTCGCGGTCATTGAGAGTACTCCTTCATGGGAATGATGTCAGTCAAGGCGCTTACCCAGCATGAAGGTAGGTATCTCGCATCAGCCGGCGCATCCTGTGAATGTATGCCGGGCCGGTCATGCAAAACGCCGATGGTCTGCCACCCCAGCTGATTCGCGGGAAAAAAGTCCTTGCGCGGATTGTCGGCGATATAGACAAAATGGGTGTAGTCTGGACAGCACGCCATGACTTTCAGGAAAGCCGCCGGGTCGGGTTTCTGCGCTCCGACCTCCTCCGATACGCAGATGCACGTGAAATGATCCCGAATGCCGAGGCTCGCCAGCTTGAGCCTTTGCGTCACACTTCGGCCGTCCGTGATGACTGCCATGGGAACCGCCAAGGCATTCAGCCGCGCCAGCAACCCGGCCGAAGCCTCCGGCAAGGCCAGATCGGGAAAATGGAACCGGTATATCTGCAATAATGAGGGCTTGAGCGTTTCCGGCAAACCATTGGCGCGAATGATGTCGCCGACAGGATCGCCGCTCCCTGCATCAAAGGCATCATACAGCGCTGTCCCTGTCTCAATACCAAAACCTTCCCGGAGGGCGCGCGCCACCGCCGCGAATCCCGAACACACATAATCCCGTTCGGAATAGAGCGTATCGTCCAGATCAAAAACCACCAGGCTTCGCTCAGTCAGCTGCAAATCCACGGACCAAGACCTCGTCATCGTATCGCAGCATCAGCAGATGATCCTCCCACGCGTCGAAAAACGGGATCTGCTCGCCGAGCAAATACTCCCGAATCAGCCACCCGGGGTAATTGGCGCCTGCATGGTAACTCAGCGGGAATCCACCGCCGAACCGCGGATTGATCTCGATACCGTACACCGACTCTTCGGCGGGATGACTGAACACCTGCAACGTGATGCAGCCAACGGCGCCGGGCAGTTGCCCCAACCTTTTCCGCAAAAAGTCATACAGCTGGCCTTTTTCGGTGACCCCTTTGCTGACTTCGCCTCCCCGGACTTCGATACGCCGACGCGGTACAAGACAGCGAAGCTGGTGCGCGCGATCGTAATAAAGATCGACGGTGTACTCCGCATACACGCGCTTGTCGATCAGTTCCATGAAAATCATGCCTGGATCCGATTTCAGGGATTGACTGACCTCCTCTTCGCGGTAGAGGGCATGAATATTCCTGCTGCAACTGCCATCTATCGGCTTGGCGAAACAGGGAAATCGCAGGGCATCCGCCGGATAAATCACCGGATTTGGAATCGCCAGCCGCTCGAATAGGGAAGCCGTCAGGCGTTTATCGCGACACTCCCTAACCAGGTACATTTCGGACACAGCGACATGAATGCCTTCTTCCGCCAGTAAATCACGGTAATGTGACAGCGTCAGCAACTCCGTATCGATGGTAGGGACAACCAGTCCGATATCGTTCTCACGGCACAGCGCTGCAACGACCGGCACATAAGCCTCCGCGCTGACGCGTGGAGCGCGGAAGGCCGCATCCGCGACCCGGCAAGCGGCGGAAAGCTCCGGCGCAAGATCCGCTGCAAATACCTTTGCACCATCCAAAAGGATCGTCGCCTGGGCAAGGAAAGCCCGGACCAGACTGACCCGCCGTCCCGCTGAAAGCACCAAGATATTTTTTTTCATGCTCAGTCCCAGCTCAGGTTTTTGTGGAACCGCGAAAGACGGGCATCGTGGCATCATTCGCCGCGCTGATGCCCTCCCGCCTCACCACTTTCCAGACTGTCAGGGCCAGGATGCGGAGATCCAGCCAGACCGACTGGTGATCCACGTACCAGACATCCAGGGCGAACTTCTGTTCCCAGC
>JAYRMT010000244.1:0-3860 GCA_041912575.1 Fluviicoccus sp. | reverse complement strand
TGCCCGTCGCCAGGGCGTCGAGCGCATCCCCGAGTCGGGCTTCCTTCGCCAGTTTCTCGTGGAAGATCGCCTGGCCGACAGTGACCGCGCGACGACGATCCTCTTCACTCAGGGTCGATTCATGCGCGAGCAACACGATGATCTTGCGGTAATCGGCAAGGATGCCCCGGCACGGGTCCAGCAAGGGCGCGGCGGCGCGGGCATCCGCCGCGACCGCGGTTGCCGGAACGGGCGCGGCGGCATGACGCCAGGCCCAGAGGCCTCCGGCGCCGGCGACAACCAGGGTGGCGGCGGCCGCACCGGCCAGCAGGTGTTTGGTGGACATGTCCTTCGTCTTCGGGAGGGGGTTGACGCGTTATAGAACAGCCGGTCCCGGCGAGGCAAGCGCGTCAGGCCGGCACGGCGGATCGCACAAGCAAAAATTGCATACCACTCGGCACAAAATGCCGCATCTTTCCGGACACCAACCGAACAGCATTACTTATTCCATTCAATTTAAAGGAAATATTTTCTGGCACGCCGGTCGCTATGGGAAATCAGTCACTATCACACCGAGGAACGACTCCCATGAACACCCTGACCGCCTATGCCGCCGCCATCCTGCTCGCCGACTTCACCAGCGGCCTCGTGCACTGGTTCGAGGACGCCTACGTGCGCGCCGACACCCCGGTGCTCGGCAAATGGCTCGGCGAAGCCAACATCCTGCACCATACCCAACCGCGCGCCATTTGCCGCAAGTCCTGGTGGGGCAATGTGAGGGATCTCTATCTCGTGGGGGCGCTGGTATTGCTGGCCGCCTGGTGGGGCGACTGGCTGAGCGGGCCGGTGCTGCTGTACGTGCTGCTGAGCAGCAACGCCAACCTGATCCACCGTTTCAGCCACCAGAATGCCGCCGAAAACGGCCGTCTGGTCACCACGCTCCAGGACTGGCGCATCCTGCAGACCCGACGCCACCACGCGCAACACCACCAAGGCGAGCGTAACAGCCATTACTGCGCGGTCACCAATGTGCTGAATCCGGTGCTGGACGGCGTCGGCGTGTGGAAGACGCTGGAGCGCGGCCTGGCGCGCGCGGGCCTGCACCGCAAGCCCGAACCCGCCTGAATCGGACGCCGACAACCGCCGCCGCTCCGGCCCGCGCGTTGGGGTATCATTCGCCGGACGGGAGGCGCGCAGGCCGACACCCCGACCCGATTTTCGCCGCCCCGGAGCCGCCGATGACCGACCAGCCCGATGCCGACCTGAACGACAGCACGCCCTACACCTGGGAAAGCCGTCAGCGCATCGCCCTGCATTTCAGCACCGACGCCGTGCAGAGCATCATGCGCAAGGACGATCCCTGGGCGCTGGAAATCGACTACACCAAGATGATGATGACCTTCCTGCCGGTGCTGCCGGAACCGGCGGACATCCTGGTGATCGGTCTGGGCGGCGGTTCGTTGTCGAAATTCTGCTACCGTCATCTGCCCGAAGCGCGGATCACCACCCTGGAGATCAATCCGGCGGTGATCGCCCTGCGGGAGACTTTTCACATTCCCGCCGATGACGACCGCTTCCGCATCATTGCGGCGGACGCGGCGGACTGGCTGCGCGGCAAGCGCGGCGTCGCCGACGTGATCCTGCTTGACGCCTACATGGCGGACGGCATGCCGCCGCCGCTCACCACCGATGCCTTCGTCACCGACTGCCTGGCGGCATTGCGGCCGGGCGGCATCCTCTGCGCCAATCTGTGGCGGCGCGCCCCGGACTTTCGCGCCATGCTGGCGAAATTCAACCGCACCTTTGATCGCAAGGTGCTGCGGATTTCCTGCGACACCGGCAACGAAGTGATGTTCGCCTTTCACCGGCCCGACCTGCCGCCCTTCCAGAAGGCCTGGAAGGCGGCGCTGTCCTGGCAGGGCCGGACCGGCCTGAATTTGCCGGGCTATCTGGAAGACCTCGTCTTCCATCCGCAGAACACCTGGTTCTATAACCATGTTTAGCCGGATCGAGATTTGTTCTGCCCTAGGCATCCAAAACCTGAACGATCATTCAGATAGACTTTCACCCAGAATTTTCTCTGCTTTAAGCGAGAAAGTTCACAGCGGCGTCCACCTGATTAAAAAAAATAGAACAACATACCATTGCACAGGTAGTCAACGATTGACGAACGGACTCCAGTTATAACAACATACCTTCAAGGCGTAACTTGCTGTTACAGCCTTTAATGGTTCTAGACTTGTGGAGATTTAAGCATGAAGAAGTCAGTAATTGTTGCCGCTGCTGCCGGGATGACGTTGTTGTCTGGCTGCGCGATTACTCCCTATCAGGGTGGCGTTTGGTATAGCAATCTGTCTGCACCGGCAGCAGTCACCGATAATGGTGCAACTTGTTCAAAGGTGGGCGAATCCAAGTCGACCAACGTGTTGGGCTTGATTGGTACCGGCGATGCGAGTACTGCTGCGGCCAAAAAGGCTGCAGGCATTACCAAAGTCTCTAATGTGGATGTTGAATTTACTCACATTCTTGGGTTGTTTAGCACTACTACTACTAAGGTTTGCGGCGAATAACATATCCAAATCACGCCACCTTGGTCGCAACGATTGCCGCCTGATCCAGTTAAGTCAGGCGGCGTTAAATTTTCGTTTTTCTACCAATGTCTTCCTGTCCATTTCCAAATCAGGTCAACAATTGCACCTCACAACATACCGGAAATGGCGGTGGCCAACCCTTTCACCAGTTCGGGCTGCGCCTCGTTCCAGTCCAGGTTGACCTTGTTGGCGGAAGACAGCACGCGGGTGCGGTAGCGCTTCCAGTTGCTTTCCTCGCTGTAGCTGAGGTTTTCCGAACCGGAATTACCTTGCGCCAGCGACTGCTGCCCCTGCAGACGGATCGCGGTCTTGCTGCGCTGCGAGATCTGCACGTCCGTAATCGCCGAGAAATAGACGTCCTTGACCAGTTGCCCGGCGATGAAATCGGCCGCGCCCACCGCCAGCCCGGCGCCGACGATGCCGCGCCCGCTGGTCGAACCGGACGCGTAAGCCAGGCCGGCTCCCGCCACCGCCGCGTTGCCCACGCCATAACCCTGATGCAGCATCGCATCGGCGGCTGTCTGGTCGGTCTTGCCCACCTGCAGGATGTTCACCTGCAACAGGTACTGGGCTTCGTCGGGATTGCGGGTGATGCGCCAGCCTTTGGCGGACAAGGAATTCTCGACCGCGTACTGGATACTGAAATCGGGTTTGTCCGAGGTGTTGCGGATCTGCAGCAGCGCGACCATGGCTTGCGGCGCGGGCGGATCGAGGAAGACCGAGTCCGACATTTTCGTCTGGACATCGAGGTGACGCTTGGACAGGGCCACGCCGGTGGCGGCGCAACCGCTGAACACGGTGAGGGAAGCGGCCAGGGCCAGGCCGGTGAATACCTTGTTCATCGCAATTCTCCATGAGTTCCATTTGCGGGCGCGCACCCTAGCAAACGGAACCCGGAGAACGTCCGGCGGCGCGTCGGACAATCCCGCAGCACGGCGACGAAACTCCAATAGCCGCCTGAATTATCAGCAGTCGAGGTTAATGCCCTGGCTCTGTAGGAACATTTTGTCCCTTCTTGATCAGCGGCAACAGCAACAGCACGCTGAGAATCAGCCCCGACAGCAGCATCGTAATGTCGTTGAAGGCCAGCGTGGTCGCCTGCAAGGCCACCTTCTGCTGCAACAGTGCGAGCGCGCCCTGCGAGGCCGCCGGACCAAGTTCGCCGCCCAACGCGGCGCCGCTGCCCGCCAGCATCTCCTGCACCGGCTGGCGCGCCGGATCGGTCAGGTAGGCCAGATGGTTCCAGTGGAACGCCACCCGCCATTCCAGAATGGTGTTGATCACCGCCAG
>JAYRMT010000243.1:0-3903 GCA_041912575.1 Fluviicoccus sp. | reverse complement strand
CACATCCTCCCGCGCCACCAACGGCTTGCGGCGCTCGTCGCCCGGGAAGTCGGTGCCGATGCGGTGGACGAAGACGTGGAACGGCTGACCTTTGCCCTCGTCGGCATGGGCATTTCGGTTTACCACCTGCGTGAAGTGATCGGTGTCTGCGCCCCCGGCCTGATCAACGCACCGGAACGTCTGGACGAAATGGCCGAACGCCTCAGCGGCTTTGCCGACACCCTCATCTCCGCCGAAGCGGCCCGCCGCGCGGCCCTCCAGGAAACGCCGACATGACGCCACGACTCCGTCACCTGACCCTGCCGCTCGCGCTGGCCCTGCTCGCCGGCTGTGCGGTGGGACCGGTCTACCAGCCGCCCGGCAACGCCGCCCTCGGCGTACCCGACTCCTGGCAGGGCCATGCGCCGGAAAAAGTCACCGCCGACAATCTTGCCCAATGGTGGACGCTGTTGGGCGACGCGCAACTGACCGCCTTGGTCCAGGACGCCGTCGCCCGCAATCCGGATCTCGACAGCGCCCGCGCCAGCCTACGCGCCGCCCGCGCCCGGGTGTCCGCCAGCGAAGCGTCGCGGCTGCCCACGCTGAGCGCGTCCGCCTCGGCCAGCCAGAGCAAGCGCGGCAACGCCGCAACGACCGACACCTACGATGTCGGCTTCGACGCGGCCTGGGAACCCGACCTGTTCGGCGGCACGCGCCACGCCGTGGACGCCGCCCGCGCCGACACCGCCGCCGTCGAGGCCACCCTGGCCAATGCGCAGGTTTCGCTGGCTGCGGAAACCGCGCTCAATTACGTGCAGTACCGCGCCTTGCAAGCACGCATCCTGACCCTCCAGCGCAACCTTGCCAGCCAGCAGGAAACCCTGGACCTGACGCGCTGGCGCACCCAGGCCGGACTGGTCTCGCCGATCAATCTGGAACAGTCCACCGCCACCACCGAGCAAAGCCGTGCGCAACTGCCCGTCCTGCAAGCCAGTCTCGCGGCGGCGGCCAACCGGCTGGCGATCCTGACCGGCCGCGCGCCCGGCGCGCTCGAACAACAGCTGTCGGACAGCGCTCCTTTGCCTGCGCTGCCTGACCGGCTGGTGATCGGCATCCCCGCCGACACCCTGCGCCAGCGGCCGGACGTAATCGCTGCCGAACGCAAACTGGCGGCCGAAACCGCGCGCACCGGCGTGGCGACCGCCAACCGCTATCCCTCCCTGCGCCTCAGCGGCTCGCTGGGACTCGACGCACTGTCGGCCGGGGCGCTGGGCGAGTCCGGTTCACTGTACCGCTCTTTGACGGCGGGACTGACCGCCCCGTTATTCGATGGCGGCAAGCTGAAGCAGCAGCAGGCCGTCCAGCAGGCCGTGCAGGACCAGGCCTATGCCGCGTACCGATCCACCGTGCTGACCGCACTGGAAGACGTGGAAAACGCGCTGACCAATTTCTCCGCGCAGCGGCAACGGCTGCAATCGCTGCAAACCGCCGCCGAGGCGGCGGGCCGCGCCGATGCGATGGCCAAACAGAACTACCAGGCCGGGCTGGCCGACTTCCAGACGGTGCTGGACGCGCAACGCAGCCGCCTGTCGCTGGAAGACAGCCAAATCAGTTGCGAAGCCGATCTCGTCACCGCGCTGGTGCAACTCTACAAGGCCCTGGGCGGCGGCTGGACCGCGCCCGCGACGACCTCAACGCCCTCCGTATCCGGAAATCCGTCATGACCACCACCCCGAACGCCCCCGCGCCCCTCAACGACGTGCTGAAAACCGGCAGCAGCAGCCCGCTGCGCCGTCGCCTGCCCCTGATCCTCGCGGCCGTCGCCGTCGCCGTGCTGCTGGTCTGGAAGCCGTGGAGCGGCAGCGCCAAGAGCAGTGTCAAATACGACACCGAAGCCGTGACCCGCGGCGACCTGACGGTCAGCGTCTCCGCCACCGGCAATCTCCAGCCGGTCAACCAGGTTGATGTCGGCAGCGAAGTCTCCGGCACCATCGACAAGGTCTACGTGGATGAAAATGACCCCGTGCATAAAGGCCAGGTGCTGGCCACGCTGGACACCTCCAAGCTGGCCGACCAGCTGACCCGCTCGCGCGGCGCGCTGGCTGCCGCCGAGGCGCAGGTGCAGCAGGTTGAGGCCACGCTGACCCAGGAAAAGCAGAACCTGATGCGCATGCGGGATCTCGACAAGCTCAGCGGCGGCAAGCTGCCCGCGCGCAGCGACCTGGACACCGCCGCCGCCGCCGTGCAGCGCGACACCGCCAACCTGGCCGCCGCCAAGGCGTCGGTGCAGCAGGCGCGCGCGCAGGTCAGTTCGGACGAGACCAGTCTCAACAAGGCCACCATCCGCTCGCCGATCGACGGCGTGGTGCTGATCCGCAAGATCGAGCCCGGCCAGACGGTGGCCGCCTCGCTGTCGGCTCCGGTGCTGTTCACCCTCGCGGAAGACCTGTCGCGCATGGAGTTGCAGGTGAATGTGGATGAAGCCGACATCGCCCAGGTCAAGAAGGATCAGCCCGCGCACTTTACCGTAGACGCCTGGTCCGGCCGCCAGTTCCCGGCGCAGATCACCCGTGTCGGCCTCGGCTCGCAGACGGTGGACAATGTGGTGTCGTACAAGACCATCCTGCGCGTGGACAACGATGACCTCAGCCTGCGTCCCGGCATGACTGCCACGGCGGAAATCGTCACCGACGAACGCAAGAACGTGCTGCTGATTCCCAATGCCGCGCTGCGCTTCACCCCGGACTTCAAGGCGGAAAAGGAGGCCTCCGCCAGCTTCGTCAGCCGTCTGATGCCCCGCCCCCCCAGCACCGGCGGCCGCAAGCCCGCCACGCCGGGCAAGAACGGCATTCCCAAGGTCTGGGTGCTGGGCGCGGACGGCAAGCCGTCGGCGATCAAGGTGCACACCGGCGCCACCAACGGCCAGCTGACCGAAATCACCGGCGGCGACCTGAAGGACGGCATGAAAGTCATCATCGACAGCGTGAGCGCCAAGTCATGAGCGACACCCCGCCCCTGATCGAGCTGCGCAACCTGACCAAGACTTACGGGTCGGGCCAGGCGGCCTTCCAGGCCCTGCGCGGCGTCAACCTGCGCATCGACGCCGGGGAATTCGTGGCGGTGATGGGGCCCAGCGGCTCCGGCAAATCCACGGTGATGAATATTCTCGGCTGCCTCGACACCCCGACCTCCGGCGAATACCTGTTCCAGGGCACGCATGTCGAATCGCTGGGCCGCGACCAGCGCGCGCAACTGCGCCGCCATTACCTCGGCTTCGTGTTCCAGGGCTTCAACCTGCTGTCACGCACCACCGCGCTGGAGAACGTCGAGCTGCCGCTGCTCTACCGGGGGGAGTCGCGCCCCGTACGTCACGCCCATGCCCGCGCCGCCCTGGCGGCGGTCGGCCTGGAAGAGCGGGAGGACCACACCTCGGCGGAGCTGTCCGGCGGCCAGCAGCAGCGCGTGGCCATTGCCCGCGCCATCGTCACCAACCCGATGGTGCTGCTCGCCGACGAACCCACCGGCAACCTCGACACCGCGCGCAGCCATGAAATCATGGAGCTGATCCGCACACTCAACCGCGAACAGGGCATCACCATCCTCATGGTCACCCACGAACCCGACATGGCCGCCTACGCCGACCGGATCATCCACTTCGTGGACGGCGTGGTGGCGCGCGACGAACGTACCGGAGGCACCGCCTGATGTGGCTGAACACCCTGCTGCTCGCCCTGCGCGAGATCCGGCGCAACCTGTTGCGCTCCTTCCTGACCATTCTCGGCATCGTCATCGGCGTATCGGCGGTGATCACCATGGTCACCCTCGGCAACGGCGCGACGCAGGCGGTCTCGGACCAGATTTCCAGCCTGGGCAGCAATCTGGTGATCGTGCGGCCCGGCCAGCGCATGGCCCCGGGCCGCGACT
>JAYRMT010000242.1:0-3911 GCA_041912575.1 Fluviicoccus sp. | reverse complement strand
TCGTGCGTCAGCAGGACGGCCTGGTACTGCGTTTGGGCGATGTTGCTAAGGTCGAGATCGCTCCGGAAGACGAGCGCCGCATCGCGCGTTTCAATGGCGCGCCGGCGGTAGCTTTAGGTGTGATCAAACTGTCGACCGCCAATCCGCTTGAAGTCTCGCGGGAGGTCAAGGCGGAGTTGCCGCGCATTGAGCAGAGCTTGCCGCAGGGAATGAAAGTCCGGATTGCTTACGACTCCTCCCTGTTCATCGCGGAGTCGATCAAGTCGGTTGAAAAGACCATCCTGGAAGCGGTCCTGCTGGTCGTTCTGGTCATTTTTTTCTTTCTGCGCAACGCGCGCGGGACGCTGATCCCGTTGGTGACCATTCCGGTTTCCCTGATCGGGGCAATGGTCTTCATGAGCATGCTGGGCTACTCCATCAATACGCTCACCCTGCTGGCGATGGTGCTGGCGGTCGGGTTGGTGGTGGATGATGCGATTGTCGTGCTTGAGAATATCCATCGCCATGTCGAGGAGGGCAAGACGCCGTGGGAGGCTGCCTTGCAGGGCTCACGCGAGATCGGTTTTGCCGTTCTGGCGATGACGTGCACGCTAGCGGCGGTTTTTGCCCCGCTGGCGTTTACCGAGGGACGAACCGGCAAGCTGTTCGCGGAATTCGCTCTGACCTTGGCGTCCGCCGTGATCGTGTCGGGTTTTTGCGCATTAACGTTGTCGCCGATGATGAGCGCCAGATTGCTGCAACCGCACATGGGCGAGGGTAATGTGCTGTATCGCTGGATCGAGAACGGGCTTGTCGCCCTGACGCGGGGATATCGGGCGGTGCTAGCACGCGCCTTGCGCTTCCGATGGGGCGTGCTGTTGATGGCCATCGGCTTGATTGGTGTGATGGCGGTACTTTTCCGCGGCTTGCCGAGCGAGTTGTCCCCGACCGAAGACCGGGGTGTGATCCTGTCCATCGGCGTGGCGCCTGAGGGGGCTTCTCCGGCCTACATGGATCGTTATGGTTTGCAAGTCGAGAAAATATACCAGCAGGTGCCTGAGCGGACGTCCACTTTTCTGATCACCGGCTTTCCGGATGATACCAAGTTCATCAGCTTCAATCGGTTCAAACCGTGGGAGGAACGTAACCGAAGCACCCAGCAGATTGCTGAGGATTTGCGGCCCAAATTGTGGCGGGTTCCGGGCGTAATGGCGCTGGCCTCGCTTCCGCCGTCATTGGGGCAGAGTGCTTCCAGCAGCCCGGTCGATTTCGTGGTGCAGACAACCGGCAGTTATGAGGATCTGAGCAAAACCATCAAGGCCTTGATGGCGAAAGTCAGCCAGAATCCCGGGTTGGTGAATGCGATGTCCGATCTCAAGCTGAATAAACCCCAGTTGTCATTGACGATCGATCGCGACAAGGCTGCGTTGCTGAACGTCGGTATCAGCGATGTCGGCCGAGCGCTGGAAACCTTGTTGGGCAGCCGCAAGGTCACGACGTTCAAGCTGGCGGGCGACCAGTACGATGTGATGGTCCAGTTGGCGCCGGACGAGCGGCAAACGCCCGAGCAGATCGCGGCTATCTACGTCCGCAATGCGCAGGGGCAGTCCATCCCGCTCAGTGCGCTGGTAAAACGGCAGGAAACGATCACGCCGTCCGACCTGGCGCATTTCAACAAGCTGCGCTCCGCCAAGATCACGGCCAACCTGGCCCCCGGCTACTCGCTCGGCGAGGCCATAACCTTCATGCAGCAGGCGGTGCGTGAAGTGAACAATCCCACGGTGAGTTACGACTGGTCCGGCCAGTCCCGGGAGTTCATGGCCTCCGGCAGCGCCCTGGCCGCCGCGTTCGGACTCGCCCTGATATTTATCTATCTGGTCCTGGCGGCGCAGTTCGAAAGCTTCCGTGATCCGCTGATCATCCTCTTCTCGGTGCCGCTGGCCATGCTGGGCGCCGTTGCTGCCTTGAAGTGGACCGGGGGGACGCTTAATGTTTACAGTCAGATCGGACTCATCACGCTGGTCGGCCTGATCAGCAAACACGGCATCCTGCTGGTGGAGTTCGCCAACCAGTTGCAGGAAGCAGGGCGAGGGCGCGTCGAGGCAGTCATTGAGTCTGCTTCCCTGCGCCTGAGGCCCATCCTGATGACCACGGCGGCCATGGTGCTGGGCGCATTGCCGCTGGCGCATGCCGTCGGAGCGGGTGCGGAAGCGAGGCATCCCATCGGTTGGGTGATTGTGGGCGGCATGTCGTTGGGGACGTTGTTCACGTTGTTCGTGGTTCCCTGCGCCTATCTGGTGCTCGGGCGACACCATGTTGCGGCAAAGGACGGCGTGTTGGCGGAGCCGGCGAGCGGGATTTCGTGAAGTAGCGCGCCATGATCACCTGCGGGTGACGGTGCTTTTGAGGACCAAGCAGTCATGTCGCGAACCTTCGAGTTGCCGACCAGGAACGTCATTTCCGAACTTCTGCAAAAGCCGTCACTGGCTGAGGTTGCGCAGGCGCCTCACTTCAACGGCCGCCGCTTTTTCAATCCGTGGATCAAGGATGCACGTGACTACGGCAAGCTGTTCAACTGGTTGCTGACCCGCGAACGGAACACCTGGCCGTCCGGTCTTCTGAACCAGGCTTTCCCGAAGCCGACCGCGCATTACAGCGATGATCCGTCGGACTGGAAGGTCTGGTTTGTCGGGCACGCCACCTTGTTGCTGCAAATCGGTCCGTGGAACTTCCTGACGGATCCGGTCTGGTCGGAACGTTGCAGTCCCTTCGCCAATATGGGCCCGAAGCGCGCCCGGCCTGCCGGGATCGCACTGGAGGACCTGCCGCCCATTCACGCCATTCTGTTGAGCCATAATCACTATGATCATCTGGATCTCGCCAGCTTGCTCTGGTTGCATGAGCGGGATCGCTGCCGCGTGGTGACCGGGATCGGCAACCGGGTTTATCTGTCCCGGTACGGACTGGATGTGACGGAGCTCGACTGGTGGGAGTCCTGCCGTATCGATGAGGATGTGCATCTGCATTATGTGCCGGCCCGTCACTTTTCCGGTCGCGGCATGCGTGACCGCAATGCCGCGCTCTGGGGCGGACTGTCGGTCATGACCCCGGCAGGGCATGCGTATTTCGCCGGAGACACCGGTTACGCGCCGCATTTCCGCGAAATCCGCGAGCGCTTGGGCGCCCCCCGCGTGGCGTTGCTGCCGATCGGCGCCTATGAACCGCGCGAGCTGATGCGGGAGGTGCATATGAATCCTCTCGACGCCGTCATGGCGCATCAGGATCTTGA
Source organism: Fluviicoccus sp. (assembly GCA_041912575.1). Taxonomy (GTDB): domain Bacteria; phylum Pseudomonadota; class Gammaproteobacteria; order Pseudomonadales; family Moraxellaceae; genus Fluviicoccus. The sequence goes on along the minus strand of JAYRMT010000242.1, from coordinate 643 downwards.
GGCGTCGCTGTCAATCGGCATCCATTTCAACACGTTCCAGCTCACTGATGAGCCGATCGACGCGCCGGTGCGCGACCTCGGCGCGGCCTTGGCCCGGCAGGATGTTGATGCGGCGTCGTTCATCACGCTGGCGGAAGGAAGCGGTCTCGCGATCCCCCGGTTGCCGTAACACTGGCAGGGAAAGGCAATACCCGCCATCATAGGCAAATACCCTTGTTATTGCTGCGGGAATGATCATGAAGCGTTTATGGGCAGTTTCGGCATTACTGTGTACGGTCGGGCAATTCGCTCACGCCGGGGACTATTTCCTGACCGGAGCACAGAAAAAGGAACTGGTCGTGCGCGGGCAAATGCACGATGAACAAGACCGCTTGTACGATGTATGGATTGTTCCCGGCTATGTCGTGCCGGGTCGGAACGTCCGGGAAGGGTGGCACAAGGCCGGCGATATCCTGCAAGAATACGGCAAGCCGAAATTCTACAACGACATCGGAAAGTTCAGTCACGATACCTGGAATTTCGGTCGACGACAGATCCTGCGTGATTTCGCGGTCAAGGGCACCCGTGAGGCGTGGTCCTCCGATATGGAGGTGGCGTCGCGTCGCACCCGGCAGCGGGTCTTCGGCTGGTGGCTGGCTTATCC
>JAYRMT010000241.1:0-3936 GCA_041912575.1 Fluviicoccus sp. | reverse complement strand
TGTTCGCGTCGAATGGTGCAGCTGCACAGGCCATTGAACGCGTGCAGGAGCCTTTCATGGATCTGCCCGCACTTCCGTTTGCGCCGGCGGCCACACGGCAGCTTCCTCGGCCCGTGGAACAGACGCCCGCCCAGGCTGGTTTTTTGCTGCGCGGCGGGCAACCCATCAGTACCGAGATGGCAGCGTGGGCTGCGCGCACAGGCTGGGAAATCTACTGGCACCACCGCGTGAGCTGGAAAACCATTCGGGACACGGTTATCAGTCGCGCTGACGTATCCGAAGCCGTTTCCGAGGTGATCGACATCCTGCGCGAGGAAGGCAAGCCGATTGCGCTGCGCATCAGCGCGGGCAACAAGGTAATGGAAGTTCTGAGCCTGGAGGTCCGTAGTGAAGCGTTCTGAATTCTTTCTCCGCCCCGTGGCGGCGGCCGTGGCCATTGCAATGACCGTGGGCTGTGCGAGCGTCAAGCAAAACGACGAAAAGATCACCCGTACCGAGACCACGGCGATCGCGCTGCGGGACGCAGCGGTCAACAACACGGCCAGCGGATCGGTGGTGCGTACTGATCGCCCGCGGCTGGCCGGCGAGGAAGTCGTGCTGGTCGACCCCACCGCACTTCCGCCCGTGTTCGCGAAAAAGGTCACTTACTCCACGCAAGGGGCGCAAGCGCTCAGCGACGTGCTGGAGACTGTGTCCGGCCTGGTGGGCATCCGCATCCTGAATCAGGAAACGACGTCCAGCGACGCCGCTCCGGGCATGGCACTGCCGCAACCAGGGCAGTTGCCTGGGGCCCAGATCACTGGGCGTGTCCAGATCGAATACAACGGCACACTTCGGGGCCTGTTGGACGATCTGTCAGCCCGTGAAAGCGCATCGTGGCGCTACAACGCCAAGACGAACACCGTCGACTTTTTCCGCTACGAAACGCGGACCCTTTCACTGTACCTGCCGCCCGGCGCCAAGAACATTGCAGCAACCATCTCCCTTGCCGGCGTCACTGGCGGTGGCAGTGGTGGCGGCGGCGGCGGCGCGTCAGGCGGCGGGAACGTGTCGGTCGGCTCGACCTTGATCGTCGACCCGTGGAAAAGCATCATGGGTGGTATTCAGAGCATCCTGTCGGAGGGTAACTCGCCAGCGTCATCCTCCGGCGGAGCAGGTTCGGCTGGCGGCGGTGCGGCTGCAGGGGCACCCGGAAGTGCTATGTCGGCCAGCGGCTCTGCTGGACGCGCAGCTGCGAACCCCGAACTCGGCCTGATCACGATCACGGCCCGGCCGCATGCGGTGCAACGCGTGGCCGCATATGTTGAATCCATCAACCAGCGTTTTGCCCAGAACGTGATGGTGGACATCAAGATCTACAGCCTGTCGCTCGACAACCAGGCGTCGCTGGGCTTTTCGCTGGATGCGCTGTACCAGCGGTTGAACAGCACCGGTGTGTCCATCGTCGGCGCATCACCCCTGCGCGCGGGCAATGGCAACCCAGGGCAACTAACCATCAGTGCAAGCCCGGCCAGCCGGGTCAGCGGCTCCCAGCTTGTCGTTCAAGCCCTGCAGCAGTTCGGGCGTGTGGCCCTGCAGACGCAAGGTCAGGTCATCGCCGTGAATGGGCAGCCCGCACCAATTCAGGTGGCGAACGAAGTGAACTACCTGGCCAGCTCGGCGACGACCCAGACAGCGAACGTTGGCAGCACCAGCACGCTTACCCCTGGTACGCGGGTAGTGGGATTCACCGCGAATTTCTTGCCGCTGATTTTGGACGGCAACAGGATCCTGCTGCAGTACCAGATGCAGATTTCCAGCCTGACGGCCCTGACCCAGGTCAACAGCGGCACCAGCTCGATCCAGACCCCGCAGATCAGCTCCCAATCTCTGCAACAGCAGGCGTTTGTGCGCGACGGGCAATCCATTGTCCTGTTCGGCTTCGACCAGGACCGAACAACCCTCGACAACGCGATCAACACGGGCGGCGCATCGGCCGCGACAGCCTCGGCACGCCAGATGGTGGTCATCGTCATGCAGGTCTCAGGAGGCCAGAAGAATGTCTAAGTTCATTGCATTGCTCCCGCTTTTGTTTGCGGCGCTGGTTGGCTCACAGGCCCATGCCCAGGCAACAGTTGCTGAGCGCAAGGCGGTCATGGCCGCGCAGATCGAATTGCTCACTCAGGAAGAACAGCTGAATGCCGCACTTGCGCGCTCCGCTGGGAACACCGTTTCGTCGCTGCCCAAGGTTGTTGCTGTAATGGGCATGGAAAACAAGCTAGTCGCGCGCCTGCAAATGTCCACCGGAGCCGTGACTAACTACACCGAGGGCCAGACGGTCCGCCCGGGTATGTCGGTGGCCTCCATCACGCCGCGGCAAGTGACGTTGGCAGTGGGGACTGGCAAGAACTCCAAGGCGGTCCCGCTCGAATTCATCGCCGGCGCCCAGGTGACGGGGCTTCCTGGTGGCGCGCCCCCGCTGCCCGGCGGCCCGCTGCCGATCAATCCGAGCCTGCTGCCTGCACCGCCCTCAATCCGTTTGGCACCTGATGCCGGCGCCTCTGTTGCGGCTGCAGCTGCCAAGGCGCCAGCACAACCGCAGGCGGCCGCACCGCAACCTGCGCCGGTCGCGCCCGCGGCCAAGTAGCAAGGCGCACATATGCTGATTGTCCACAACAAACTCCAACTTGCGCTCGGCCTGAACTGGTCGATGGCACAAGACAGCGCGGAAGTTCGCATGGGCAGCAAAGCCATGCCTGGCGCCCAGCGCGTTGTGGTTCCTGCAGATGGCCGCTTCTGGTTGGGCCTGTACGAAGGGCAGGTCAAGGGGAAAGCTTACGCAGCGGCGCTGATCATCGGGCTTGTTGTTCCGACGTGCATCGTGTGCCAGGCAGTTTCAGAAGAAGAGGCGTGGATTTGCTCGATTCAGGACGGCAAGCCCGTTCCCCTTTACGACAAGCTTATCCCCATCGCCGAAGCGCGCAACACGCTGATCGAATGGACGCACTTCTTCAGCGAGGCTGAAATGGTGGGGGATCAGCTGGGCGCTGGGATGACCTTGGAGGATGTTCTGGCAGCGCTTGACCAGAAAATTGTCGACAAGGAAATCAAGAAAAAGCAGCTGCAGGCGGCGATGCTCGTTCGTCAAAGCGTGTCATTAGCCGCAATCTTGAAGGTCTTCCTTTTGGTCGCGCTGATTGCCGGCGGGTATCTCGCTTGGATGACATACCAGCGTGTTCGCAAGAATGCGGATGCCAACCAGCAAGGAATGGCAAAGGCAGCACAGGCGGCCCTGACTGCCCAGCAAACCGAGGCCGAGCGGCAAAAGCTGATTGGTGAATTTCGCGCTGCTGTCGACAAAAAGAGGATGGAAGTCGAAACTTCCGTTGGCCGCGTGAGCAGTGCCTGGAGCCAATGGGAGGGTGCGCGGCGCGCCGTTCCGTTCATCGCCCATGGATATACGCCCGTGTCAATGGATTGCGGCCTTGAAGCGTGTAACGTTGCATGGGCGGGTACCGACAAGTACACCTTCGCATTGGACAAAGGCAAGGTACCAGGCGCTGTCCAGGACTTTGACACGCGCCTGGCAACTACTTCCCGCATCCCCGTCAGCGCCCCCGCAGCTGATGGGCGGCCGCTGGTTCAGTTCGCTAGCGCCGAAGAACTCAGCTTCCGGATGAATACGGACCTTGCGACTGCTGTGCCCGGTATGCAGATTGAGCCTGCACAGCCAGTTGTGGTGACGCCCCCGCCAAACCTCGGACTTTCTCCTGAAACGGTCGGATCACAAGGTCGCTTCCGCGCCTCGTTCCAGGGCCCTGCGGCACTGGTCCACGCTCACGAGGCCGTTGCGCGCCTGTCGAGGTGGCCAGTCACTCTGACCACAGTCCGGTACTCGGCAGTCAACGCGGTTTCCAGCGTCGAAGTCGAAGGCACCTACACGTTTTTCAAAGGCAG
>JAYRMT010000240.1:0-3982 GCA_041912575.1 Fluviicoccus sp. | reverse complement strand
AGTTTGTGGGTGATCAGGCTGTCGATGTTGAGCTTGCCGTCCATGTACCAGTCGACGATCTTCGGCACATCCGTCCGCCCGCGCGCGCCGCCGAAGGCCGAGCCCTTCCAGACGCGGCCCGTCACCAGCTGGAACGGCCGCGTCGAGATTTCCGCGCCCGCTTCCGCCACGCCGATGATGATCGACTGGCCCCAGCCCTTGTGGCAGCACTCCAGCGCCTGTCGCATCACCTTGGTGTTGCCGATGCACTCGAAGCTGTAATCCGCGCCGCCGTCGGTGAGCTGGATGATGGTATCCACCACGTTCTCGACTTCGTTGGGATTGATGAAGTGGGTCATGCCAAACTGGCGGGCCAGCGCCTGACGCGCCGGATTGATGTCGACGCCGATGATCTTGTCCGCGCCCACCATCTTCGCGCCCTGGATCACGTTCAGGCCGATGCCGCCCAGCCCGAACACCACCACGTTCGCGCCGGCTTCCACCTTGGCGGTGAACACCACCGCGCCGACGCCGGTGGTGACGCCGCAGCCGATGTAGCAGACCTTATCGAAGGGCGCATCCTCACGGATTTTCGCCAGCGCGATTTCCGGCACCACGATGTGGTTGGAGAAGGTGGAGGTGCCCATGTAGTGCAGCAGCGGTTCGCCGTTCAGCGAGAAGCGCGAGGTGCCATCGGGCATCAGGCCGCGGCCCTGCGTGCTGCGGATGGCCTGGCAAAGGTTGGTCTTGCGCGACAGGCAGAATTTGCACTGGCGGCATTCCGGCGTGTAGAGAGGAATGACGTGATCGCCGGGTTTCAGCGTGGTCACGCCCGCGCCCACCTCCAGCACCACGCCCGCGCCCTCGTGACCGAGAATGGCCGGGAATGCGCCCTCGGGGTCGGCGCCGGACAGGGTGTAGTAATCGGTATGGCAGATGCCGGTGGCCTTGACCTCGACCAGTACTTCCCCGGCGCGCGGGCCGGCCAGGTCGACTTCTTCGATGGTAAGGGGTTGTCCGGCTTTCCAGGCGACGGCGGCGCGGGTTTTCATGGGGGCGTCCTTTGGATGGGGAGGGAAAACGGGTTCCGTTTTACCACGAACCGGCGGGCCACGGCCGTGTACAGACGGTAAAACCCGCCGCTACACCCGCACCTGGAACAAGGCCGCCACCAGGTCGGACTGGCTGATCATGCCCACCACCCGCCGCTCGCCGTCCACCACTGGCAGGTGGTGCAAGCCGCCGTCGCTGAACAGTCCGGCCAGATCGGCGATGGACTGCGCGGGCGTCGCGGTGTGCACGTTCACGGTCATCACCGTCGCCACCGGCTCCGCGCCGCTGCGCAGCGGATGTCGGGACGCGAAGACCGACTCACGGCCACCCAGCAACAGGTCATGCAGGGTGACGATGCCTGCCAGGCGCTGGTCCGCATCCACGACCGGCAGCGCCTTGACCTTGTGCCGCGCCAGCAGCGTCCAGGTGTCCGCCAGCGTCGTCGTCGGGCGCACGCTGACCACGTCGCGCGCCATGATGTCAAGGCAGCGCACCTGCCCGAAGCGGCGGTGATGGGCATGCCATTCGGCGGTGCGGAAGATGTCCATCAGGTCGTCGCGGCTGACATCGAGCAGTTCTTCGTGCTCGTCCAGCGCGCGGTCGAGATCCTCGGCGTTGAAGCCGATGCGCTCGCTCGGGCGGGGGTCTGCGGTGTGGTGGCCGGCCGGCGCGGGCGGATGGGGCAGATAGCGGCCGCGTTTCAGGCGACGGTTATAGAGTTCCGCGCTGCCCGCCAGCACCAGGGTATTGGCCAGTACCGGTCCGAAAGCGAAGGCCAGACCGCCGTCATGCAGGGGATAACCGCCCAGCACCGCGCTCAGCGCGATCGCGCCACCCGGCGGATGCAGGCAGCGCAAGGCGAACATGACGGCGATCGACAGCGCGACCGCCGCCCCCGCCGCCAGCCCGGCGTGCGGGAGCACGGAGGCGCAGGCGGCCCCGACCAGCGCGGAGACCAGATTGCCGCCCACCATCGCCCACGGCCGCGCCAGCGGACTGGACGGCAGCGCGAAGGCCAACAGCGCCGACGCCCCCATCGGGGCGATCAGCGCGGGGCCGCCGCCGGGCAGCAGTCCGCACAGGCCCTCGGTCAACACCAGTCCCAGCAGCACGCCGACGCACGCGGCGGCGATTTCGCGGTTGCCCGCATGCAGCGGCTCCGGTATGAATGCCCGGAACCGTTCCCGTAACGCCGATGTCATCGCCCCTGCCATGGCCGCGCCGTTGCGGCCCTGTCGAAAGTCAAAAACTGTATCATATTTTGATACAAACCGGAGATTCCCATGGCTGATCCGACGCCCGGTCCGCTGCACAAGGCGCAATACGAAGCGCTTTCCGAATTCCGATACCAGCTGCGGCGCTTCCTGCATTTCAGCGAGGAAGCCGCCGACCGCGAGGGCATCACGCCGTTGCAGTACCAGTTGCTGCTGCATGTGCGCGGCTTTCCGGGCCGCGAGTGGGCGACCGTGGGCGAGCTGGCGGAACGCTTGCAGGTGAAGCATCACGGCGCGGTGGCGCTGCTGGGACGTTGCGAGGCGGCGGGACTGGTGGAACGGCGGCCGAGCGCGCGCGACCGGCGGCAGGTGGAGGTGCATCTGCTGGCGAAGGGGGCGGACATCCTGGCGCGGCTGGCGGCGCTGCACGAGGCGGAGTTGCGGTCTTTGCAGGGGGTGTTCCAGGTGGCGCACATCACGGCATTCAACAATGCGGCGGAGGGTGACGGGAAGAGTGCCTGACCCCCACAGTCCCGGAAAACTACAGCTCCCAATCCTCCAGCTTTAATCCGTCCACCCATGAAAATTCACCGCATGGCTCCGAAAAACAGTTCCGGCTTGACGACGGAACAGACTCAGACGGCTTGCAAGCGTTGTTGGCGACGCTCGGCGGCAATCTCATCCCGGTCGTCCGCATCAAGGACATTGAAAATCCCCAACCTTTTGACTAAAGTGCAATCATTCGCTGATTTCTTGCGCATTATCGGGGTTTTCCATGTCCATCACTGAATTGACCGAAAAGGTCAAGGCGTCTGCTAAGGCCCGCACGCCCGAGCAGCGGATGGAGTTACTGAAAAAGGCTCACATCCTTGATGCCAGTGGTCACTACGATCCACGTTACTTTTCTGAAGAGACTGTTCGCAAGGACAGGGAACGGAACCTCACCATCAAGGATTGATGCTTGTACGCTACCAAACCCGCCTTGGTTTACGGATTTCACGGGCTGGACAAGGCTGTTGCCTTCAAAATCCTCAATCAGCAAGATCATTTTCTTCGCAGTACCAACGACTACGATTGGCTGGGCGAAGGCGTATATTTCTGGGAAAACAATCTTGAACGCGCCCGTCAGTACGCCATGCTTGACGCCACACGCGCTGATACGAAAATCACTGACCCCTTTGTCCTGGGCACATTGATTGATCTGGGTCACTGCCTGGATTTACTGGATCAGAAGCATCTGGACTTCCTTGCCTTTGCTTACACCGAGATGCGCCGCTCACTGGAAGAGCGGGGCATGCCATTGCCATCCAACGGCCAATTCGGTCCGCATGATTTTGATTTCCGCAAGCGGGAATTGGACTGTGCGGTTATTCGTTATGCTCATCACATGGCGCGTGACGCTGGCATCATCTTCGACTCGGTCCGAGCCGCTTTTTGGGAAGGGGAACCCTTGTATGAGGGTGCGGGATTCCGCAAACAGAACCACATCCAGATTGCGGTGCTGAATCCGAACTGCATCAAGGCGGTGTTTTTGCCGCGTGAGCGGGTTGAATACGAGGCCTGAATAAAAGACCCGCGCGATTTGAGCAGTCTCAGCGGAGTGAGGCTTAAGCTTGGCGGGTGTATTGGGCTGAAGACTAAACGGCTGGGAAATGGCCGTCAATAAGCTGATTTTGCAGCCGTTGCACTCCTCTCTTTCCAGCATTCTCACGACACTGCCTATAGCTTTTCAGGGA
>JAYRMT010000239.1:0-3993 GCA_041912575.1 Fluviicoccus sp. | reverse complement strand
GCGATAAATTTTCTCAGCCGTATTCATGGGATAGCCTCCACTCGGCAAAACCATAGGACGGCCACCCGGGAAAGTCAATGCAGGCCAAGGCTTAGGCCGGGATCGCACTCGGCTTTGCCGCCTTCCGCTCCGGTAACGCGTATTTTACGATCCGTCCCGCCACCTGCCCGAACTGCTTCCACAGCGACCCCTGGTTGTAGCGGATGCCGTAACGCGCGCAGATCGCCTTCACTTCCGGGGCCATGTCGGCATAACGGCAGGAGGGAATGTCCGGAAACAGGTGATGCTCGATCTGGTGGCTGAGATTGCCGCTCAGGATGTGGAAGAGCTTGCCGCCGGTGAGGTTCGACGAACCGAGGATCTGCCGCCAGTACCAGTGGCCGCGCGACTCGTTCTCCACGCAGTCCTTCGGGAAAATCTGCGCGTCGGTGGTGAAGTGGCCGCAGAAGATGATGGTGAAGGTCCACAGGTTGCGGATGCCGTTGGCGGTCAGGTTGCCAAGCAGCACCGGCAGCGCGTTCGGACCGGCCAGCAGCGGGAAGACGGCGTAATCCTTGAGCAGCTGGCGGCGGATCTTCTGCGCCAGCGGCCGCCACTCTTCCTTCAGTTGCTCCTTCGACTTCTTGCCCTTGGCGACCTTGCCCAGCTCCAGGTTCTGGATCGCCACGCCCCACTGGAACAGCAGCGCGAACAGGATCGCGTAGACGGGCTGCGCCACGTACATCGGCTTCCAGCGCTGTTCGGGGAACAGCCGCAGCAGACCGTAGCCGATGTCGTCGTCCATGCCGCGCACGTTGGTCCAGGTGTGGTGGCTGTAGTTGTGGGTGTAGCGCCAGTTGTCGGACGTACCGACGATATCCCACTCGAAGGTCTTGCCGTTCAGCGCGGGGGCGCGCATCCAGTCGTACTGGCCGTGCATGACGTTGTGGCCCAGCTCCATGTTGTCGAGGATCTTCGACACCCCGAGCAGGCCCGTGCCGAGCAGCCAGGCGGGCGGCAGCCAGCCCAGCGTCATCAGGGTGGCGCGACCGGCGAACTCCGTGTAGCGCACGGCCTTGTAGATGGTGCGGATGTAGCGGGCGTCCCGCTCGCCCAGGTCGGCGCGCACACGGTCGCGCAGGGCGTCGAGTTCGGCGGCAAGGGCGTCCAGCTGGCGGGCGGACAGGGACATCGGCAGCGCGGCGGTCATCGCTGTTCTCCTGAAATCAAAGATCGAGGGTGAGGTCGGTACGGGCGCGGTTGACGCAGAGGCGCACGGTGGCGTGGTCCTCGCGGTCGAGCGTCCCGCTCTGCACGTCCTCGGTGACCCCGGCGGACTTGGTGCAGGCGCAGGAATGGCAGATGCCGCGACGGCAGCCCGAGGCGGGATAGACGCCTTCCGCTTCCAGCGCGGCCAGCAGCGGTTGCCCGGCGTCCACGGCCAGCGTGCGGCCGCTGCGCGCCAGCGTGACCCGCACGGTCCCGGCGTCCGCAATGGTCGGGGCGGCCATCGGCGTGAAGGATTCCGCGAAGACCCGGGCGGCCAGCGGGGCGACCAGCGCGCTGACGCTGTCGACGAAACCTTGCGGCCCGCACGCGCAAGCCACCGGCGCGTCCCCGGCGGGGATCAGGTCGGCCAGCGCCTCGGCCGTAACACGACCGGACAATTCACCGGCGGCCAGACCGGTCTCCCGGGTCAGGAAGGGCTGGAAACGGAAACGGCGATCCCGCGTCGCCAGCGTGCGGAACTCTTCCAGAAAGGCGAGGTCGGCGCGGGTGCGCGCCCAGTAGGCCAGCACCACCGGCGCATCGCCGGAGCGGGCCAGCCGGTCACGCAGCAGGCTGCGCAACGGGGTGATACCGCTGCCCGCCGCCAGCAGCAGCAACGGTCGGTCCGCGCCCACGGCGTCGGCGGTCATGTCGCCCCAGGCATCGCCCAGCTCCAGAATGTCGCCGACCGCCGTCCGGCGCACCAGCTGCTCGCTGACGCGGCCGCCCGGCATCTGACGCACCGTGATCGCCACCCGGCCGTCGGCGCGGGGCGCATCGCTGAAACTGTAGCTGCGGGTCAGCTGCACGCCGTTCACCGCCACGGTGACGTTGACATGCTGGCCAGGCCGGAAGCCGCGGAAATGGCGGTTCGGCTGCAGCACCAGCGTCACGGTGTCGCGCGACTCCACATGGCGCTCGACCACACGCGCCAGGGTGCGCCGCCAGGCCAGCGTGCCGCCGAGACGGGCAGCCCAGAAATCGAAGACCGGCGCGGACACCAGCGGTTCGGCGAGTCGGGCAAGGCGGGAAGACAGGGCGGCGGTCATGGCGCTCCTCCGGCAAGGGATTTGCGCACATTATAATCATTAATTCACATCTGTCTATACAAGTGTATAGCAATAGAACTCCTACCTTTCAGGCGACGTGCCGAATCTGTCTACAGGTGTATAATTACCGCCATAACATGAGAAACGGTCCCTGCCATGCCGTCCACCCCGATTCCCGCCGATGAACTGCCCGTCGCCGAAACCGCCACCGGTCCCGGACGCCGCGCCGTCATCTCCCGCGAGGACCTGATCCAGGCCGCCCTGCAACTGGTAGGCCCGAACCGCAGCGTCTCCACGCTCAGCCTGCGCGAGGTGGCGCGCGCCGCCGGCATCGCGCCCAACAGCTTCTACCGCCATTTCCGCGACACCGACGAACTGGCCATCGCGCTGATCGAACTGGCGGGCAGCTCGCTGCGCCGGGTCATCGGCGAGGCGCGGCACCGCGCGGTCATCCGGCGCACCGTCACCCGCTCCTCGGTGGAAGTGTTCATGGAGCAGCTGTACGCTGACGAGGGTTACCTGACGCTGCTGTTGCGCGAGGGTACGGTCGGTTCGCCCGCCTTCAAGCAGGCGGTGGAAAACCAGCTGCGCTATTTCGAGGAAGAACTGCAGGAAGACCTGGTGCGGCTGGCCGCGCTGCACAACACGCCGCTGTTCGAACCGGCGCTGGTCAGCAAGGCGATCACCCGGCTCGTCTTCGCGATGGGGGCCGCCGCCATGGACCTGCCCCGCGACAAGCACCCCGCCATCATTGAACAGACCACGGTCATGCTGCGCATGATCATCGTCGGCTCGCAGACCCTGTCCGGCCACCAGCCGACGGTGACCGATCCGCGCGCCTGAGCCCTAACCCGCCAGCACCCGCGCGTGATGCGCGAGGTGATCCGCGATAAAACTCTGAATGAAGTAATAGCCGTGGTCGTATCCGGCATGCCGCCGCAGCGTCAACGGCTGTCCGGCCCGTGCACAGGCCTCCTCGAACGCCTCCGGATACAGCTGCTCCGCCAGGAATTTGTCGGCCAGCCCCTGGTCGATCAGGATGCCCTCCGGGAAAGGATTGGCGGCCTGCGCCATCAGCTCGCTGGCGTCATGCCGCTGCCACACCTCCCGGTCTTCCCCCAGATAACCGCTGAACGCCTTCCGCCCCCACGGACAGCGCGTCGGCGCGGCAATCGGCGCGAAGGCCGACACCGAGCGGAATACGCCCGGATGCCTCAGCGCCAGCGTCAGCGCGCCGTGACCGCCCATCGAGTGGCCGCAGATGCCCATGCGTGAAACATCCAGCGGCAGTTCCTTCAACAACTCCGGCAGTTCGCGCACCACGTAGCTTTCCATGCGGTAATGCGCCGCCCACGGCAGCTGCGTCGCATCCAGATAGAAGCCCGCCCCGACACCGAAATCCCAGCTGTCGCTGTCCCCCGGCAGGTTGGCCCCGCGCGGGCTGGTGTCCGGCATCACCAGCGCCAGCCCGTGCCGCGCCGCCCATGGCTGCGCCCCGGCCTTGATCGTCGCGGTTTCCTCGGTACAGGTCAGCCCGGCCAGATAAATCAGGACAGGCACCGGACCCTGCGCCGCCTGCGGGGGCAGGTACACGGCGAACTGCATCGGCAGGCCGATCTCGCGGCTATCGTGCTTGTAAAAGCGCTGAACGCCGCCGAAACAGCGGTGTTCATTCAGCAATTGCAGGGCAGACATC
>JAYRMT010000238.1:0-4025 GCA_041912575.1 Fluviicoccus sp. | reverse complement strand
AGCCTGACGGCGCTGCTTGCTGCACCGTGGGCCCTGAAGGCGTTCTGGGCGCCCTGGGTGGACCGATGGTACTGGCCGCGGTTAGGTCGCTCGCGAAGCTGGATCCTGCCGCTGCAATTGTTCTGCGTCGGGGCGATAGCCGCGATTGCGGGCTTTGATCCGGCCAGTCTGAGGACGTCAGCGGGACTCGCGGAATTTTTCGTGCTGATGTTCTTGCTGAATCTCATGGCGGCAACCCAGGATATCGCGACCGATGCCTTGGCGGTGCGTACGCTGCAGCCCGGGGAGCGGGCGGCGGGGAACAGTATCCAGGTGGCGGGCTACCGGGCCGGCCTGATTCTGGGGGGCGGATTGCTGCTGTACCTCTTGGGGGCGTGGACATGGTCGGGGGCGTTCCTGGGCGTGTCCGTGCTCCTCCTGGTCTTGACACTGCCGATGGCGGTTTTCCGGGAAACTGACGGGGCAGCTGCCGAGCCCCGGCACGCGTCGTATTCCGAGGTTTTCCGCGCTTTCCTGCGCACGCCCGGCGTTCGCCTCTGGTTGCCGGTGTTGCTGACCTACAAGGTTGCCGAAGGTTTCGGCTCGGCCATGGTCAAGCCGATGCTGGTCGACATGGGATTCGATCTCAGGCAGCTGGGCTTGCAGATTACGGTCCTCGGGTCGGCGGGCACCGTGCTGGGGGCGGGACTGGGCGGCCTGCTGGTGAACCGGTTGGGAAGAGTGCGAGCGCTGATCGGCTTCGGTGTCGTGCAGGCGTTGGGATTGGGCGGATACGGCCTGCTTTCGGCGGGTTGGCTGCCGTGCAGTCCGCAAGAGCCCGGGTGGGCGTATGCCCTGAATGCCGCGGAGCATCTGGCGGGCGGGCTGGCCACCGTGGCGCTGCTGACGGTGGTGATGGATCATGCGCGGCATGCGCACGCCGGCTCGGATTTCACCTTGCAAGTCAGCCTGCTGGCGGTGACCGGGGGCTTGGCGCATATGGGGGCCGGCATCGTTGCGCAGACCTTGGGATATACGGTGTATTACCTGCTGGCGATGGGGTTTGGCTTTGCGCTGCTGTGGCCGGCTGTCCGTTGGGGGAGGGCTATCAATCCAAGGGTGCTGGTATAATGTCCTTTATTTGATGCCGTGAAAACGATGATCGAATCACGCGAAACCGCCATTCCCTCCGCCGGGCATCATCTGGATGCGCGGGGCCTGACCTGCCCTGAGCCCGTCATGCTGTTGCACAAGACAGTCCGGGCGATGGCGAGCGGGGAGGTGGTCAAGGTGCTGGCCACCGATCCGTCAACCGAGCGGGACATTCCGAAATTCTGCACCTTCCTGCGTCATGAGCTGGTTTTCTGTGAGCGCCGCGGCGACGAGTACGTCTATCTGATCCGCAAGGGATGATTCAGGACCAGTGTTTTTCCAGTTTCCGCAAGCGCCGGACCAGTTGCAGGTTCAACAGCACGCATGCCGCGCCCAGCCCGGCGACCAGGCCGGTCCAGAATCCCGCCGCGCCCAAGGGTTGCGCCGTCCAGTAGTCCGTCATGCCCAGGCTGTAGCCGACCGGCATCGCGATCACCCAGTAGGCGATCAACGTCAGCACCATCGGACTGCGAGTGTCCTGCACACCACGAAGGCAGCCGGCGGCGCCGACCTGCAGGGCGTCAAACACCTGATAGGCGGCAGCGTAAAGCAGCAGCGTGGCGGCAATGCCCTGCACGTGGGTATCCGTCGTATAGAAGCGGGTAATATCGTCCCGGAAAACGGTGATACCGAGTGCGGAAAGGCAAGCAATCAGCGTAGTGGCTGCGAGCCCGGTGCGACGCACCCGCCGGATACCGGACCAGTCGTGACGTCCGAAGGCTTGTCCGGTGCGGATGGTCATGGCGATCGCCAGACTCAGCGGCAGCATGAACAGCAGCGAGGTGACCGACATGCTGACCTGATGCGCGGCGACCACCTGTTCCCCGAGCGGGCTGACCAGCAGGGCGACCAGCGAAAACACGCTGACCTCGAAAAAGATGGCGATTCCGATCGGCAGGCCGAGCGCAAAGATATGGCGTATACGGGGCCAGTCCGTCCGCAGCGACTCCTTGAACAGTCGGTGCTGCGCGTAGCGGGGTGAAAGCATGACCCAAGCCAGCAGAAGCCCGGTCAGCGCGATCATGACGACCGCCGTGGCCCATCCGCAACCGGCGCCACCCATTGCCGGCAGCCCGAACATCCCATGGATGAACACGTAATTCGCCGGTATGTTCAGCAGGACGCCGATGACGCTGATGACCATGACCGGACGGGTATGGCCCAGTGCTTCGCTGTAGAAGCGCAGCACGCAGAACAACGCGACGGCGGGCATGCCCCAGGCGATGCCTTCCAGGTACAGGCGGGTCGGTCCTTGCAGGTGCGCAGGCACATGCAAGTGATCGAACAACAACGGAATGAAACGCAGGGTCAGGCCGCCCAATACGCCGCAGATCAAGCCGGTCCAGAACGCCTGGTGAGCGATGCGCGGCACGTCCGCATGGCGACCTCCGCCATAGGCGGCGGCGACCAGCGGCGTGGTGGCCATGACCGTTCCCGAAATCAGCAGGAAAACCGGCAGCCAGAGCCCGGCGCCGATGGCGACCGCCGCCAGATCGAGCGGCGACACCTGTCCGGCCATGATCGTGTCGACAAAGCCATAGCCCGCCTGCGCCAGTTGGGTGACGAGGATGGGGCCCATCAGGGTCAGCAGTTGTTTGAGTTCTTCTTGCCAGCGGGCCATGCGTCGCTCCGGGAGAGCCGGGGAGTGTAGCAGGGCGGGACCGCCGTCCGGAACGGGCGTGCTTGGTAAACCGCGCGACGGGCGATAGACTCGCGGGCGGAATCTCACAGGAACCACCGACATGGCTTCATACAAGCTGGCCCCGGGCCAATGGGACGATGTCCTGCAACTGGACGCATTGCTGACGACCGAGGAGCGCCTGGTCCGCGACAGCGCGCATGATTATTGCCAGGGCAGGTTGCAGCCCCGCGTGCGTGATGCCTTCCGGCATGAAGTGTTCGACCGGGAGATCCTGCGGGAAATGGGGGCGCTGGGTTTTCTGGGTTGCACGCTCGAGGGGTACGGCTGCGCGGGGCTCAATTATGTGAGTTACGGGTTGCTGGCCCGGGAGGTCGAGCGGGTGGATTCCGGCTACCGTTCCGCGATGAGCGTGCAGTCCAGTCTGGTCATGTACCCGATCCATACCTTCGGTTCCGAGGCGCAGAAACAGAAATACCTGCCGAAGCTGGCATCCGGGGATTTCGTGGGCTGTTTCGGACTGACCGAGCCGGACCAGGGCTCCGATCCCGCCGGGATGAAGACACGCGCCCGGCGCGCCGATGGCGGTTGGGTGCTGACCGGCAGCAAGATGTGGATCACCAATTCCCCGATTGCCGATGTGTTCGTGGTCTGGGCGCGCAACGAGGACGGCAAGATTAACGGTTTCGTACTGGAGAAGGGCATGGCCGGTCTGAGCGCGCCGAAGATCGAGGGCAAGTTCAGCCTGCGCGCGTCGATCACCGGCGAGATCGTCATGGACAACGTGTTCGTCCCCGAAGAAAACCGCCTGCCGGAGGCGACCAGCATCGCCGCGCCGTTCGCCTGCCTGAATCGCGCCCGCTACGGGATCGGCTGGGGTTCGATGGGTGCGGCGGAGGCCTGCTTCCATGCCGCGCGTCGCTATACGGTCGATCGCCTGCAGTTCGGCAAGCCG
This sequence comes from Fluviicoccus sp., assembly GCA_041912575.1. GTDB lineage: Bacteria > Pseudomonadota > Gammaproteobacteria > Pseudomonadales > Moraxellaceae > Fluviicoccus. The sequence goes on along the minus strand of JAYRMT010000238.1, from coordinate 300 downwards.
CTGGCGGCCAACCAGCTGATCCAGAAGAAGCTCGCGGACATGGCGTCCGAAATCGCCCTCGGGCTCAACGCAGCGCTGACGGTCGGTCGCGCGCTGGATCGCGACGCGGCCAGCGCGGAAATGATCTCGCTGATCAAGCGCAACAATTGCGGCAAGGCGATCGAGATCGCCCGCACGGCCCGGGACATGCACGGCGGCAACGGAGTCTCGGACGAATACGGCGTGATCCGTCACATGCTGAACCTGGAAGCCGTCAATACCTATGAAGGAACGCATGATATCCACGCGTTGATCCTGGGC
>JAYRMT010000237.1:0-4025 GCA_041912575.1 Fluviicoccus sp. | reverse complement strand
CCGCAGGGCGGGACAACACCCGGCAGTTCCTCCGGTGTCGCGGGTGTGACCGCCGGCGGCGTCAGCCTGATCGCGGATGAAACCCAGAACGCGCTGGTGGTGAAGGCCGATCCGGCGCTGATGCGCGAGCTGGCCTCGGTGATCGAGCAGCTGGACCAGCGCCGCTCGCAGGTGCTGATCCAGGCGGCCATCGTGGAAGTGTCCGGCGAAAATGCCGACCAGCTTGGCGTGCAATGGGCCTTCGGCGATCCCTCCAAGGGCGTCGGCCTGATCAACTTCAGCAATGCGGGCGCATCCCTGTCCAGTCTGGCCATCGCCGCCAAGCAGGGTGATCCCACGCTGACCTCCATTCCCTCCGGCGCGGTCATCGGGGTGGGCAAGTCCAAGACGGCCGCCAATGGCGACCGCACCTTCTACGGCGGCCTGATCCAGGCGCTGGATACCGTGTCGAACGCCAACCTGCTGTCCACGCCGAGCATCATGACGCTGGACAACCAGGAGGCCAAAATCGTCGTCGGCCAGAATGTACCGTTCATCACCGGCTCCACGACGACGTCCGGGTCCGGGACGTCCAATCCGTTCACGACCATCGAGCGTCAGGACGTGGGCATCACGTTGAAAGTGGTGCCGCATATCGGGGAGGGCGGTACGGTCCGGCTGGAAGTCGAGCAGGAAGTGTCCTCAGTGGTACCAAGTGTTCAGGGCGTCAACTCGGCGGACTTGATTACGAACAAGCGTTCCATTAAAACAACGATACTGGCTGACGATGGTCAGACGATCGTGCTGGGGGGGCTAATCCAGGACGACAGCAAGCTTTCGGTGAGCGAAGTGCCGCTGTTGGGAAAAATTCCGGTTCTGGGTTATCTTTTCCGGTCGAAAAGTGATAATAAAACGAAGCGGAACCTGCTGGTCTTCCTGCAGCCCAAGATACTTCGCGACAGTGAATCCGCCACGGCGATCAGCAACCAGCGCTACGACTTCACGCGCGGTCTGCAAGTGCAGATCGGCCCGAGGGGAGAGCTGATGCGGTTCCCGGACACCATTAACCAGGTTTATGAGGGAGCCTCGCCGGCGGCTCCCGCCAAAAAACAGTAGGGAAGAGACCACCACCATGTTGAAGATCCAGTTCCTTGACCGCCGACAACCGGCATTCTGGCTGGTTGACCAGCGCCTGACCATCGGTCGCGACAAGAGCAACGGCCTGGTTGTCAATGACGAGGGCGTCAGCGTTTTCCATGCCGAATTGCAGCAGGAAGAAGGCAAGCTCTATGTCCGCGATGCGGGCAGTGTCAACGGGACATTCCTGAACGGCCAGCCTGTCACCCAGCGCACCGAGGTCAAGGTTGGAGATGTGATCCGCCTGCACCTGGTGGAACTCCAGATTATCGATCCGACCAAGGCGCCCCCCGAGCCCGCGCCCGGCGTCAAGCGCGACCTGCCCGCCAAGCCCGCGCCGATGTGGCAGGTCAAGGCGATGACCGGCGTCATTTCCGGACGCATGTTCCCGGTGGAGGGAACGACCGTGGTGGGTCGTGATCCGCATTGCGATATCGTGGTCGGCGGCGCGCATGTGTCCCGTCGCCATGCCGAGTTCAGCGTGCGTTCCGGCGCGCTGTACGTGAAGGACCTGGGGTCGTCGAACGGCACCTTCGTCAACGGCAAGCGCCATGATGAGATCCTGCTGAAGAACGGCGACGAAGTGAAGCTGGATGCGATGACCTTCAAGGTGGTCGGGCCCGCCGAACCGGTCGCCCAGACAGACTTCGAGGAAGAGGCGGAACGCACGCAGTTCCGTCCGGTGGTGAGCGCGCCGGCGCCGAAGCCCGCTGCGCCGAAGCCCGCTTCGTCGCCGTCCTCCGAGGTCAAGGCTACCCCCGCGCCGCCTCCCGCGCCCAAGCCGGCCCCGTCGACCTCCGCACCGGCTCCGGCCGCCTCGACATCATCCGCGCCCGCATCGGGCGGCGGCAACAATGTCGGCGTCATGGTGGTCGTGGTGCTGATCGTGCTGATCGTGCTGGCGGCGCTGTTCCTGTTCTGATACGCATCGCCAGGGAGCCTCGGCTCCTCATCGCAAAATGCAGGCTTCGGCCTGCATTTTGCTTTTCAGGCGCCACAATCGGGTGGCTCGGAGAGATGCCGGATCAGGGATTGCAGGAAGCGGGCGGCTTCGCCGCCGGTCAGGGCGCGGTGATCGAACCCCAGAGACAGCGGCAGCATCAGCGCGACCTTGGGCTTGCCTTTCCGGCCCCGGCGCCATCCGGTGTAAAGTCGGCCGACGCCGAGGATGGCGACTTGGGGCGGCATGACCAGCGGCGTGGCGAAGCGTCCGCCCAATGCGCCGAAATTCGACACGGTGATCGTCGCCGGGAGGCGTGAGTCGCCCGGCGTTCCGGCAAGGGCGCTTTCCCGGGCCTGACGAACGGCCTCGGGCCAGCGCGCCGCGGAGATGTCGCCCGCATCCGGTATGACCGGGACCAGCAATCCGTGCGGGGTATCGACAGCCAGTCCCAAGTGCACGCGGTCTGACGGCGTGAGCCGGTTCGCGTCGTAGCGGGCGTTGAGGAGCGGGTGTTCGCGGCAGGCGGCGACCAGCGCTGTCAGCACCCGGGGCAGGATATCCCGACCCGCCGTCTTGCGGGAAAGGGCGACTTCATCGAATACCGTCGCTTGCACCACCTGGCGGCCGGCGTGTTCCATGGCGCGCGCCATGCCAAGGCGCAGCCCGCCATCCTCCGTTCGCGTCTTTCCGGGGCTCCCGGTTGCCAGTCGCGCTAGCGCCTCACGCACCTCGGCGTCGGTGAATGCCTGGTCACCGATCAGGAGGCGGCGTTCGGCGGCGGTTTCACCCGCCTCGGCCAGGCGCCCGACCACGCTGCCGCCTGTCGACGGCGTTTCGGGAATTTCCTTCGCGGCTCGAAAGTCGAACAAGGGCGCGCCGACGCTCACCATGTCCTCTACGGCGGCGTGCAGGGCTGTCACTATCAGGTCCTCCGGTGCGGGAATATCGACGATGGCCTTTGCGGTTTCCACGGACAATACCTCGTCGCCCTGACGCACCCGATCACCCGGTTGGCATTGCCAGGATGTTACGCGGGCTTCCTTGAGTCCTTCACCAAGATCCGGCAGGCAGAACGTGGTCATGACCCCTCCATGACAATGCGTGACGCCGCGATGATGCGGTGGACGCCGGGCAGATAGTCCGGCTCCAGCCGCAGATAGGGAGCGATCACGTCCGGCGGGCAGACGCGGCGCAGTGGTGCGCGGAGTACGCCCCAGGCTTCCTCGGCGATCCGCGCCGCGATTTCGCTGCCGAAGCCGCCGCTGCGCACCGCCTCCTGCACGATCACGCAGCGGCCGGTCAGGGCGACTGAATGCAGTACCGGCGTCATGTCGAGCGGCTTGAGGCAGGCGATGTCGATGACATCGGCTTCAATCCCTTCAAGGGCCAAGGCATCCGCCGCCGTCAGGCAATCCTGAACGCAGGCGCCCCAGGCGACCAGCGTCAGGTCCTTGCCGCGCCGCCAGACCAGGCTGCGTCCCAGCGGCAGCCCGACGCCGTCGTCGTCGACGTTTTCCCGCAGGCTGCGATAGAGCCGTTCGGGCTCCAGTACGATCACCGGGTCCGGATCGCGGATGGCGGAGAGCAGCAGCCCGTAGGCCGTGCGCGGCGAGGAGGCGGCAACCACTTTCAGGCCGGGAATATGCGCCAGCAGCGCTTCAATGCTTTCGGAATGATGTTCCGGCGCGTGGATGCCGCCGCCGAAGGGGGCGCGCAGGGTGAGCGGGCAACTTAGCCGGCCCCGCGTGCGGTTGCGGAAGCGCGCGGCATGCGACACCAGATGTTCCAGGGCGGCGTAGATGAACCCCAGGAACTGGATTTCCGCCACCGGCCGCAAGCCCTGGCTGCTCATGCCGACGGCAACCCCGGCGATCAGGCTTTCCGCCAGCGGGGTATCAAGCACCCGGCGCGGCCCGAAACGCTCGCGAAGGCCGACCGTGGCGCGGAAAACCCCGCCGTTGCGCCC
>JAYRMT010000236.1:0-4076 GCA_041912575.1 Fluviicoccus sp. | reverse complement strand
GATCGCGAGAAGGCCAAGGCGCTGGGGGTTGACGTCGATGCGGCCTTCAACACCATGGCCGCGACGCTGGGCACCTACTATGTCAACGATTTCAACAAGTACGGTCGCGCCTGGCAGGTCCTCATGTCGGCGGACGCGCGTTTCCGCCATCGTCCCGAAGACATCAATAACCTCTATGTGCGCAGCAAGTCCGGCGCGATGGTGCCGCTCTCCGCGATCACGACCACGACCTTCAGCTCCGGCCCGGACAGTATTGACCGCTTCAACAACCTCCCCGCCGTGAAGATGATCGGGCAGGGCGCACCCGGCGTCAGTTCCGGCCAGGCCTTGGCCGCCGTGGAAGACACGGCGAAGAAAGTGCTGCCTCCGGACTTCCAGTACGAGTTCAGCGGCGCGTCCTATCAGGAAAAGCGCTCGGGCGGCAGCTCGCTGATCGCGCTGGGCATGGCGATCATCATGGTGTTTCTGATCCTGGCGGCCTTGTACGAGCGCTGGACCTTGCCGCTGGCCGTGCTGATGGCGGTGCCGTTCGGCATCTTCGGTGCCCTGGCGATCGTCTGGGTGCGTAACCTGGCGTTCATGTTCGCCGGGATTCCCGCACCGCCGCTCACCAACGACGTGTACTTCCAGATCGGCATGGTGACGTTGATCGGGCTGGCGGCGAAAAACGCCATCCTGATCGTGGAGTTCGCCGTGCTGAAACAGCAGGAAGGGTTTTCCGCCGTGCAGGCCGCATTGGAGGCCGCCCGCCTGCGGCTTCGTCCGATCATCATGACATCGATGGCGTTCATCCTCGGTGTTTCTCCGCTGGCGTTCTCCTCGGGTGCAGGCGCGGGCGCACGGCAATCGGTGGGTACCGGGGTGATGGGCGGCATGATGGCGGCCACTTTCCTCGCCGTCTTCTTTGTTCCGCTCTTTTACAAGCTGATCGTCGAACGAAAGCTGCGCACCGACCCGCAAGATCTCCTTTCCTTTCACGATCGCACCCTGGACGACGAAAAATAATCCGTCAGCCGGGAAGCCGTTGTAACACGGCGGCTTCCCGCTCATCCAATTCACAAAGGCATGGCGTCCGGTCCGCAGCCTGATTATCATTCGGTTTTTACGCACGCAGGCGCATCAGCAATGCACAAACCGACCGATGATCAGGACGACTACGACGGCATCACCTTCGAAGTGGAGGAAGAAGAGGCTGACGAACAAGGTCGCAAGGTCCGCAACAAGGGGATTTACCTGTTGCCAAACCTGGTGACCACCGCAGCGTTGTTCTCGGGGTTCTACGCGATCATCGCGTCCATGCAGGGCCGTTTCGAGCAGGCTGTCGTCGCGATTTTCATGGCGGCGGTGTTCGACGGCATGGATGGCCGCGTAGCGCGCGCCACCAACACGCAGAGTCCTTTCGGCGAGCAGTACGACTCGCTGTCCGATCTGGTGTCATTTGGCGTCGCGCCTGCTCTGGTGGTGTTCAGCTGGAGCCTGCAGACCCTCGGCAAATTCGGCTGGATCTGCGCGTTCATTTACACGACATCGGCGGCTTTCCGCCTGGCGCGTTTCAATGTCCAGATCGGCGTAGTCGACAAACGCTACTTTATCGGACTGGCCAGTCCGCTGGCGGCGGCGATCATCGCCAGCCTGGTCTGGGCGGGCGTCGATAACCGGGTACCGGGCCGCGAGTACGAGTTTGCGATCCTGGCGGCGGTCATCACCGTGCTGACCGGCTTCCTGATGGTCAGCAACTTCCGCTACTACAGCTTCAAGCAGCTGGACCGCAGTCGCGTACCGTTCGCGGTCCTGTTGCCCTTTGTACTGGTGATCGGCATTGTCTCTTACGATTTGCCGATCGGTCTGTTGGCCGTGTCCGTGGTTTATGCCGCTTCCGCGCCCGCCACGGCGCTCTGGCGGCGCTTGCGACCCGCTGCTCCCCCCGCGGCATGATCCGGGGGAGGCGGGCAGGAGAAACTGTCATGCTGATCCGCCTCCCTGATCCCTCATCCCCCCGATCCGACGAAATCACTCCCGAATCCGTCTTCCACGGACGTCGCGACCTGCTCAAGTCCCTCGGGTTTCTGGGCATGTCGGCCTTGCTGCCCTTTCGCGCCGAAGCCGCATCTCCGGCTTATGAGCCCGCGCCCGAGCGTGCGGGCGCGCCCGTCTGGCTGCGCCAGAAAATCGCGCAACGCGGATTGCAGCCGAATGCGACCGGCGAAGCGTTGACACCTTTCGACAGCGTGAGCGGCTACAACAACTTCTACGAATTCGGCCTCGACAAGACCGATCCCGCCGCCAGCGCGGGCAGTTTGCGTCCCGAGCCCTGGAAAGTGACCGTAGACGGTTTGTGCCGCAAATCCGGGACCTACGCACTCGAAGACATTCTGAAGCCGCATGCGCTGGAAGACCGCATTTACCGCTTCCGTTGCGTAGAGGCCTGGTCCATGGTGGTCCCCTGGCTGGGTTTCCCGCTGGCCGAACTCATCCGTCGCTTCGAGCCGACATCGGAAGCGCGCTATGTGGAATTCACTACGCTGGTGGACAAACAGCAGATGCCCAACCAGCGGGGGCGGGATCTGGACTGGCCTTATGTGGAAGGCTTGCGCATCGACGAAGCCCTGCATCCACTGACCCTGATGACGGTCGGAGTGTACGGACGGAGCCTGCCGCCCCAGAATGGCGCCCCGTTGCGGTTGATCGTGCCCTGGAAATACGGGTTCAAAAGCATCAAGTCCATCATACGCTTGCGTTTTACCGCCACCCAGCCCCGTACCACATGGTCCTCGATGGCTCCCCGTGAATACGGTTTTTTTGCCAATGTGAATCCGGAGGTGGATCACCCCCGCTGGTCGCAAGGTCGGGAGCGACGCCTGCCCACATCGCTCTTCAATCCCAATTGGCGACCTACACAGATGTTCAACGGCTATGCCAAAGACGTTGCCGCCCTCTACAAGGGCATGGACCTCCGGCAATATTTCTGATCATGAGCCCATCCCGACGGATCGCCCTTGCCAAAGTCGCGCTTTTCCTTTGCCTGCTCGCGCCATTTGCATACCTGGTGGCGCAGGCGGTCATGAGCAGGCTGGGGCCGGATCCCGCCAAGGTGCTGGTTGACCAAACGGGCCTCTGGTCCATCCGCATGCTCTGGCTGTCCCTCGCGATGACACCCTTGCGCATCCTGACCGGAAAGCCGCACTGGATACGTTTTCGTCGGATGACCGGCTTGTTCGCGCTTTTTTATGTGGCCAGTCACGCCCTGATTTATGTCTTCCTGCTTTTCGGCGCGGATTGGGTCTCCCTGGCGCGCGAGTTGGCCAAGCGCCCCTACATCATGGTGGGCGCACTGGCTTTAACGTTAATGTTGCCGTTGGGGATAACTTCGACACGAAACTGGCAGCGCCGCCTGGGACGCCGTTGGGTGCAATTGCACAAGGCGGTCTACGTGGTTTCCGTTCTCGCGATCGTTCACTTCGCCTGGGTGAAAAAACTGGGGTGGATGCAGGTCTGGCCTTACGCCGTGATGCTCCTTGTGCTTTTTTCGCTCAGGATTTGGGCTGTTCTGCGTCACAGGCACGCCATGTCCGCGCATAAATCCGCCGCCTGATAGCGTTTCGGCTCGAAAACTGGGCGGACGAGAACATTCCTTTCAAAAAGCGTTTGACCTTTGCCGGCAGCCCCCTATAATGCGCACCCACAGACGGCGCAGCTTGGCGATTGATCTTAAAAATCAATGGGTTGTAATGTTTAGAGGTGGGCGGTCGGGTTTGTCGATATTGACATCGGCTATGGACCCGGTAGAATCCGCAACCTCTCTGGCGTTGGATGTGCCGCAAAGCGGTACGTAAAGCGAAAGTGGAAAAAAGCGCTTGACATGCAGTGCTGATGCAGTAAAATGCGCCTCCCCGACGCGGCGAGTTGAAGCGATAGCTGAGACGAAGCGGTGGAGGGAGTCAGACCGGAGGACGGCTGACGAGTTCTTTAACAACAGACGAATAGACAATTTGTGTGGACTTTCGGTGTTGATGTCATCGCAATGATTATCAATGGTCGAAAGACTCGCAATTCGTTGTGAGCGTTTTTGATTCCAT
>JAYRMT010000235.1:0-4079 GCA_041912575.1 Fluviicoccus sp. | reverse complement strand
CGCTGCGCCTGAAGTCGCTGGGCGACGGCGCGAATGTGGCGGTGCTGCTGTTCAACGCCGACGACCGCCTCGACCGCTACAACATGCCCGACACCCTGAAGTGCCAGCATACCTTCCGCCTGACGAAGGGCCATATCTGCTATTCCGACATGGGCCACGCGCTGGTGTCGGTGATCGGCGACAGCACCGGCTGGATCGACACCGTCGGCGGCCTCAGCACCCGTGAATCCGTCCGCGCCAGGCATGGCGAGGGCGATTACCAGACCCGCCGCAACGACTGGCTGCGCAACGGCCGCGACCTGCTGCTGGTGGAACTGGGCAAGCACGGCCTCGGCCGCCGCGACCTGGTCGCCAACCTCAATGTCTTCAGCAAGATCGGCATCGACGCCGAGGGCAACATGGGCTTCGACAACGCCCACGCCCCGGCGGGCAGCACCGTCGACCTGCGCGCCGACATGAACGTGCTGGTGGTGCTGGCGGTGATTCCGCATCCGCTTGACCCCAACCCGGTGTACGCGCCGGTGGATGTGCGGGCGCAGGTCTGGGATTGCGGGCTGGCGGGCGAGGACGATGTCTGCCGCCTGTCCCGCCCCGAAAACGCGCGCGGGCTGGCGCTGACCGCCCGCTGTTTCTGCCAGCATGGCCATTGAGGAGACGGCAATGAGTAAAGGTTTTTGCATCCGCGAAAGCAAGCTGGATCCGGCCGCCGCCCGTCACCGCGAGGTGGTGCGCGCCGGCGATTACTGGATTTATGAACTGAAGGCCGGGGAGACGCTGCGCATTGTCGATCTGGAAGGCAATCAAGCCGTCGATTCGCTGTTCTTCGACGCCGCCGACCCGCATGACCGCTACAGCGCCGTCGACACGCTGCGCACGCAGGGCAATGTCTACCTGACCTGCGGCTCCAAGTTGTTGTCGCAGAGCGGTAAAGTGCTGGTGGAAATCACCGCCGACACCTGCGGCCGTCACGACACGCTGGGCGGGGCCTGTGCCGCCGAGAGCAACCAGGTGCGCTACGCGCTGGAGAAGCGCTACATGCACAGCTGCCGCGACAGCTTCCTGCTGGCGCTGGCGGAACATGAGGAACTCGGCCTGAGCAAGCGCGACCTCGGCCACAACGTCAATTTCTTCATGAACGTGCCGGTGACGCCGGAAGGCGGCCTGACCTTCGCCGACGGCATTTCCGAGCCGGGCAAGTACGTGGAAGTCACCGCCGCCCGCGACGTGCTGGTGCTGGTGTCGAACTGCCCGCAGCTCAACAACCCCTGCAACGCCTATAACCCGACCCCGGTGGAAATGGTGGTGTGGGGGGCGTGAACGCCTGAGAACAACCTCGACCGGGACGGCCCGGCGATGCAGCAACCCCCGGCAGGACGGCCTGCCGATGAGGAAACGATGTTCAGCAAAGTCCTGATTGCCAACCGCGGCGCCATTGCCTGCCGCATCATCCGCACCCTGCGCGCCATGGGCATTGCCTCGGTGGCGGTGTATTCCGAGGCCGACGCCGAGTCGCTGCACGTGGAGCTGGCCGACGAGGCGCACTGCATCGGCGAAGGCCCGGCGGCGGGCAGTTACCTGCAGGTGGACAAGATTCTCGCCGTGGCCAAGGCCAGCGGCGCGCAGGCGATCCATCCCGGCTACGGCTTCCTGTCCGAGAACCCCGATTTCGCCGAGGCCTGCGAGGCGGCGGGCATCGCCTTCATCGGCCCCACCCCGGCGCAGATGCGCGCCTTCGGCTTCAAGCACGAGGCGCGGGCGCTGGCGATGGCGCATGAGGTGCCCTTGCTGCCCGGTTCCGGCCTGCTGGCCGATGCGGGCGTGGCGCTGGCGGAAGCGCGCCGCATCGGTTTCCCGGTGATGCTGAAAAGCACGGCGGGCGGCGGCGGCATCGGCATGCGGCTGATCTGGAGCGAAAGCGAGCTGGCCGAGGCCTATGCCTCGGTGGAGCGGCTGGCGCGCGCCAACTTCAAGGAAGCGGGCATCTTCCTCGAAAAGTACGTGGAACAGGCGCGGCACATTGAGGTGCAGATTTTCGGCGACGGCCAGGGCGAGGTGATTGCCTTGGGCGAGCGCGACTGCTCGGTGCAGCGCCGCAACCAGAAGGTGATCGAGGAGACCCCGGCCCCGCATCTCAGCGACGCGCAGCGCGCGCGGCTGTTCGAGGCCTCGGTGCGGCTGGGCAAGGCGGTGGGCTACCGCTCGGCGGGCACGGTGGAATTCGTGCTCGACGCGGCCAGTGGTGAATTCTATTTCCTGGAGGTGAACACCCGCCTGCAGGTGGAACACGGCGTCACCGAGGAAGTGACCGGCGTCGATCTGGTGGAGTGGATGATCCGCTGCGCGGCGGGCGAGCTGGCGCTGGTGCAACCGGTGCCGAAAGGCGCATCGATCCAGGTGCGTCTCTACGCCGAGGATCCGGGCCGCGATTTCCAGCCCTGTTCCGGCCTGCTGACGCAGGTGCAATTCTCTGAACTGGCGCGGGTGGAAACCTGGGTGCGCGCGGGCAACAGCGTTTCGCCGTTCTATGACCCGATGGTGGCGAAGCTGATCGTCACCGCCGACGACCGCGACGCCGCCGTGGCGAAGATGGCCGCGGTGCTGGCCGACACCGCCATCGCGGGCATCGAGACCAACCTCGATTACCTGCGCCAGATCATCGGCGACGAGGTCTTCGCGCAGGGCCGCCAGACCACGCGTTACCTCAACACGCTGCGCTACCGTTCCGCCGCGCTGGAAGTGCTGGAGCCGGGCGTGCAGAGCACGGTGCAGGACTGGCCGGGCCGTCTGGGTTACTGGGATGTCGGCGTGCCGCCGTCCGGGCCGATGGACAGCTTCGCGCTGCGTCTGGCCAACCGGCTGGTCGGTAACGCCGAAGGCGCGGCGGCGCTGGAATGCACGCTGACCGGCCCGGTGCTGCGCTTTCGCCATGACACCCTTTTTGCCATCACCGGCGCCGACATGCAGCCGACGCTGGACGGAAAGCCCGTGGCGATGTGGCAGGCGCACCCGGTCACGGCGGGCAGCGTGCTGGCGCTGGGCGCGATCCAGGGCGGCGGCGGGCGTGCCTATCTGGCGGTGGCGGGCGGGCTGGACGTGCCGGAATATCTCGGCAGCCGTTCCACCTTCACCCTCGGCCAGTTCGGCGGCCACGCCGGGCGCACGCTGCGCACCGGCGACGTGCTGCGTGTCCACGACGGCGCGGGCTGCACGCCGCACACGCTGGACCCGGCGCTGGTCCCTGCCTTCGGCAAGACCTGGACCATCGGCGTCATGTACGGCCCGCACGGCGCGCCCGATTTCTTCACCCCGGACGACATCGACACCTTCTTCGCCACCGACTGGGAAGTGCACTACAACTCCAGCCGCACCGGCGTGCGCCTGATCGGCCCCAAGCCGCAGTGGGCGCGCAAGGACGGCGGCGAGGCCGGGCTGCATCCCTCCAACATCCATGACAACGCCTACGCCATCGGCGCGGTCGACTTCACCGGCGACATGCCGGTCATCCTCGGCCCGGACGGCCCCAGCCTGGGCGGTTTTGTCTGCCCGGTGACGATCATCGATGCCGAACTGTGGAAGATGGGCCAGCTGCGGCCGGGTGACCGCATCCGTTTCCATCCGGTGACGCTGGAACAGGCCACGGCGCTGGCGGCGGCGCGGGAATCGGCGGTACGCACGCTGAAGGCCTCCCCGGCGCTGACCCTGCCGGACACGGCCACGCGCGGCCAGCCGGTGGTGGCAACACGGGAACCTTCCGCCGATCACGTCGGCGCGGTCTACCGCCAGGCGGGCGACCGTTACCTGCTGGTGGAATACGGCCCGCTGGTGCTGGACCTGGAACTGCGCTTCCGCGTGCACGCGCTGATGACCTGGATCAAGGCGCAGGGCGTGCCCGGCCTGCTCGACCTGACGCCGGGCATCCGCTCGCTGCAGTTCCACTTCGACCCCGCCGTGTTGCCACGCGACCGCCTGCTGGCGCTGCTGGCGCAGGCCGAGGACGAACTCGGCGCGGTGGACGACATGGAGGTGCCGACGCGCATCGTCCACCTGCCGCTGTCCTGGGATGACGCCGCCACCCGCCT
>JAYRMT010000234.1:0-4085 GCA_041912575.1 Fluviicoccus sp. | reverse complement strand
AAAATCCGGCCCATCGTCGAACCGTCCAACGAACAGAATCTTGACCGCCTGGCGGCGGAGCTGCAGGGTCCGGCCGCCTGAATCGCGCTCATGAAAAAAGGGGCCGCAGCCCCTTCCGTCACCTCGCCCCTCAGGCGCGCAGCCGCCGTGTCTTGAAGGTATGCCACCCGTTCTCGGTCATGCCGATCACCAGCGACCACAGCGCCGACTCGTTCGGCTTCGGCTCGCAACCGTTGGCCATGCGCCGCAGCTGGCGGGCATACCAGGCCACTTCCATCAGCGCCATCTTGTCGACAGGCTTGATGCCGGTCTTGATCGGCTTCACCTGATGACGCGGTTCCTGCCCGGCCAGCAGGCGGTTCGGCGCATCCGGCTCGATCGCCAGCGACCGCGCCACGCCCACGAAATCCACCGCGCCGCTGCTGATCGCCTCTTCCATCCCCGCCACCGAGCGGAACCCACCGGTCACCATCAACGGCGTCTTCGTCGCCTGACGCGCCTTTTCGGCGAACTCCAGGAAGTAGGCCTCGCGCTTGCGGGTCGACTCCTTCACCGGCGCCTTTTTCACCCCGGCCATCGCCGGCGCTTCATAGGTGCCGCCGGAAATCTCGATCAGGTCGATGCCCGCCTCGGACAAGGCGCGGATCACGTCCAGCGACTCTTCCTCGGTAAACCCGCCCTTCTGGAAATCCGCCGAATTCAGCTTGATGCCGATCGGGAAATCCGGACCGGTGCGCGAGCGCATTTCCCTGTAGACCTCCAGCACGAACCGGCGACGGTTTTCCGCATTGCCGCCCCACTGGTCGGTGCGCTGGTTGTGGTGCCCGGACAGGAACTGGCTGACCAGATAACCGTGCGCGCCATGAATCTGCACGCCGGTGAAACCGGCCTTTTTCGCGATCTCCGCCGACCGACCGAAACGGGTGATGATGTCGCGGATTTCCGCCTCGGTCAGTTCGCGCGGCGTCGCGAAGAACGCCTGCAATTCCTTCCCGAACGGAATCGCCGACGGCGCTACCGCCTCGCGGTTCAAGCCCTTCGGCACCTGCTTGCCGGGATGGTTCAACTGCATCCACAACTGCGTGCCGTTGCGGGTGCCTGCCTCCGCCCACTGCTTCAGCAGATCCAGATCGCTCTCGTCCTCCAGCGCCACATTGTTCGGCTCGCCCAGCGCCCGGCGGTCGATCATCACATTGCCCGTAATCAGCAGGCCGATGCCGCCATCCGCCCAACGCGTATACAGACGCGCCAGTCCCGGCGTCACATGATTATCCGTTGTACCCAGCGCCTCGCTCATCGCCGACTTCGCCAGACGGTTCTTCACCACCGCACCGTTCGGCAAGGTAAACGGCTGCGCAAACAACGGAGCATTCGCAGAAGACATCACACACTCTCCACCAGGACAGGAACTATGGGCTTAACCCTAATCAATGATTCGAAACTTGTCAAACTATAAATCCATGGAACCGACCAGCGTGATCGAACGCCGGCATGAAAACCCGAGGGCCTCGCAGAGGCCCCATGCCGTCCGCAGCCAGCTGTCGAGCCACATATCATCAGACAAAGCCCCGACCTTTCGGGAAACAAACCACGCGTGCAGTGAGACAACCGGACGCGAGTTCTGGCGAAGGACACGGTTTTGGTGACTTTTGCCAAGACAAAAGTCACTCCCGCGGAAGGCGCGCACCTATAATCAAACACATACTCCATCCCGCAAAGCATAAACAGCATGCATATCCAGAAACTGGACCTCAACCTCCTGCTCATCCTCGACACCATCTATCGCGAAGGCAACATCACCCGCGCCAGCCAGCAACTCCACCTCACCCAGCCCGCCGTCAGCCATGCCTTGGGCCGCCTGCGCGACCACCTCGGCGACCCCCTGTTCACCCGCCAGGGTACGCAGATGGTCCCCACCCCGTACACGCGCAACCTGATCGGCCCGGTCCGCCAGGCCCTGCAACTGCTGGAGCGCACCCTCGCCGACGACAGCGCCTTCGACCCGCGCGCCACACGCCGCACCTTCCACCTCGGCCTGCGCGACGTGTTCGAAGCCACCGTCCTGCCGCCGCTGATCGCCCGCCTGCAAGAGATCGCCCCGGAAATCGACATCGCCAGCGTGCGCATCGACCGTCGCGATGTGGAAGCCGAGCTGTCGGCGGGCGCGCTCGACCTGGTGCTGGACGTCCCGCTGGCTGTCAGCGACCGCATCCGCCAGACCCGCATCTCCCGCGACCGGCTGGTCGTGCTGGCCCGCAACGACAATACCCTGCCGCAAGACACGCTTGACCTCGATACCTACCTGGCGCGCGGCCATGTCCTGGTCTCGTCCCGCCGCAAGGGCCCGGGCCTGGAGGATCTGGAACTGGGCCGCGAAGGCCTGCGCCGCCGCATCGCCCTGCGCTGCCAGCATTACTTTGCCGCCTGCCGCGTGGTCAGCCAGACCGACCTGCTGCTGACCATGCCGGAACAGTACGCGCAGATCGCCAACCGTCAGTTCGCCAACCGGATTCATCCCTTTCCCGCACCCGCACAGGCGCTGGACGCGCACCTGTACTGGCACGAAAACGCGGAGAACGATCCGGCGAACCGCTGGTTGCGGGAGTTGTTGAAAGCATTGCCCGTGGCGGGGATGACCGGCGGCGGCGCGGGCGCGCCGCCGCCGGGTTGTGGGTGAGAAGCTGTATTAGATAGCCATCACGCCGACCCTCGGCTCAAAGTCCATCCGCGCCTCGCGGGTCACTCCGGAGGTTTTGGCGGTCAGTTTCGAGGACACATCGGCTTTCAGCACCGAGACATCGAACTTCCAGTGATCCATGAAGCGGTAGCGCAGGCCCAGTTGGGCCGCCGCGCCCCAGGAGTCGTCCAGCGTGGTCACCGTCGGACCACCGCTGACCGCATCCCCGGCCGCCGTGGACTTGATGTCGTAGAAGTGGGTGTAGTTGATCCCCACGCCGAAATACGGCTCGAACGCGCCCTGGGTTTTCGGCGCGAAATTGAGCAGCAACGTGGGCGCGAGCTGCTTGAGCCGGGTGATCTCGACACCGTTGAACGGGACCGAACCAACCGTGGCGGGACCGCTGCCGGTGATTTTCTCGGTCGGCGGCCAGCCGCCCACCAATTGAAGCTCCAGACCGTCATTCAGGCGGCGGCTCAGCGAAAGCATCAGCGTGGAGCTGGTATCGACACCCAGTTTCAATCCGGGCGGGGTAAACGGGCCTTGCAGATCTTCCATGGTCAGACGCTTGTGGATCTGCGCGCCGCCGATGCCAACGGTCCAGCCGTCCAGCCAGCCCGGTGCCCCATCCCCGGCCAGGGCGGCCGTCGAGCCGATCGCCAGCAGGGAAGCCATCAACGCAATACGATTTTTCATGACGACTCTCCGGCTCAGAACTGGTCAAAGAAGGTGCGGGCGGCGGCGGTGCAGAACGGCGGCACCAGGGTGCCGTGATATTCCGTCGCGACCGCGGTCGCTTGCGCCACCGGATCAGAGCCCGCACTGGCGGCCACCGAGGCCTTGGCGGTCGCAAATCCGTTCTGCAACAGGGTGGCGGCGCCGGTCATCATCGCGGTCTGCGTCGGGTTCAGGCCCGTACTGCTGAAGCCGCCGTCCACATCCAGCTTGGCGAATTTCAGCGGTGCGCCCGCGCCTGCCGCCGCCGTGAAGATGTTGTTCATGATGTCGGCATTGAAGAAGAACACCGTCGGATCGTTCTTGCCGCCGCACAGCAGCGTCGGCATCGCCGGGGTGGCGTAATCGCGCAGGTCGTTCAGCTTCAGCGCCTGGCGCAGGGGGTGCGCGGGCGTGGCGGCGGGCAGGCCCGAGGTCACGGCGGGCACCGCACCGTCCGGGTTGGCCTGGGCGTCCGCCAGGTAGGCGGCGCGGTAGCCGGTCTTGATCAGGTAATGATCCGGCGCGAACGCGAAGGCGAACGTGGCCGAGGCGGGCGACAGGCCGTCAATGGCCGGCCCCAGTCCGGTCGGGGCGCTCTGGAACATGGCTGCTTGCGGCAGCAGGCCGTTGCCGAACAATTGGCCGAGCGACGCCTTGCTGGGCAGCAAGCCCTCGATGGTTGCCGCGTAGG
>JAYRMT010000233.1:0-4123 GCA_041912575.1 Fluviicoccus sp. | reverse complement strand
TGGAAAAGATCAAAGCATGGGATATATAGAGCTTAATAATACCACCTTTCACTTCAATTATCAAAAAAACCCTTTTAGTGATAGTAGATGCAGTGAATAGCCGACGTATTACACATAAATTTATTTTCCTCACAACAATTAAGGCGGAGATTCCTCCGCCTTATATAGTCATATTTCCAAAAACACCTCTCCCCCCCGCACCACCACCGGATACGCCGGGATCTTCACCGCCGCATCCTCCAGGCATTCGCCGGTCAGCAGGTTGAAGTGGTGCTTGTAGATTGGCGAGGCGACGACTTTCTGGCCTTGCAGGTCGCCGACCAGACCGCGCGAGAGCACATTGGCCTCGGAGAACGGATCGAAATTGCCCAAGGCGTAGATTTCGCCGGTGGGGAGATGGAACAGCGCGACCTGCTCGCCCTTCACCAGCGCGCCGACGCCGAGGTTCACGGGAATGTCGTGGATTTTGCAGACTTTGACGAGATTGCTGGACATGATGGTTTCCTCTTGATGATGTCGTCCCCTCTCCCCTTGTGGGAGAGGGGCCAAGCATGTTTTGTGGCCTTAAACCTCCGCCACCGCGATCCTCCCCTTCTTCTCGTCCGTGGTCGCCGGACGGATCTGCCCGCGCTCCTCGACAAACACGACGTTGCCGTCGGTTTCATCGCTGTTGACGAAAGGCTTGAAGCGCTTGAGGGTTTCCGGGTCGTTGATGGCGGACTTCCATTCGCACTGGAAGGTGTCGACCAGATACTGCATCTGCTTTTCCAGTTCCTCGCCGATGCCCAGCGAGTCGTCGATCACCACCGCCTTCAGGTACTCCAGGCCGCCTTCCATGTTGTCGCGCCAGGTGCTGGTGCGCTGCAGGCGGTCGGCGGTGCGGATGTAGAACATCAGGAAGCGGTCGACGTACTTGATCAACGTCTCGCGGTCGAGGTCACCGGCCAGCAGTTCGGCGTGACGGGGCTTCATGCCGCCGTTGCCGCAGACATACAGGTTCCAGCCCTTCTCGGTGGCGATGATGCCCACGTCCTTGCTTTGCGCCTCGGCGCATTCGCGGGTGCAGCCGCTGACCGCGAACTTCAGCTTGTGCGGGGAACGGATGCCGCGATAGCGGTTTTCGATGTCGATGGCCAGGCCCACCGAGTCGCCGACACCGTAACGGCACCAGGTGGAACCGACACAGGATTTCACCGTGCGCACCGACTTGCCGTAGGCATGACCGGACTCGAAACCGGCATCGACCAGTTCCTTCCAGATCACCGGCAGTTGTTCCATGCGCGCGCCGAACAGGTCGATGCGCTGGCCGCCGGTGATCTTGGTGTACAGGCCGTACTTCTTGGCGATGGCGCCGATGGTGATCAGGCCGTCCGGGGTGATCTCGCCGCCGGGAATGCGCGGCACGATCGAGTAGGTGCCGTCCTTCTGCATGTTGGCCAGGAAGTAGTCGTTGGTGTCCTGCAGTCCGGCCAGCGGCTTCTTCAGGATGTGTTCGTTCCACAGCGAGGCGAAGATGGAACCGGCGGTGGGCTTGCAGATATCGCAGCCCAGGCCCTTGCCGTGCTTGCTGACCAGTTCGTCGAAGCTGCGGATGCCTTCCACCTTGATCAGGTGGAACAGTTCCTGACGCGAGAAGGCGAAGTGTTCGCACAGGTCCTTCTTAACTTCTACGCCGCGCTTTTCCAGCTCGCACTTCAGCACCGAACCGGCCAGCGCCGAGCAGCCGCCGCAGCTGGTGGCCAGCTTGGTGGAGGCTTTCAGGCCGGGCAGGTCCTTGACGCCGCCTTCAATGGCATTGCAGATGTCCTGCTTGGTGACGTTGTTGCAGGAACAGATGACCGCGCTCATCGGCAGCGCGTCCGGACCGAAGGCCTTGCGCGCGCTGCCTTCCATGGCGGGGAGGATCAGCGCCTCCGGCTTGTCCGGCAGCTCCATGTCGTTGAGCTTGAGCTGCAGCAGATCGCCGTAGCTGTCCACGTCGCCCACCAGCACCGCCCCGAGCACCTTCTTGCCGTCAGCCGACACCACCAGTTTCTTGTAGATTTCGGCGCGGTCGTCCACGTAGACATAGGTCAGGCTGCCCGGCGTCGTCGCGTGCGCGTCGCCGATGGAAGCGACATCGACGCCCATCAGCTTGAGCTTGGTGCTCATGTCGGCGCCCAGGAATTCCTTGGGATGCCCGTTCAGCAAGTGGTTGCAGGCGACATCGGCCATGGTGTAGCCGGGAGCGACCAGACCGTAGATCTTGTTGTCCCACAGCGCGCATTCGCCGATGGCGTAGACGTCCGGATCGCTGGTGCGGCAGACGTTGTCGATGGCGATGCCGCCGCGCGGGCCGACGGTCAGGCCGGAGGTTTTCGCCAGTTCGTCGCGCGGGCGGATGCCGGCGGAGAACAGGATCATGTCGGTTTCCAACACCTTGCCGTCGGCGAACTTCATGGCGTGGCGACGGGTTTCGCCGTCCACGATTTCCTTGGTGTTGCGTTCGGTGTGCACGCCGACGCCCAGCGCTTCGATCTTGCGGCGCAGCAGGCGACCGCCGCCGTCGTCAATCTGTACCGCCATCAGGCGCGGCGAGAACTCCACCACGTGCGTTTCCAGGCCCAGGTCCTTCAGCGCCTTGGCCGCTTCCAGACCCAGCAGGCCGCCGCCCACCACCACCCCCACCTTGGACGATGCGGCGGCGGCGCTGATGGCTTCCAGATCTTCAATGGTGCGGTAGACCAGGCAGCCTTCGCGATCGTTGCCCGGCACCGGCGGCACGAAGGGATAGGAGCCGGTGGCCAGCACCAGCTTGTCGTAGGGCACCGTTTCGCCGGTCGCGGTGGTCACGGTCTTGGCGGCCAGGTCGATGCCCGTCGCGCGGGTATTCAGTTTCAGCTGGTAGCCGGTGGCGTCGAAGAAATCGTGCGGGGTGACGCTCAGGTCTTCCGCCGTCTTGCCGTTGAAGTAGGCGGAGAGTTGCACGCGGTCGTAGGCGGGACGCGGTTCTTCCGCGATCACCGTGACGTGGACCATATCCCCGGCGCGGGTCGCCAGGGTTTCCAGAAAGCGCTGGCCGACCATACCGTGACCAATCATGACGATACGCATCGCAGTTTCCTCCAAAGGGGGCTGGACGCGCACGAGCGGCTGCGGACCGTTCGGCGCACACAGACGACGTTGTCTGTACAAGGGTTATTGGTGCTGCGGAAGTCCCACCGCCGACGACGTTGCCGGAGTTCGGAGGACTTGTTCTGTCAGGCGGAAACCGTCTGGCAGGGGATGAGGCGTTTCAGCTCTGGCTGACATGATCCACAATTCGTGCCAGCTTTGAGGCATTGGCCGATTTCGGCGACGGATGTCAGGTTTTTCTGCGCGATGGCGCGGGTGATGGTTTTCTCGCCGACGCCGAAACAGGCGCAGACGATGCGACCGACATCCGCAGCGGGATCGGCCGGGCGACCGGACAGCAAGGCCCGCCGCCCCGCCGCATCCAGCGGCCGGCCGAGCAACGACGCCAGCCAGGCGCGCGGCGGCAGGGCAGCGTCCGGCCCGAAGAAGGCCAGTGCGACCAGCTTGCCGTCACGGACCCAGGCGTAGCGCTGCACATGGCGGTTAAGGTCCTGATATTCCAGCCGTTCCCCCTCCGGGGAACCCAACCAGACATCCGCCAGGTCCTGCCAGTCCTGCGGCAGCGCGTGATGCGCCAGTTCGTGACGCCAACCGTTTTCCAGACGGATCGCCACCGCGTAATCGCTGGGCGGCAAGGGCAAGGCCTCCGTGCTGAGCAGGAAACCGTGCCAGGCGGCCGGGAAACGGCGCACCGCCACCGGGGTGTGCTTGTTTTCCGGCTGGCCGGATACCGGGTCCACCGCCGGATTCACCACCGGCCCCACCCGCCCGCTGCGACTGAGCACGCCGGTCCAGTGCATGGGCAGGAATACCGCGCCCGGTTGCTGGCGCTCGGTGATGGCCGCGCGGGCCACCGCCTTGCCCCAACGGCTGCGCACTTCGACCAGATCGCCTTCGCGAATGCCCTGGCGGCGTGCCTCATCGGGGTGCATTTCCGCGAACGGCTCCCCGATATGTTGCAGGAGTCGCGCGGTGAGCCCGGTGCGGGTCATGGTGTGCCACTGGTCGC
>JAYRMT010000232.1:0-4139 GCA_041912575.1 Fluviicoccus sp. | reverse complement strand
GCCCGCCCCAAAGCGAGGCCGAACAGGATGCCATGCGCGAGCGCATCCTCGACGGCCTGATGCAGGCCTTTGCCGAGCAGGGGTCGCACAAGCTCCGGGTGGAGCATGTGCTGGAAAAGGCGGGCATCTCCCGCCCGACGTTCTACAAGTATTTCCGCACGCTGGAAGAGCCCTGGCTCCTGGCGGCCCGCCGCATCAATGACGATCTGATCGGCGCCATCCGCACCGCGACGACGGGCGAGGGCGATGTGGTCCTGCTGGCGCTGGCGGCGGTGGAGGCCTATCTCGACTGGGGACGCCGCCTCGGGCCGTTGTTGCAACCCCTGTATGTCGAACTCTATGACCCCCATTCCCAGGTGGCGGAGCTGCGCCTGAAGACCATCAGGGGCATCCAGCACCTGATCGTCGACCTGATCACCCGCGACGGCCGTGCCGCGCCCCGTCCGATCGAGGCGGAAGGCTTCATCATCAGCGTCGAGTATCTGGTCTACCGCTACCTGCTGCGCACGTCGCGCAGCGATGGAGACTACGCCGAATTGCGCCAGGCGGTCCTGCGGCAGCTGGTGGTTTCCTTCGGCACGCGGACGGACCTGCAAAACTACGCGATGCTCTGGCCCGCGGCGTAGACGCGGTTCCCCGGCGCAAATTCCCGTCCCGTTCACCACATGCGCGCCCGATGCTGCTATTATCGCCTTTGGAGTTGTATGCCCCATGCCTGACACGGCAGGCGATATCCGTGCATGCCTGACCAGATGACAAGATGACCAGAACAGTCCCGTTTCGCGAGCTTTCCCTCGAACCCACGCTGCAACACGCTATTGACGACCTCGGCTTCACCCAGTGCACGCCCATCCAGTCGGAGGTGTTGCGCTTCACCCTTGCGGGCCATGACGCGATCGGCCGCGCGCAGACCGGCACCGGCAAGACGGCCGCTTTCCTGATCACGCTGATCAACGACCTGCTGAAGAATCCGCCCGACCCCGAGCGCTATCTGGGTGAGGCCCGCGCGCTGATCCTGGCCCCGACCCGCGAACTGGCGCTGCAAATCGCCAAGGACGCCGACGGCCTGTGCAAGCACAGCGGCCTGCGCGTGGTGACGCTGGTGGGCGGCATGGACTACGACAAGCAGCGCGCGCAACTGCAGCGCGACTTCACCGACATCATCGTCGCGACGCCCGGCCGCCTGCTCGATTTCGCGCAGAAGCAGGAGCTGTTCCTCGACCAGGTGGAAGTGCTGGTGATCGACGAGGCCGACCGTCTGCTCGACATGGGGTTCATTCCCGACATCAAGCGCATCGTGCGCCTGTGTCCGCCGAAATCGCACCGTCAGACGCTGCTGTTTTCCGCCACCTTCAACCGCGATGTGCTGAACCTGGCGCAGCAGTGGCTGTTCGAGCCGGTGCGCGTGGAGATCGAGCCGGAAAGCGTCACCAACGCCTCGGTCGAGCAGCTGATCTACATCGTCAGCGCCGAACAGAAGTACACGCTGCTGTGCAATCTGATCCGGCAGGAAAATGTCGAGCGGATGATGGTTTTCGCCAACCGGCGCGACCAGGTTCGGCGTCTGGGCGAGATGCTGCACGCGCAGAAGATTTCCTCCGCCGTGCTGTCCGGTGAGGTGCCGCAGGACAAGCGGGTCAAGACGCTGGAAAACTTCCGCGCCGGCCGCTTCAAGGTGCTGGTCGCCACCGATGTGGCGGGGCGCGGCATCCATGTCGACGCCGTCAGCCACGTGGTGAATTTCACCCTGCCGGAACAGACGGATGACTACGTGCACCGCATCGGCCGTACCGGCCGCGCCGGGACGACCGGCAAGAGCATCAGCTTCGCCTGCGAAGACGATGCCTTCCTGATTCCCGCCCTGGAACAGGCCATCGGCAAGAAGCTGACGCTGCTGCACGCGCCGGACGAGCTCCTGCAACCCGTCTGATTTCCCCGTGCGTCCGCCGTCGGCCTTGTCGCCGGTCCCGGTGGGCGCGATAATCCTGTTTTCCCCACTTTTCATGAGGATTTCATGACCGATCTCGTCGCCCGCAAGGCCGCGCTCAGCGCCCGTCGCGAAGAGCTGCTGACCCGCCTGAACGCCATCCGTTCCGATTACGGCAATGGTCTGCCTGCTGATTTCGAGGAGCAGGCGCAGCAGCTCGAAAACGCGGACGTGCTGACGGAAATCAACCGTCTGGCCGCCGAGGAACTGACCAAGGTGGAGGAGGCGCTGTTCCGCATCGAACAGGCCATGAATGCGCTGAAGAAGGGCTGAACTCAGTCCAGCCGGATATTGTAGGCTTCGCGCAGCGAAATCAGCCGGCGGCGGGCCAGATGAAGGGCATGCTCCGTTAGCGGCGTCATGCCCTGTTTCACGGAAATGGTTTGGATGTCGTCGGCCTGAGCCCCCGGTTGCAGGACCGCCCGGATTTCCGGCGTCATCACCAGCAATTCGTACACCGCGCGCCGCCCCTTGGTGCCGCGATTCTTGCAGAATTCGCATCCCTTGCCTTTCCAGAACACTTCGTCCGGACCCACGCCCATGACGTGGCGGATGCCTTCGTCCACCACCTCCGGCTCCAGACAGTTCGGGCAGTTGCTGCGCACCAGTCGCTGCGCCAGCACGCCCAGCAGGGTGCTGCTAAGCAGGTAGGCCTCGGTGCCGATTTCCAGGAAGCGGGTGATGGTGGTGGCGGCGCTGTTGGTATGCAGCGTGCTGAGCACGAGGTGGCCGGTGAGGGCGCTTTCCACCGCCATCTTGGCGGTTTCCTCGTCGCGGATTTCGCCGAGCATGATCACATCGGGATCGTGGCGCAGGATGTGCTTGAGCGCGCGGGCGAAAGTGTAGCCGGTCTGCGGGTTGATCTGGATCTGCGTGATGCCGTCCATGCGGTATTCGACCGGATCCTCGACGGTGATGATGTTGATTTCGTCGGAGCGGATCTGTTCGATGGCGGTATAGAGCGTGGTTGATTTGCCGGAGCCGGTGGGGCCGGTTACCAGGAACATGCCGTTGGAACGCGACAGCAAGTGGCGGATGCGTTCGGCGTCGTCGCCTTCGTAGCCCAGATCTTCCAGCTGGTGCATGGCGTACTGGCTGTCCAGCAAACGGATGACGATGTCTTCCCCGTAGATGCCCGGCATCACCGAGAGGCGGAGGTCGACTTCCTTGCTGCCGAAGCGGATGCGCGCGCGGCCGTCCTGCGGCACGCGGTGCTCGGAAATGTCCATGCCGCCGAAAATCTTCAGGCGGGTCACGATGGCGGACAGCAGCTGGCGGCTGAACGTACGCTGGTGCGCGAGCAGGCCGTCGATGCGGAAATAGATTTCCACGTTGTGCTGGCGAGGCCGGATGTGGATATCCGACGCGCGGTTCATCACCGCCTCGGTAATCAGGTTCTGCACCAGCTGCACGACCGGCCGCTCCAGCACTTTCTCGCTGATGCCGTTCTCGTCATTGCCGGTTTCCTGCAGCAGCACGTCGACCGTTTCCATGGCCTTGTCGAGCGCTTCCTGGCTGTAATAGGTGGCCACCGCCAGCTGGATGTCGTCGGCGGTGGAAATGGCGAAATCCACCTGCTTGCCGGAAATGAAATGCAGGCTTTCCAGCAGGGTATGGTTGGTCGGGTCGGCCACGGCGACGATCAGCCGCTTGTCGTCCATCATCAGCGGAATGACGTTGTTCTTGCGGCAGAACGTGACCGGGATGCTGTGCAGCGCGTTGATGTCGATGTCAAAATCGGGCAGGTTGACATAGGGGATGCCGAAGCAGCGACCCAGGATATGTCCGAGGTCTTCATCCGTGATCAGGTTCTTGTGTCGGAAGTAGAACGCCAGGTGCTGGTCATGCGGACGGGCGTTGTCGGCCAGCGCGGCCTGGTATTGTTCCTCGGTGATCATGCCGGACTCGATGAAGATGTCATGCACCGGCGGCGGATCATAGCGGTGAGGGCGCTGGAAATAGCGACGCAACTGGCCGGTGTCGTGAATGATGTCGATGTAGGGCATCATCGTCGGCTGTCGGGCAGGCGGCTTTGCGGTCGAGGTCATGCGTTATCGAGCCTGTATCGGCCTTCCCCTAGCCGGGTTTGGAAAATGAGATACTATTCACAATCTACCTTGGGGCGATCACAGGGTCAATTCCGGAGGGCTGC
>JAYRMT010000231.1:0-4139 GCA_041912575.1 Fluviicoccus sp. | reverse complement strand
CAAGGTCGAATTCGTGCGGCCGGTGCAGTGGCTGGTGATGCTGCTCGGCGCGGACATCGTCGAGGCCGAGGTGCTGGGCTTCAAGGCCGGCCGCACCAGTCGCGGCCATCGCTTCCATGCCCCGGGCGACATCGTCCTGCACCACGCCACCTACTACGCCGATGCGCTCAAGGAAGCTCATGTGGTGGCCGACTTCGCCGAACGCCAGGCCTACATCCAGCGCGAAGTGCAGGCGCTGGCCGCGCGCGAGCACGGCACCGCGCTGATGCCGCTGGCGCTGCTGGAGGAAGTCACCGCGCTGGTGGAATACCCGGTGCCGCTGGTCTGCTCCTTCGAGGAGCGCTTCCTGCACGTGCCGCAGGAAGCCCTGATTTCCACCATGCAGGACAACCAGAAGTATTTCTGCCTGGTCGACGCGGCGGGCAAGCTGCTGCCGCGCTTCATCACCGTCGCCAACGTGCGCAGTCCGAACCCGGAATTCATCGTCGCCGGGAACGAGAAGGTGGTGCGTCCGCGCCTGACCGACGCCGAATTCTTCTTCAAGCAGGACAAGAAGACCCGCCTGGAAACCCGCAACGAGCGCCTGAAGACCGTGGTCTTCCAGGCCCAGCTCGGCACCGTGTACGAGAAGGCCGAACGCATCAGCGAGCTGGCCGCCTTCATCGCCGCGCAGATCGGCGGCGACGTGGCGCTGGCGCAACGTGCGGGCATCCTCGCCAAGTGCGACCTCGCCACCGAGATGGTCGGCGAATTCCCGGAACTGCAGGGGATCGCGGGCTTCCACTACGCCACCCACGACGGCGAAGCCGGTGAAGTGGCGCTGGCGCTGAACGAACAGTACCTGCCGAAATTCGCGGGCGACGAACTGCCGACCACCCGTGCCGGTCTGAGCGTCGCCATCGCCGACAAGCTGGACACCCTGGTCGGCATCTTCGGCATCAACCAGCCGCCGACCGGCTCCAAGGACCCCTTCGGTCTGCGCCGCGCCGCCATCGGCCTGCTGCGCATCATCATCGAGAAGGCGCTGCCGCTGGATGTCGCCGTGCTGGCGCAGCAGGCGGCCAACGCCTACGGCGGCAAGCTGTCCAATGCCAATGTCGTGGCGGATGTCGGGGAATTCCTGCTCGGCCGCTACCGCGCCATGTATGAAGAACAGGGCGTGGCGGTGGACGTGATCCAGGCCGTGCAGGCGCTGCGTCCGACCCGGCCGCTGGATTTCTCGCGGCGCGTGCTGGCGGTGCAGGCTTTCCGCGCGCTGCCGGAAGCCGCCGCTCTCGCCGCCGCCAACAAGCGCGTCGCCAACATCCTGGCCAAGGACAACGCCGGCGACAACGCGGGCGCGGTCAGCGCCGCGCTGCTGGTCGAACCGGCCGAGAAGGCGCTGGCCGAACAGGTCGCCCGCCTGCAGGCGGAACTGGCCCCGCTGTTCGCCGCCGGGGACTACACCCCGGCGCTGGGCAAGCTGGCCTCGCTGCGCGAGGCGGTGGACCGCTTCTTCACCGAAGTCATGGTGATGGCGGAAGACCCGGGCGTGCGCCAGAACCGGATCAATCTGCTCGCCGGTTTGCGTTCCCTGTTCCTGGCGATTGCGGATATCTCGCAATTGCAGTAAGAATCAGGCTGGCTTGTTCATGAACGGCCCTGCGGGGCCGTTTTTCATTTCCGGGAACCGACAACGACCATGGGACTGTTCCAGACCGCCACCCTCCACCGCGTGCTGCTGACGCTGATCATCGTCATCCTGTTCTATCTGGGCTACCAGGTGATGGAGGTCTTTCTGGTGCCCGCGGCCTGGGCGGGCATCCTGGCCTACGTCACCTGGCCGATCTACCTGCGGCTGCGCCGCCTGCTCGGCGACGGGCCCAACCGCAGCGCCCTGATCATGACGCTGCTGCTGACGGCGGTGCTGGTCGTGCCCGTGGTCTGGCTGGTGTTCGTGTTGCAGCAAGAGGCCGCCCTGGTCTACCAACGGCTGATGGACATGTTCACCAAGGGCAAGCTGGTGCTGCCCGACTTCATGCTCCGGCTGCCCGGCATCGGCCATTACCTGAAAACCAAGATCGAACATCTCAATCATGACCCGGCGGCCCTGCGCAGCCGTCTGGAGGATTGGTCCGCCTACGGATTCAGCGCGGCGGGCGCGGTCGCGTCAGAAGTCAGCCGCAACCTGGCCAAGCTGGGGATGACGCTGTTCACCCTGTTTTTCTTTTACCGCGACGGCGAAACCATCATGCAGCAGCTGGACACGGCCTTGCAGCGCCTGATCGGCACGCGCGGGCCGCTGTACATCAAGGCGGCGGGCGACATGACCCGCGCCGTGGTGTACGGCATCGTGCTGACAGCGCTGGCGCAAGGTTTCCTGGCCGGTATCGGCTATGCCGTGGCCGGTATGGACAGTCCGGTGTTCCTGGCCGCCATCACGACCGTCGTGGCCATGATTCCCTTCGGCACGCCCTTCGCGTGGGGCAGCGTGGCGATCTGGCTGTTCAGCCAGGGCTACACCGGGGCGGGCATCGGCATGGTGCTGTGGGGCACCTTCGTGGTGAGCTGGGTGGACAACATCATCCGGCCGCTGGTGATTTCCAGCGCCACGCGGATTCCCTTCCTGCTGGTGATGTTCGGCGTGCTGGGCGGCCTGAGCGCCTTCGGCATGGTCGGCCTGTTCCTGGGCCCGGTGATCCTGGCGGTGCTGATGGCGGTCTGGCGGCAGTGGCTGGACGCGGAGAAGGCCGAGGCGACCCCATCGCATTCATGAGCGGAGAATGATAGCCTCGCCATTCACAACAATCACAACCATAAATCAGGTTCATGCCATGACCGACACCCGCCAGCTCATGTTCGCCAACGGAATCCGCATTGTTGTTCCGGATTCGCTGGAACTGATCACGCCCTACGTGCTTCAGGAACAAGAAGACTGGTTTGAAGATGAAATCAAGTTCCTGCGCCGAATCCTCAAGCCCGGCGAGCAGGCGATCGACATCGGCGCCAATTACGGGGTGTACACCCTGAGCATCGCCGGTGCTGTCGGCCACTCGGGCCATGTATGGGCGTTTGAGCCGACAACGACCATCGCCGGCTTCCTGGCTGAAAGCATTGCGGCAAACCGTTTCACCCAGGTGAGCCTGGAAAAGAGCGCGCTTTCCAACAAGACAGGGGTCGCCTATCTGTCCCTTCATGCGCACTCCGAGCTTAACTCGCTGACTTATGACGCTGACGATACGGACCCGCGCGAGGAAGTTCCCTTGGTCACCTTGGACAACTGCATGGAGCGCTTCGGCTGGCGAACCATGGATCTGGTCAAAATCGATGCCGAGGGGGAAGAGGCCAACATCCTGGCGGGCGGCGAGCGCTTCCTGCGTGAGCTTTCCCCCTTGATCCTGTACGAAGTTAAGGCTGGACAGACGATTCACCTGGAACTGATCCAGGCCTTCGCCGATCGGGGATATGCGTCCTACCGTCTTGTCCCGGGTCTGGATCTCCTGGTGCCCTTTAACCCGGAGGACACCCGGGACGTCCCCCTGCTCAACCTGTTCTGCTGTAAGCCGGATAGGGCGGAGCGGCTGGCGGCGCAGGGTGCCCTGGTCATGGCGGATGCCCTGAAAGCGATGCGGGCGCAGCGTGTCGACCTGGTGCAAAAAGCCCGGAAACGCGCTACCTACCAGTGGCGGCATGCTCTGTGCAAGCAGCCCTACGGCGATGCGCTCTCGGAAATCTGGTGTGATTTCCGCCCAGCTCCCGAGACCGCCGCAGTGACGGAGGCCATCGCCCTGTATGCCATCAGCCGAGACACTGCTCTCCCTGTCGTCGAGCGCTTCTGCGCACTGGAACTGGCCTGCGAGACTCTCGACAGGATCTGCCGCGAGCGGCCGGACTACTTGCGTCAGTCCAGCCTGGCACGCATGACGGCAGAGCTGGGATTACGGAGCCGGGCGGTCCAGTTGCTCCAGACCCTGCTGGACCGGATACTGCGCGCCAAGCAGGTCGACCTGAGCGAGCCGTTCCTCCCCCCCACGTCCCGCTTTGATACCCTGCAGCCCGGCGCCGCCCCGGGCCAATGGGCGCTGGCGGCGACCCTCGAGGCCTACGAGCAACTGGTCCACTATTCCTCCTTCTACACCCGGGATACCGCCCGGGAACGC
>JAYRMT010000230.1:0-4142 GCA_041912575.1 Fluviicoccus sp. | reverse complement strand
GCGCATCGACGGCGGGTCGCGCCATGAGCCTGCTCGCGCTGAATGTCGGTTCCTCCTCGCTGAAGGCTGCGTTGTACCGGCGCGGCGAGGCGACTCCGGTGTTCCGGCTGGATGTGGATCTGCGCACGGGGCAGGTGCAGTCCGGCGAGGGCTTGCCCGAGGCGCTGACGCGCTGGGAGGAACGCTGGCCTGCTGCCGAGGTTGCCTTGCGGATCGTGGCGGAAGTGCGCCGGAGTCCCGAAGACCCGCTGACGGTCTGTTCGCACCGGGTCGTCCATGGCGGCGACCGTACCGGCCCTGCCGTGATCGACGACGCGCTGCTGATGACCTTGCATCGTCTTGCTCCCTTATGTCCCTTGCATCAGCCGCCCGCGCTGGCGGTGATCGACTCGCTGCGCCGAAGCAGCCCGGATCTGCCGCAAGTCGCGGCTTTCGATACGGCCTTTCATAGCGGACAGCCTGCGCTCTGGCGGGAGTACGCCTTGCCGGAAGCGCTGCGGCAGCAGGGCATCCGCAGCTACGGTTTCCACGGCCTGTCCTGCCAGTCGATCCTGCGGCAACTGGCGGCGATGGATCCTGCGCTGGCCGCCGGGCGGGTCGTCATCGCCCATCTGGGCAACGGCTCCAGCCTCACAGCCGTCCGCGACGGACGTAGCCAGGCGACCACCATGGGCTTCAGCCCGCTGGAAGGCGTGCCGATGGGCACCCGCTGCGGTCGCCTCGATCCCGGCGTACTGCTTTACTTGCTGGAGCGTGACTGGACGACTGAAAGCCTGACCCGCCTGTTGTACCGCGAGTCCGGACTGCGCGGCCTGTCGGGCATCAGCGGCGACATGCGCGAGCTGATGACAAGCCCCGCGCCGCAAGCGGCCTTCGCTATCGACTATTACGCGGATCGTGTCGCCCGCGAGATCGCTTCGCTGGCCACCGTGCTCGGCGGTCTGGAGACGCTGGTGTTCACCGGCGGCATCGGCGAGCACCAGCCGGAGGTGCGGACGCGCATTCTCGCACGGCTGGCATGGATCGGCGTAACGTTGAATGAAGCGGCCAACCGGTCCGGCGCGGTCGACATTGCCGGTTCCGATTCCCGGATTCGCGTGCTGGCGTTGCATACCGACGAACAGGACGAGTTGCGTCGCGCCGGGGAGTCGCTGGTGGTTTGAGGGCTGACGGTCTTGGCAGCGCCGCCTGTCAGAAAGCCTTAATAAAAGTATGGATAATGGATGTCGGTTAGCCCCGTCAGGGGTTTAGAATGAAACTGAGCGGGCCATGCGATGTCCGTTGCACCGGCCGCACAGGTTACCTACCACGGAGTGTTGTCGCCATGAAGAATGATTTCCTCGAAAACCTGAACGAGCAGGCCAAGAAGATGTACGAGCCGCTCGCCAAGATGAATCAGGTCATGCTGAAAAACGCCGAGCGCATGACCGAGTTTTCCCTGAGCACCCTCAAGAATTACTCCGAAATGGGGCTGAATCACCTGAAACATGCCTCGGAAGTCAAATCCCCGGAGTCGGCCACCGACTTTTCCGCCAAGCAGACCGAACTGGTCAACACCATCAGCCAGCAGATCCTCCAGGATGCGCAGCGCCTGACCGAACTGGGCAATGCCTTGCGCGACGATGTGATGTCGGTGCTGGGCGATGCCTACAGCAAGGCCTCCGCGGACGTGCAGGCCGCGATGAAGCCGGCCGCCGAGGCGGACAAACCGGCCGAAAAGCCCGCGAAACCCGCCAAGTCCGCCTGAGCGGAGCCGACCCATGGCGCAGAACGAGGAAAAGCCCGGCGCGAACCCCTCCGAGGCGGTCAACGCCTTTGTCGAGCAGATGACCCAGATGACGCAGCGGCTTGGCGCCGAGGCGTTGCGCATGTCCACGCAGGCGAACGGCACCGGTAATTCGGTGTTGTTTGATGTGATGGAAGGCTGGCGGCGCTTCGGCGGCACGGCGGCCGAACATCCCGGACCGCTGATCGAACGGCAGATGCAGCTGTGGCGAGGCCAGATGCAGTTGTGGCAGAACACCATGCTGCGGCTGTCCGGTCAGGAAACCGCGCCGGTCGCGCAACCCGAAAAAGGCGACCAGCGCTTTGCCGACAAGGAGTGGACCGAGAATCCGCTGTTCGATTTCCTCAAGCAGTCGTACCTGCTGACCGCGCGCGGCATGATCGATTCGGTCAACGCGGTGGAAGGGATTGACGACAAGACGCGCCAGCGCCTCCTCTTTTTCACCCGGCAATGGATCAACGCCGTCGCGCCCAGCAACTTCCTCATGACCAACCCGGAAGTGTTGCGACTGACGCTGGAATCCGGCGGCCAGAACCTGATGCGCGGGATGGAGCAGCTGGTCGAGGACATGGGCAAGAGCGCCGACACGCTCAACATCCGCATGACCGACACCAGCGCCTTCCGGCTGGGCGAGAACATCGCCACCACGCCCGGCAAGGTGGTGTTCCGCAACCGCATGATCGAGCTGATCCAGTACGCACCGACCACGGAAACGGTGCACCGGCGGCCCTTGGTGCTGGTGCCGCCGTGGATCAACAAGTTCTACATCATGGACCTGCGCGAGAAGAACTCCTTCATCCGCTGGGCGCTGGCGGAAGGGCATTCGGTGTTCGTGCTGTCCTGGGTGAATCCGGGCCGCAACTACCGCGACGTGCGCATCGACGATTACCTGCTGGAAGGCGTGATCGCCGCGCTGGACCAGGTGCAGGCGATCACCGGCGAACGCACCGTCAACATGATCGGTTATTGCGTGGGCGGCATGCTGCTGGCGCTGACGCTGGCCTGGCTGCAGGCGCGCGGCGAGAGCGACCGCGTGGCCAGCGCGACTTTCTGGGCGACGATTTTCGATTTCAGCGATCCGGGCGATATCGGCGTGTTCATCGACGAGCAGATTGTCGGCGCAATCGAGAAGGAACTGGAGCGCAACGGCGTCTTCGACGGCCGGATGATGGCGGTGGCGTTCAGCCTGCTGCGCGAGAACGACCTGTACTGGAACTACTACGTCCAGAACTACCTCAAGGGCGAACGCCCGATTCCCTTTGACCTGCTGTACTGGAATTCCGACTGCACGAACCTGCCCGCCGCCACGCACAAGTTCCTGCTGCGCGAGTTCTATCTGGGCAACAAGCTGCGCCAGCCCGGCGCGCTGACCGTGGCGGGGGAGACCATCGACCTGTCGCAGGTGAAAACGCCGTCCTTCGTACTGGCCACGCTGCAGGATCACATTGCCAAGTGGCGGAGCTGCTATCCCGCCACGCAGGTGCTGGGCGGTCCGGTGACCTTCGTGCTGGGGGAGAGCGGTCACATCGCGGGGGTGATGAATCCGCCCGGCGGAAAGTACGGCTACTACCGGCACGACGGCTACCCGGCCGATCCGGACAGCTGGTATGCTGCCGCCCGGAAAACGGATGAAAGCTGGTGGCTGGCGTGGAAAGCCTGGGTGGAACCGCACCTCGGCGACGCTGTCCCGGCGCGACATCCCGGAGACCGGGGCTGGCCGATCCTCGCCGATGCTCCGGGAACTTATGTGAAGATGAAAGCGGACGACGTCCTCAAGGCAGGGTAATCATGGCGGAGATGCTGGAAAACCGGACTTTCGACGAGCTGGAGCCCGGGCAGGCCGAGAGCCTGTCACGCACGCTGACCCCTGCCGATATCGCCGATTTCGCCCGGGTGTCCGGGGACGTCAACCCGGCCCATCTCGATGCCGAATATGCCGCCGGTACGCTGTTCAAGGGCGTGATCGGCCATGGCATGTGGAGCGGGGCGCTGATTTCCTGCCTGCTCGGCACCCGTTTCCCGGGACCGGGCACCATCTATCTCGAACAGTCGCTGCGCTTCCACCGGCCGGTCTATCCGGGTGATACGGTGACGGTCACCCTGACCGTGTCCTCCAAGGACGACAAGCGCAAGCGCGTGGTGCTGGATTGCCTGGTCGTCAATCAGGACGGCGCCAAGGTGGTCAGCGGCGAAGCCACCGTGCTCGCGCCGGACCGCAAGCTGAGGCTGCCCGCGCCAGTCGTCTGATGGCGCGGAACTTGCTGGATTTTCCCCTGTCCGCGAAATCGCGATTGTCCGGCCAATGCCTGCGGTCTTTCCGCCGGTCATGATACGATCACGCCCCGAAATCGAGCAT
>JAYRMT010000229.1:0-4143 GCA_041912575.1 Fluviicoccus sp. | reverse complement strand
GGCCTCGTCGCCCACGCCAGCGTGCCCGTACAGCTGGTCATGCTGGCGTTGCTGGGCGCCTCGGTCTATTCGTGGACTCTGATCATTCGCTACCGGCGCATCCACAGCACCGCCCGCCGCGACCTCAAGCGCTTCGAGGACAGTTTCTGGTCCGGCTCGGATCTGGGTTCGCTCTACCAGCAAAGCCAGCAAAACAATGAGCGCCAGGGCGCGGAAGCCGTTTTCCATGCCGGATTCAAGGAATTCATGCGCCTGCGCCAGAAAGGCCTGCCGGGCGATGCGATCATGGAGGGCGTCACCCGCTCCATGCGGGTCAGCCTGATGCAGGAACAAAAACGTCTGGAGGAAAAGCTGCCGGTACTGGCCAGCATCGGCTCCAGCGCGCCCTATGTCGGCCTGTTCGGCACGGTCTGGGGCATCATGACCTCGTTCATCGGCCTGGCGCAGGTGCAGCACGCCACCCTGGCAACCGTCGCCCCCGGCATCGCGGAAGCCCTGATCGCCACCGCCATCGGCCTGTTCGCGGCCATTCCGGCCGTATTGGCCTACAACAGCTTCGTCGCCGCCAGTGATGACCTCAACAACCAGTACGCCATGTTCGCCGACGAATTCTCCGGCATCCTGCACCGGGAAAGCCACTCATGACCGCTCAGGGCCCCTTCCACCGCCCGAAACGGCGGCTGATGGCCGAGATGAACGTCGTGCCCTACATCGACGTCATGCTGGTGCTGGTGGTGATCTTCATGGTTACCGCCCCCATGCTGACGGAAGGCCTGAAAGTCGAGCTGCCGGAAGTGGCGGCCGATACGTTGAATGTCGACAGCCCGGATACCATGATCATCACCGTCAAGGCCGACGGCTCCTACTGGCTGAAACAGGGCGACCGGCCGGATAAACGCATGGGGCTGACCGACTTGATCGACAGCCTGCAGGTCATGTCCGCCAAACAGCCAGACGCCCCGATCCTGCTGAACGGCGACAAGCGCGTGGATTACGGCAAGGTGGTGACCCTGATGGCCTCGCTCCAGAAAGCCGGTCTGGTCAAGGTCGGCCTGATGACGGACGCGCCAGAGGAATGATTCCGGCATGAACGCCTTTCCCCGCGACCTGGCCCGGAACCCGTTGATCCAATCCGTGGCTTTGCACCTCGGACTGGTGATCCTGCTCTGGCTGTTCGCGCACCGCATGACGCCCGACATCCCCGAGCCCGCTGTCCTGCAGACCCGGATGGTCAGCGCGGCCTCGCTCCATGGCGGCCATGTGCAGCCTGCACCCGTTGTTACGCCCGTGCCGACCCCGACGCAACCTGCGCCGGAACCGGTCAAACCGCCCGTGAAACCGGTGGAAAAACCCGCTCACGTCGATAAACCGAGACCGGTAGAGAAAACGGCCCCTCCGAAATCCAAGCCGGTTGAGCCGGAACGCAAGGTAGTGCCCGCTAAGCCCGTCCGCAAACAGGAGCCGGCTCCCAAGCCCCTGCCCGAAAAACCTCATCCGGTTGAGAAGGCCAAACCGGCCGTGGCCGAAAAGGCCAAACCCGTGGTCAAGGACAAGGCCCCCGTCATCGAAAAGGCAAAGGCGACACCCGCGGAGAAAACGCATCCGCCCGTGGAA
Organism: Fluviicoccus sp.; assembly: GCA_041912575.1. Taxonomy (GTDB): domain Bacteria; phylum Pseudomonadota; class Gammaproteobacteria; order Pseudomonadales; family Moraxellaceae; genus Fluviicoccus. Next base: position 2,529 of record JAYRMT010000229.1, on the reverse strand, counting down.
ACACCCAAGACCAAGCCGCATGACAAGCCGCTCCCCAAGGAGGAGGAAAAGCCGACACCCGCAATAGCGAAGTCCTCTGAAAAGGCGCCGCCCAAGGACAAGGAACCTCCGAAACCGGTGGTCAAAGACACCCCGGCCCTAGAGAAAAAGCCGGAGCCGAAAAAGCTCTCGCTGAAATCGGACCTGAGCGCCTTTGACTCAGAGATCAGCACGGTCAAAGACCAGATCAGCAAGGACCAGAAGGAGCGGCTGGCCCTGGCGGCGCAGCAGGCCGCCAAGGCCGAGGCCGACCGCTTGACACTGCAGCAGAAGGCCGATGCGGACCGGCTCGCCGCGCAGCAAAAATCCGCGCAGAACGATGCCGCCATCAAGAAATTTACGCAGTTGATACGTGATCGCGTTGAAAAGAAGTGGGATATTCCCCCCGGAATTGTCAAGAATACGTCCGCCCAAGTCCGGATCAGCCTGCTGCCCGGCGGCGAGGTGGTGAACGTGCTCATCATCAAGTCCAGCGGCAACCATGCGTTTGACGAAAGCATCAAGAACGCGATCTACCGCGCCAGTCCGCTGCCTGTGCCGGACGACATGGCGCTGTTCAACCAGCAGTTCCGCGTATTGCCGATGGAATTCAAGAAGGAGGACTGACCCCGATGGCTATCTTGTCCCGCACCTTGGGACTGCTCGCGCTGAGTTCGGCGATCTCCCTGGCCCATGCGGAACTGCTGATCCAGGTTTCTAAAGCCGGCGACGACGCCCGGCCGATCGCCATTGTACCCTTCGCCAATGACCGGCCGGGCGAATCCCTGGCGGAGATCATCAAGTCGGACCTTGCGCAAACCGGCCTGTTCCGCCCCGTCAGCGATCTGCCCGGACAACCCGTGTCATTGGCGGATATCCGTTACCCGGACTGGAGCGCCGCACGGATCGACCCGATCGTGGTCGGTCAAGTGACCGCCCAGACGCCCGGCCTGTTCGGCATCCAGTACGACCTGGCGAGCGCTACGCAGCAGAAGCGCCTGTCCGGGGAAACCCTGAACAATATCGCCCCGGCCCGCTGGCGCGATGCCGCCCACTACATCAGCGACCGTATTTTTGAACAGCTGACCGGCAAACCCGGCGCGTTCCGCAGCCATATTGCCTACGTGTTGCAGTACAGCGCGGGCGGCGCAACCCGTTACCGGCTGGAAGTGTCCGACGCCGATGGCCAGCGTCCGCAAACCGTGCTGGACTCCCCCGAACCCATCCTGTCTCCCGCCTGGTCGCCCGACGGCAAGAAAATCGCCTACGTGAGCTTTGAGAGCCGCCGTCCCGCCGTCGTCGTGCAGAATCTGGCCACGCAGCAACGCGAGGTGCTTTCGCGAGCAAAGGGACTGAACGGCGCGCCGAGCTGGTCGCCGGACGGCACCCGGCTCGCCCTGACACTCTCCCAGGACGGCAATCCGGAAATCTATGTCCTCAATGTGGCGGACAAATCGCTCACGCGCATGACCAACCACTATGCCATCGATACCGAGGCGCGCTGGATGCCGGACGGCAAAGCGCTGATCTTCACCTCCGACCGGGGCGGCAGTCCGCAGATTTACCGGCTCGATATCGACAGCCGCGACGTCACCCGCCTCACCTTTGACGGCAATTTCAACGCGCGCGGGTCAGTCAGTCCGGACGGACGCTGGCTGGCCATGGTCCACCGCGAGCGCGGCCAGACGTTCCAGATCGCCATCCAGGACTTGCAAAGCGGCGCACTCAGCACGCTGACCAGCACGCCGCTGGACGAGTCCCCGAGTTTCTCCCCGAACAGCCAGATGCTGGTCTACGCCACCCGTCAGGACGGGCGCGGCGTGCTGGGCATCATGTCGCTGGACGGCCGTTTCAAGATCAAGCTGCCCGCGACCGACGGGCAGGTCCGTGAACCCGCCTGGTCGCCATGACGACCCCATCCGAGGAAATTAACATGCTGCAATCAACCAAGATGACCGCCCTCGCTCTCTGCATCGGCGCCGCCCTGCTGACCGGCTGCGCCAGCGCGCCCAAAAAGACGGTCGCGACTCCGGTGGAAACCGCGCCGACGTCCGCGACGCCTGCCGAGAAACCGGCCGCGCCGGTGGAAGAGGCCCGCACGGGCGCCCTCAACAACGGTGATGCCCTGGCGGGAACCGCGAACGGCGGCAACGACGCCGGTGGACAGTCCGGCGTCAGCGGCAAGGGCGCCAAAGGCGGCGGCGCGGGAGACGCCGGCGCCGACAATGCTTCCGTCAGCGACGGCAAGACCTCCGGCAAGGGTACCCCGACCCTCGCCCAATTGTTGGCGACCCGTCTGGTCCATTTCGACTATGACAGCGCCGACCTGCGCGGTGACGATTACCAGACCCTGCTGGCGCACGCGCAATACCTGAAGAAGAACCCGAACGCCAAGGTGACGCTTTCCGGTCATGCCGACGAGCGCGGTACCCGCGAATACAACATGGCGCTGGGCGAACGCCGCGCGAAATCGGTGGAAGCCTTCCTGACCACCAACGGCGCCGCACCCGC
>JAYRMT010000228.1:0-4200 GCA_041912575.1 Fluviicoccus sp. | reverse complement strand
TCGCCGAACAACGGATTTCCCGACATGGAAGCTCTCCTTGGATGAATATCTGATCACCGCATCAGTCTAGCACCGCCCCCTGCGGCGGCAAAGCCGACCGACAGGGGGCGAACGATCAGGCGTAGGGATCGGTCAGGCTGCGCTGGGAACCCTTCGGCAAGACCGCCAGCGCCGTCAGTGTGGTGCCAAAGGCAATCGTGAGCTTCGCCTGCGTATTCACCGCCCAGCCGTTGGCGTCCAGGATCGGCGCCAGGTTGCGCTGGCGCAGCTTGAACCAGGCGATCACCATCGACGGGCCGGAAATCATCAGCAGCAACCCGGCCAGCGCGATCGGCATCTGCCACCACTCCAGCGCCAGGAAGCCGGTGACCACCGAGGCGATGGCCGTGCCCAAGGCGCCGAGCGCCAGACCCAGGGCGGCAAAGATCCCCGCGAAACGCGCGGCGTCGAAGGGCGTCTGCGCGGGCTTGGGCGCCTCTTTGGCGGCCTGCGCCTCGTCGGCGGCGGACTTCACCTGCGTTACCTTGAGCGTCACCTGCTGGCTGGCGCGGTTGTCGATGTCCTTTTCGCGGTCGGAAGCGAACTTCTGGATCTGGTTGCTGATCAGGCGGCTGACCTTGCGGTAGGGACTCCAGAAGGCTTCGCGGACGCTGATCGCGTTTTCGACCAGCTTGACGACCGTGGCGTCCCAGTCGCGGCCCTCGCGATCGTAGAACACGCCGTTGCGGCCCACCATCAGCTTGCCCGCCTCGCCCGCCGTCAGCGCCGCCACGACCGTCATGCGTTCCGGGCTCTCCTTGCGGACACAGTCGCAATAGATCAGGTAAGAGCCGCTCAGCCCCGCCATCGCGGCGTGCTTGCCCGCGTCATGAACCTGGATGCACAGGTCGCAGCTGCGACCGTCGATATACAGCGTCCCGGTCTGGAAGATCGCCTTGGCGCGCCGGGTGTAGAAATCCGCCAGATTGACGAAGTTGTTGAGCAGGACGCGCAGGTAGCGCTGATAGCGGACCAGCCGGTCCAGATCGACCAGGCTGTCGGCGGCCTCGGCCACGCTCAGGTCCAGCCGGATCTGATCCAGCAATTCGTCCATCAGACCGTCCTCCGCCAGCTCGCGCAGACGCTCGGCGGGCAGGTCGACCTGCGGCACGGTCGGCCGGGCCGACAGCCAGGCGCGATAGCCGGCGAAGCGGGCCTTGAGGTCTTCCCACTGCGCCAGGTCCAGGCTGTGCGTGTCCATGCCCAGCAAGGGGATGACCACGAACTGACGGAAAGCCTGCATCGCACCCAGCCAGGCCGGATTGAGGCCGCGATCCAGCGGCAGGCGGTGATCCGGCGAGACCAGCGCCAGCGGCAGCCGCCGGGCGGCGTCGTTATCCACGCTCAGCAATTGCGCGCCCAGGGCGGCGAAATCCGCGTCGCTGCCGTTCATGGCCGGCGTGGCGCGGCCGTCGAAACCGGCAATGCGCGTACGCACAAAGAAATCGTCGATCTTGGCCTCGACCGCCTGCAGGGCATCGAAAGCGGGGGGCGTCGCCTCCCCGAGCGGCGACAGGTCGGCGGCGGCCTGCCAGCCGGTGACAATAGCCAGATCGGCGAAGAACTGGCGGATCAGGTGTTCGTTCACCCCGGGCTCGCCGCTGCGGTCCTTTTCCGAGCCGGTGCACGCCAGGATGTCGCGTATGGCGGACGCCTGCGCATCGGTGGCGGCCAGTTCGACCGGAATGATGCCGTCGCCGTTCGGCTGGCCCGGCGGAAAGACCACGGCCAGATCTTCGAGGTCGGCGGTCGTCAGTTCGGTCGCGCCCGCCTTGCCCAGGCGCGGGGCCAGCTCCCGCGCGGCAGTAAGCAACTTGCGGCCGTGTTCGCCGGCGTCATCGATCGCTGACAGGGGCAGCGCGTCGCCGTCCAGCAGCACGCGGCGCTCTTTCAGGCAGGACAGGGCCCACCGCACCGCCGCCAGCAATTCCGGCGCGCGGATGCGGCCGTCCTGGTCGGTATCGATGAAGGCCAGCGTGCGCGCGTCGAACTCCAGGTCCCGGACCGGGCAGGCCAGCGCGGCCCACAGCTTCTGGTCCAGCTCCGGCAGCGCCTCCCAATCCTCGATGCGATCCAGGGAAACCTGATCGAAACCGCCGTAGCGGAAGAAGCGCCAGTCATGGGCCATGGGGAACCTCGTCCTGTAATGGATTGATTCACAATGGAAAGGCAGCTTGAATCAGCGGCTTTCCGGCGCTCCTGTTGTAGCAGGAATCGCCGGATTGTCCAAGCCCCCGCCGCTCGCCAGGAACGCCTGCAGCAGTGTATCGAGCGGCGCGCGCAGATCATCGCGCTCATTGGCCAACTGGTGCGAGGCTTCCGGCAGGAACAGTTCGCGCTCGACATGGAAACGGCTGCGCACGAAGGCCAGGTTATAACGGCCGTTCACGGTCTCGTCGCGGCCGCCCTGCACCGCCCATACAGGAAAGGAACAGCCCGGCAAGCGGTGGACGTGGCCGATCCACTCCTTCATCGCCATCACCCAGGACAACGGCAGCCAGCGCGCCTGCAAGGGGTCTTCATGGCGCACGAAATTCAGGAAGTCGCCGTCGCTGCTGTTGCGGCGGAAATTGCGCGGCATCCCGCTGCGCAGGGCGCGGATAAACCAGAAGGCGACGCGGATCTGCCACCACTGATAACGGGTCGGCAACACCAGCGGCGCCATCAGGAAGGCCCGGTCGAAGGCCGGCGGTTCATCGCGCGCAACCCTTGCCAGCACATGCTCGATCAGGATGGCCCCGCCGGTACTCTGCCCCACCCCCCTCCACGGCCGGGGCAACCGCCCCTCCGCCGCAGCGAGCAAATCGTTGAGGATGTGCTGGTACTCCGCGAAACTGCCGATCCCGGCGCGGACACCCGAGGACAGGCCGTGCCCCGGCAGGTCGAAAGCAAGCACGGCGTAACCGGCGCGCAGGATCTGCGGCAGCAGCCTGCCCCACAGGCCGGCATGTTCCAGGTAGCCGTGCAGGATCCACACCGTGCCCCGGGGCGTCGGCGGGCGGAACACATGGACCATCAGGCGGTACCCCGCCGCCCCGAACCAGCCGCCGCCATGGAAAACGCCGGGCTGGCGACGTTCCTCGTCCAGCGCGTAGAAACGGCAATACTCGTCCACCGGCCCCGCGGAGGGCAGCGGTCGGTTCCAGTCCAGCGGCGGCATGGCCTGTCGGACGGCATCGGGATGGAACATGCGGCGACGACTCCTCGGTCCGGATGCGGGCCGGTGAAAATTGGCACACAATGTCAAGTGACATTGACGGCGGGCGCTATCCTCAACCTAGCACGAGAGTCCTAGAAAGCCCTCGCCACCAGATTCCGCTATCGTCCCACAGGTGAAGACATGATTGGAATTCCCATCGGCCTGCTGGCCTCCAACGCCACCGAATGGTATCTCCACAAATACGCGCTGCACGGCGTTCCGCAACCCGAAGGCGGCCGCAAGTCGCTGTCGGAAGCCTTCATGAAGCGCCACTGGGCTCATCACCGTCGCGTGCGCTTGCAGAAGTACCGCGATGACGACCTGTACGCCGACTTCGATCACAGCCCCGACGCGCAGGCCGAAGTCAAGGCGCTGTTCCAGTTGTGCGCCGTCACCGGCCTCGCGTTTCCGGTCGCCCCGTTCTTCACCCTGACCACCTGGTACTGCGCCTGGAACTACTGGCACGTGCACAGCCAGTCCCATCTCGACACGGAATGGGGCAAGAAAAAGATTCCCTGGCATTACGACCACCACATGAACACCAACCAGGATGCGAACTGGTGCGTCACCAAGCCGTGGTTCGACTACATCATGGGCACCCGCGTCATCTCGTCCGAGGACCTGAAGGAATCGAACCCGCTGGGCATCAAGCTGCCGGGCTTCATCGAGGACCGCCTGAACGCCCTCGCCCGCAAGTACGCGCCGCGCGCCTTCGAGAAGCTGGACGCCAACAAGCGCGAGGAAGAGCTGAAGCGCGCCGCCGGGCGCGACGAGGCGATGCCGGAGTTCACGCAGGCCGCCTGAGCGCGGCCGACCTCAGTCCTTCAGCACGATGCGGTCCCGGTTCTTCTCGATGATGCCGGGGCCGATCCCCTTCACCTCGTCCAGCTGCTCGATGCGGCTGAACCGCCCGTGCGCCTCCCGCCACTTCACGATCGCCTCCGCCTTGGCCTTGCCGACGC
>JAYRMT010000227.1:0-4212 GCA_041912575.1 Fluviicoccus sp. | reverse complement strand
GCGTCAGCGATACCGGCATCGGACTGTCCAAGACCGCCAAGGCCGATCTCTTCCAGGCGTTCCAGCAGGGCGATCCCTCGGTGAGCCGCCAGTTTGGCGGTACGGGGCTTGGACTGGTGATCGCCAAAAATCTGGTCGAGTTGATGGAAGGTGAAATCGGTTTCGACCAGGAACAGGAAAAAGGCTCCACCTTCTGGTTCACTTTCCGGTCCGGCATTGTGGACAATCCCGCCGAAACCGACGCCCCGCCGCTGGAGTCTGTACGGGTGCTGTTGCTGGAACCGATGGACAAGGCCAGGCAACTGCTCCGCGCCACCCTGCTCAGGGCGGGCTCGGAATGTCTCGCTGTCAACGACTGGCGGGAATTGCTGGAGCGCTCGCGCGAGCCTTGCGACACGGTCATTGTGTCCGGCAACGCCATCGACCGCAATGCGGCCGGATATCTCACCGCGTTGCGCGAACATTACGCGGGCAAGGTCATCATCCTGACGCACGGACTGGACAGCCATCTCGAAAGCCGCCATCTGGAAGCATTCCGGCTGGTGACGGTCTCCAGCCCGGTCCGGCCGCGACACCTCATCGGCCTGATCGCCGAATCCAGGGCATCGGCAGCCTCCCCCGACGGCAAGACGGACGGTCGCCCGCAGGAGACGCGGATTTCCGTGCTCGCCGTGGATGACAACCCTGCCAACCTCAAGCTGGTCTGCACCCTCCTGGAAGACATGGGCATCCGTGCGACGGCCGCCACCAGCGGCATGGAGGCGATTGCGGTCGCGGCCCGTCAGCGATTCGACCTGATCTTCATGGATATCCAGATGCCGGGCATGTCCGGTATTGACGCGACCCGTCAGATCCGCGCGCAGGAGTCCGAAAGCCAGCGGGTGCCGATCATCGCCCTGACCGCGCATGCACTGGCGGATGAGCGGGAACAGATGCTGCAGGAGGGCATGAACGACTATCTGACAAAGCCGCTCCAGGAGGAGCAGTTGGCGCACATCATCCAGCGCTGGACCGGCATCCTGATTGAAGAACATCCGGTCAATCCCGCAAACACCGAAGCCAGGATCGACGCGGTGGCCGGAACGGGTCTGATTGACTGGCAGGAAAGCCTGTCACTGGCTGCCGGCAAGCCCGATCTGGCGCGCGATATGCTTCGGATGTTGCGCGACGGGATTCCCGCCATGGAAGAAAAAATTCGCGAGCATATCCAGGCGGGGAACCACACGGCCCTGCTGGCGCAGATCCACTACCTGCATGGCGCGACGCGTTATTGCGGCGTTCCCATGCTGCGCCAGACGGCCAACCAGCTGGAAACACGCCTCAAGCAGTTGCTGAAGGTGGAAACGCCCTCTCGCGAGGCGCTGGAGATTCTGGAGCCGGAACTCCGTTTCCTGGGGTATCTGTTACAGGAAATTCGCAAGACGCCGTTACCCTGGGAAATGCCGGCTCAAGCGTCCGGCTTGTCGTGACGGGATTTGAGGCCCATCTCCAGTAACCGCTTGGCATCCTGACGCTGAATTTCCCTGACACCGCGGCGGATTTGCCACACCAGCGGCAACATGGCGGCGATGCCGCCCAGGATCAACAGGACTCCGAATCCGCGAATGCGCAGGGCCTCGGGAAGGACATTGGCGTGACCGGCATTGACCATAATGCCAACGCCTACCATGGCCACGCCCACGATATCCAGCGCGAGCCAGATGGGCGAGATTCGCAGACGCGGCGACGGCTGTGTCAACTCCTCACCATGTCAAGGGATTCCAAAGCACCAGTTGGCGACCGATCGTGACATCCCGTTGCTCGGAAATCCGTTCGGCGGGCACCGGATGCTCGCCCTGAGGGTAGAGATCGAACGGTTTCCACTGCTCCTGCTGGATGGTGGCGAAACCGTATCCGGGCTGGTCAAGGCGCGTTTCCCGGATTTCCTGCAAGGCCATGTTTTCAGGCATTTCGTTGATGGGCCCCTTGGCCAGGAGTCCCAAGGACGCATCGGGCTTGGGACGGAAGCCTTCCTCGTCGTAACGGAAATAGTAGGACTTCCCGCCCTCCACCTTCAGGCGTGTCTTGAAGATATAGGTCAGGTAGACCGGACCGACCGGGCGACGGGCGGCGAAATCATATTCCCCGGCCGGCAACTCCAGCCAGAAATAGGCGGCATTCTTGAGGCCGTGCAGACGGCGACCGTTGAGGAAGATGCCGGGCGCGATGATTTCCTCGGCGTTCCAGACGCTATCGGGACGGTAAACATAAACAATCGCGTGCCGTGCGTCCGTCGCCGGGACCGGTTCGAACATCGAACCCTTGGTCGGCGACATGTAGGAACCCATGCTGAAGCCGCGCGGCTGGTACGTATCGATCATGTAATCGATCTTCCCGCGCAACTCGGTCAATTGCGGGTTGCTGATCGGATTGAGCGCTTGCTGCGGAGTACTGCATGCCGACAGGGCAAGAAGACCCGCTATCGCCATACCTGGACAAATGCCGCGCATAGAAACGTTCCCCATAGTATTCTTGTTCGCCTTGACTAGGCGTGGATGTTACCGTGTTCGCCAACGCGATGGGTAGAGCCCGACACGGCGTTTTTGTTGGGATTATCATGAATAACAGCACAAAAACGGGATTTCCTCAATGAGGGCCGTGTTCATCGCCGCGCCCTGGTCAACCGGCGGAGCCTCCCGCGGCACCCGGCGCGCGCCCGCGCGCCTGACCGCATTCCGGCCCATGCGCGCTCTGGCGCGGGACATCCAATTCCTGCCTCCCGAGACGGGATGCCGGCTGACCGCATGGCCTGGCGGCGTTCCTCCGGTGGCCCGTGACGCGCTCCGGCTGCGACGACGCCTGACGCTGCGCCCGCGCAACACGCTGCCCGTTGTTCTGGGCGGCGACCACACGACCGCGATCGGCGTCTGGCCCGCCCTGCGCGGCCCTCGACGTCCGCTCGGACTGCTTTGGCTGGACGCGCACCTCGACAGCCATACGCCGCTGAGCTCGCTGAGCGAGCGCCTGCACGGCATGCCGCTGGCCGTTCTTCTGCAGGAAGGCGATCCGCGCCTGCACCCCTGGCGCCAACCCGTCGTGGATGCCCGTCACAGCGCGGTGCTGGGCGCGCGCAGCTTCGAACCGGGCGAACCCGAACGGTTGAACCGTGCCGGTATTCGTTACTACACCATGACGGAAATCCGGCAACGCGGACTGGTGACTTGTCTGCGTGAGGCCTGGCGACGCGTGTCGTCTTCTCCGGGAGGATTCGGGATCAGTCTTGATGTGGACGGGCTAGATCCCCGATTTGCACCAGGTGTCAGCCTGCGCGAAGCGGGCGGACTCGATCCGATGCGCATGGCAGTGTCTTTGAGACGGTTGCCCAAGCGGGGCCTGCGCGGATTGGAAATTGCGGAATACAACCCCGGACGGGACCGTCACGGACAGACGTTGAAACGGCTAATGATATTGACAGAGGCCATCTTGCGGGGAAATTGGCGCTAGCGCTGGGGAAAGCTCCCCGACGCATCGCCGGGGAGCAGGCAAGATCAGACCGAATCGGGCGGATTGATCGAGATTTCGACACGGCGGTTCTGGGAACGACCCACTTCCGTACCGTTATCGGCGATCGGCTTGGTCTTGCCGAAGCCAACCGCATTGACGCGGGAGGCGGAGATGCCCTGGCTGATCAGGTACTGGGCCACGGCGTTGGCGCGATCCTGCGACAGCTTGAGGTTGTAGTCGTCCTTGCCGACGTTGTCGGTATGACCGGACACGGTGATGGTCGTCTTGTCATATTCCTTCAGCGTCTTGGCCACGCTGTTCAGCACAGGGTAGAAGTCCGGCTTGATGCTGCTCTGGGCGGTCGGGAACGTGATGTTGCCGGGCATGATCAGGTTGATGGCGCCGGTAGCCTTGTCTTTCTGCAGGCCAACCCCGGTGGACTGCAGCTCGTCGCGCAGTTTCTTTTCCTGGTTATCCATGTAGAGACCGACGCCGCCGCCCAGCGCCGCGCCGATGACCGCGCCCTCGCCGCGATGCTTCTTGCCGCCGGCCAGCGCACCGACCGCGGCGCCGGTCAGGGCGCCAATGGCCGCCTTGCTGGCCTGACGATCACCGGTATAGGGATTGGTGGTGCAACCGGCCAGGACGAGGCTCCCGGTCAGGGCTGCAATAAGGACGGAACGCATGGAAATCTCCTTCAGAAGTTCGTGGGACTAAGTGTAACCATTC
>JAYRMT010000226.1:0-4247 GCA_041912575.1 Fluviicoccus sp. | reverse complement strand
CAGCATCACCAGTCCGCGCGATTCCCATGCCGCCGCTTTCTGCCGCAGCTGGTGCATGCGCAGGTTGCAGAACGGGCAGGAGGCGTAGCGGTAGAAGGACAGCAGCACTTTCTTGCCGCGCAGGTCGACCAGAGCGATCTCGCGGCCGGTGAAGTCGGTGACGGTGAAGGCGGGAGCGGATTGTCCGGGTTGCAGGCGCATGGGGAACCTCGGCGGTCGGGATACAGGTATCGGTTTGATGCTATTCGAACTGAGATGTTACAGCAATGGCGGTCGGATAATTCCGGTGTCGATTCGGTGAGCGCGGAGCGGGCCTTGCGCATCCCCGCCCGCTTGCGTAGGGTTGAAGAAATACCTTGCCCGGGAAGGGGCTTTCATGACCGATCCGCACGCCGGGGCCGATACCCCCCTGGACCGCAAGCGCCGCACGGCCCGGCTTTACTGGTTGGGGCTGGGCGTTTTCGGCGCGCACCGTTTTTATCTGGGGCTGAGCCTGACCGGCGGTCTGCAGCTGGCGGCGACGCTGGTCGCAGTGCTGGCGGCGGGCAAGACCTTGGTGCCGCTGTGGGCGGTCGCGTTCTGGTGGCTGGTGGACGGGTTCCTGATACCGCAGTACTGCCGACCGCCGGCCGACCGCGAGGCGCGGGTGATTGATGCGCAGGATGCCCGGCAACTGGCCGAATGGCAGGAGCAGTACCGGGCCTTCATGCAGCGCATGGACTACGCGCGCGCCGCCGATATCTGCCGCCAGGCGCTCGACCGGCTGGAAGGCAGCACCGGCCGCGAGAGCGCGGCGGCGGCGCGCTGGCAGGCCTGGCAAGCGGAAGCCGTGCGCCTGCGCGGCCATCCGGAAGAAGCGGTGATGCTGCTCAACCAGGCCATCGGCCTGCAGGAGCGCCTGCACGACGATGAAGGCCTGTGCGAGTCCCTGCGCTATCTGGCGCTGGCGCGCATGGACGAGGCGCATCCCGAGGCGGCCGAGCCGGTCTATCGGCGCTTGCTGGAAAAACAGCAGATCACCGGACGCGGCGGGCGTGACCGGGTGGCTACGCTGATTGAGCTGGCCGATCTCTACGTGACCAACCATCGCCCGCACGAGGCCCTCCCGCTCTATGAGGAGGCAGTGCGCCTGGCGCCTTCGGTCGTGGACGCCGGGCAGATCCTCCGGGTGCGCGCCGCGATTGGCGAAGGCCGGGCCTTGCTGGCGCTGGAGCGTTTGGATCCCGCGCGCGACGCCTTCCGCCGGGCGATCACCCAACTGGAAGCCGCGCATGACACCGCCGGGTTCCTGATGGCCGACTGCCGTCGCGGCCTGGGGACCGTTCACCTGCGCCAGGGCCGTCTGGCGGAGGCCGACGCCGACCTTACCGCCGCCTACCGCATCCGGGAAACGCTGGCGCCGAGCCGCACCGCCGCCGACACGCCGTTCCGCTTTGACGCGGCCTCGGGGCCCGGCGTCGCCCGGACGGTACTGGCGGATCCCTCGGCGACCGCCGCGATCCTGCAGGACCTGATCGGCGTCTGCATCGCGCGGCATCAGTCCGAACGGGCGGTGACGCTGGCCGCTCATTGGGCGGAGCTGCAGGAGCGCATCCTCGGCGCCGGGCACCCCCGCCTGGCGCGGGCGCGGGCGCGCGTGGCCGCCCTCAGCCGGAGCCTGGGCGTCCCGCTTCCGACGGCGGACACGCCGGATGAGGATATCGCGAGGATCATTCCCGCTCCGGATGCGCATGGTGACGGTATCGCGCCTGACGCCTCCCTGCGCGCCGCCCCCGCCGTGCCGCACGCCGCGCCGGAAATCCGGCCGGAACCGGACACGCCGCACCGCGAGACGCACGCGATCGCCTCCATCCATACCCTCGATGGCGCGATGCATCTGGTGGAGCGCGTCACCGGGCAGCCGCGCCGCCTCTATGCCACGCGCGCCGGCGGGGCGGACCGCTACGATGGCGCACGGTCGGTGCTGGTCCCCCGGGAGCAGGCCGCGGAGTTTCTCGACAAGCTGCGCGACCTGCTGCCCCTGCATTTCCAGGCCTTCATCGGCACCACGCACTGGCAGTCCGGCGAGCACCACGAAGGCTGGGAGGAGCTGGTGATCCTCGCGTCCGACAGCCCGCTGGAATGCGTGCGCGTCGCGGCGACGGCGGGCGAAGGTCTGACCAACGCGCAGCTGCTGATGCGGCTGCGCACCTGGGATTTGCGCTACGGCGTGGATGTGCTGGGGGCGGAAGCCGGATCGATCGCGTTCCGCTTGTTCAACCCGCCCGCCGACGCCGGGGCGTTCTACCGCGAATTGCAGGGTTTCTGTTCCAATGTCGCGGCCACGCTGCCCGACGCCGCCGCGCTGGCGCAGCGGCTGGCGGACCCGACGGCGGTGCTGCGCCTGAGCTGGCGACCCGCGCGGACGGACGGACCGGACCCGGCATCCGCCCGTCCGCTGTCCCTCACCGGCGCATGAAGTCGACCACGACCTGCGCCAGTTTTTCCCCCTGGTCTTCCTGGAGGAAATGACCGCCGTTCCCGATGGTCGTGTGCGGCTGACCCGCCGCGCCGGGAATCAGTTTTGGCAGCACCGACGCGGCCTTGGCGGTGATCGGGTCCTTGTCGCTGAACGCGCACAGGAACGGCTTGGTGAACTGTCCCAGCGTTTCCCAGGCCTTGCGGTTGGCGGGCGCGGCGGGATCGTCCGGGCTCACCGGCACCAGCAGCGGAAACTGCCGCGCGCCTTCCTTGTAGCTTTCATCGGGGAAGGGCGCGTCATAGGCGGCGATCACCTCCGGCGCCATCGGCGTCGCGCAGCCGCCCATCACGATGAATCCCACCCCGAACACCGGCGTCTTCTGCGAGAAGGCCTGCCACTTCAGGAAGGCCTCGCCGGGATGATGGTCGCCGGTCGGCAGCATGGTGTTGGCCGCCACCACCCGCGCGAATTTGTCCGGATGCTCCCCCACCAGCCGCAGGCCGATCAGCCCGCCCCAGTCCTGGCACACCAGCGTGATGTCCTTCAGGTCCAGTTGCTGTAGGAAAGACCGCACCCAGTCCACGTGACGCTGGTAGGTGTAGTCCGTGCGCTTGGACGGCTTGTCCGACTTGCCGAAGCCGATCAGGTCCGGCGCGATCACCCGGTAACCGGCGGCGGTGATCACCGGGATCATCGTGCGGTACAGGTAGCTCCAGCTGGGCTCGCCGTGCAGCATCAGCACGACCGGGGCGTCGGCGGGTCCTTCGTCCACGTAGTGCATCTGGAGCGTGCCGCCTTCGGTGTCATCCACCTGCACATACTGCGGCGCGAAGGGGTAACCGGGCAGGTTGGCGAAGCGTTCATCGGGGGTGCGCAGGAATTCCATGGGTATCACTCCGGGGTGTCGGGAACGAAGGGCAGCAGATCGAGAATGCGGTCCACCTGCTGATCCAGGCGGGTCTTGTCGGCATCGACCTTGCTGCTGACCAGCAGCCCTTGCAGGCACAGGTAGAGCACATCGGCCAGATGGTCGGGCCGCGCGTCGGCACGCAGGCGGCCGTTGTCGCGCAGACGGGTCAGGTTGGCGGTGAAGGCGGCGCGCAGGCGGTCATGGCTGCGTTGCAGCAGGGCCTGCACCGCCGGGTCGCGGCCGCCGAATTCGGCGGCGGTGTTGACCATCAGGCAGGCCAGCGGCGGATGCTCCGCATCGATGTAGTCGTAGGTGGTTTCGAAGAAGCGGCGCAGGCCGTGCAGCGGATCGGGTTCTTCCAGATAGCGCGCGATGCGTCGGCCGACGATGCGTTCCAGATAGTGTTCCAGCGTGGCGAGGAACAGGCCGTCCTTGTTGCCGAAACGGTGGTAGATCGCCGGCGCTTTCAGGCCCAGCCCGTCTTCCAGATCGCGCAGCGCGGTCCCGGCGTATCCCTTGCGCCAGAACAGCTGCATGGAGCGGCTGAGCAGTTCCGGATCGGACTGGAGGCGGGGACGGGGCATGGCGGCGCACCTGTTTTGTAGTGTTTGATACAAAATAGGCCGAAAAAAAGTCCGGGTCAAGGCCCGGACGGGGGATTCCCCGGATTCAGTCTGGCTGCACCGGCGCGACCGGTTTCGGTTCTTCCTTCGGCACGAAGCGCTCGGCTTCGCCGGTGCAGCCCGTGATGCAGGCTTCCAGCTTCTGCGCGTTGCCGAACAGGCCGCTGAATTTCTTGGTGCAGGCTGCCAGGCAGGCCTCTTTCTCGGTCAGCTTTCGGGCATAGAGCGCCTTGTCATCCGCCGTTTTCTGTTC
>JAYRMT010000225.1:0-4304 GCA_041912575.1 Fluviicoccus sp. | reverse complement strand
CCGGACAAAGGCGCGAGCGATCGCGCCTTTTTTCATGGCGGTCCGGTCAGACCAATTCCGCGAGCAGGCTCCGGAAGTGGTCCCGGGTGAGGGGGAGACCTGGAAGCTCCTTGTCGCAGCGGTACAGACGCCAGTCCGGCGGATCGAAGGGGCAGGCATGGTCCAGCAAATACCAGCCGGCCTTGCGACCGCGCATCAGGAGGTCCACCCGGCCGTTGCCGCCGACCAGCCAGAGCGCCACCGGCTTGACCGTCAGCAGCAGTCGGTTGCCATGGAGGATGTCCAGGGTGGGCAGGTCGCGGGTCGGGATGGAAAAGTACATCATGACTTCCTGGTACAAGAGGACCGGCAAGCCGACGCGCGCCGTCAGGCCGTCGTCGTAGTCCAGCCACGCGGTCAGCTGCCGGTACAAGGTGTCCAGTCGGTGTTCCCAATCCTGGATACGCTGATGGACGTCCTCTTTCTGGATGCTTCGGGTCATGGGCGGAAAGACGGGCGGGGTAAGGTGGCGTGACTTCACCGTGTTTCTGTGAATCGCCGATGACGGATTTGTGATATTGATGGGGGAGGAGGGTCGGCCGAAAGTTCATGCCGCATGTGATGCAGCATGAGGTATATATTATTATTTATTGATTATTAATGTTTTATTGAGGTGGGTGATGGCCGAGTTCGTGGCGCTGGATTTCGAGACCGCCGATCAGGGCGCGGACAGCGCCTGCGCGATCGCGCTGGTGCGCGTGCGGCATGACCGGATCATCCGGCGCACGTATCACCTGATCCGGCCGCCGCGTTCCTATTTCCGCTTCACCCATATCCATGGCATTCGCTGGTCGGATGTCGCCGCAGAGAAAAGTTTTGCGGAGCTGTGGCCGATACTGGCGCCCGAGTTTGATGATGTGGAGTTCATTGCCGCCCACAACGCGCCTTTCGATAAGGGCGTGCTGGCCGCCTGCTGCGCGGCGGCGGGTGTTGCGATGCCCGGCGCACGCTTTGAATGCACGGTGCGTCTGGCCAAGAAGACCTGGGGCTTGCCGCGCGCCAATCTCCCGACGGTGTCCGCGTTCCTCAATATCCCGCTGGATCACCACAACGCCTTGTCGGATGCCGAGGCCTGCGCACGGATCGTCATTGCCGCGCAGCAGGCCGGTCAGTAACCCGTGAGGGCTTAGCCGGCGTTGTGGAAGTCCGGCTTGCGCTTTTGCAGGAAAGCGCTGACGGCTTCCTTCACTTCTGCTCCGCGTAGCGCGGCTTCGAAATGCACCAGTTCGCCCGCCAGGGCTTCCTGCATGTTGTGCTGGTTGAAGCGTCGCATCAGCATCTTGGTGGTCAGCAGCGCTTGCGGGGCCTGTCCCGCCAGTCGCAGCGCCTGGCTGCGCGCGCGGGCTTCGACGGCATCCGGCGGCAGCACCTCGTTGGCGAGACCGAAGGCCAGCGCCTGCTGCGCGGTAAAGGGCTCGCCCAGCATCAGCAGTTCGGCGGCGCGCACATGGCCGATCATGCGCGGCAGCACGTAGCTGGCGGTAAATTCGGGGCACAGTCCGAGGTTGACGAAGGGCAGTTGCAGCCGGGCGTTCTCGCCCAGATAGACCAGGTCGCAATGCAGCAGCAGGGTCGTGCCGATGCCGACCGCCGCGCCGTTCACGGCGGCCACCACCGGCTTGGCGAATCCGGCGAGGACGGCCATGAAGCGGGCGACGGGCGCTTCCGCCAGCTTACCGGTCAGTTGCAGGAAGTCCTGCAGGTCATTGCCCGCCGTGAAGGTGTCGGCGGTGCCAGTCAGCAGTACGACGCGCACCTCGGGATTGTCCGCCGCCGCGAGCAGGGTCTCCGCCAGTTCGCCGTACATGGCCTGGGTAAGGGCGTTGCGCTTGTCCGGGCGATGGATGCGCAGGGTCATGACGTGGTCGTTCAGTTCGGTGATCAGGGTCGGTGCGGACATGGGCGGAATCTCGGACAGGGCACGGGGAGAGGGCCGCGCGACGCGGGCGAGTATAGGCATGCCTTTGCTTGGTTGGCAGCGTCCGGTGGATGTCACGACACCATTTGTCGCGCCCGGTCGCTGTCGGCTTGCATTGGCGCCGGGAAAGCGCACAATCAGATCGAGAAATCTTACGCCTGACGACCATGGTCAACCTGACGCTGATCCAGCCCGCCCATCCCGAGCCCGAGCCCTGCGCGCGGCCGCTCTACGGCTATCGCATTCCCGCCGGGTTTCCTAGCCCGGCGGACGACTTCCTCGAAGAGACGCTGGACGCCAACCAATTGCTGGTGACCAACAAGACGGCCACGTATTACGTGCGCATCACCGGGCAAAGCATGCGCGACGCCTTCGTGCGCGACGGCGACGTGGCGGTGGTGGACTGCTCGAAGACGGCCCAGCCCGGCCAGATAGTCATTGCCGTGCTGGACGGCGAGATGCTGGTCAAACGCCTGCAATACGGCCCGCAGGGTCAGCCGGAGCTGCATCCGGCCAATCCGAAGTTTCCGGTGATCCGGGTGAAACCGGAACAGGATTTCCTGATCTGGGGGGTGGTGACATGGACGCTGCACCGTCAGCCCTGACGCCGCTGTTCGCGCTGGTCGACTGCAACAACTTCTACGTATCCTGCGAGCGCGTGTTCCAGCCCTGGCTGCGCGGCAAGCCGGTGGTGGTGCTCAGCAACAACGACGGCTGCATCATCAGCCGTTCGCAGGAAGCCAAGGCATTGGGCGTGCGCATGGCGGTCCCGTGGCATGAAGCCAAACCGCTGGCGGAAAGCCATGGCCTGATCGCGCTGTCCGGCAATTATGCGCTCTATGGCGATCTGAGCCGTCGGGTGATGGCCATCCTCGGCGAGATGGCGCCCCGGCAGGAAATCTACAGCATCGACGAAACCTTTCTGGATTTGACCGGCGTGCCCGAGCCGGTCGCGCTGGCATCAGTCATGCGTGAGCGCGTGCTGCAATGGACGCATATCCCCACCTGTGTCGGTCTGGGCAGCACCAAGACGCGCGCCAAGCTGGCCAATCATGTGGCCAAGACACATCCGGCCTCGGGCGGCGTGTTCAATCTGGAAGCGCTGTCGCCGCGGGAGGAGCAGGTGTTGATGGCCGGCCTGTCGGCCGGCGAAGTGTGGGGCGTCGGTTGGCGGTTGCGGGAAAAACTCGAAAGCATGGGCATCCGTTCGGTCGCGGACCTGATGCGGGCAGATCCGGACCGCTTGCGGGCGCGCTTCAGCGTCGTGCTCGCACGGACGGTCCTGGAACTGCGCGGCCAGTCCTGTCTGTCGGTCGAAGACGTGACGGAGCCGCAAAAGCAACTGATCCATTCGCGTTCCTTCGGCCATCTGGTAACGGAGCTGGCGGATCTGGAGGAGGCCGTGCACGAGTTCATCCTGACGGCGGCGGCCAAGTTGCGGCAACGCGGACTGCAAACGGCCATGGTCAGCGTGTATATCCACACCAATCCCAACCGCACGCAGGATGCACAGTACCGCAACAGCATCAGCCTGCCGCTGGCCGCGCCGACGCAGGACAGCCGGGTGCTGGCCGTGCTGGCGCGGGAAGGATTGCACCGGATTTTCCGGCCGGGCTACCGTTACAAGAAGGCGGGGGTGGTGCTGACGGCGCTGAGCGGCATTGCGCAACAGCAACTGGATTGGTTGCATCCGGGAGATTCGGCGCGCAGCCGGGCGCTGATGGCGGTGGTGGATCGCATCAACCGGGATATGAGGCGGAATTCGGTGCAATGGGGCCTGCAGGCGCGCGCCGGGCACTGGGGCATGCGGCGGGATTTGCGTTCGCCGCGATTCACCAGTCGTTGGGAGGAATTGGCTCGGGCGTGGTCATAAAATCCGCCAGACATGGAGGTCCAGGCCGGAGATGGAGAAGTGTTCCTCCTTCAAGGAGAAAGCCCCGGGCGGCAACGCCTGCCGGATTGCGGCGGTGATCAGTATCTCTCCGCCGCGCGCCAGATCCTCGCCCAGCTTGTAGGCCAGATTCACCGCGTCGCCATAACAATCGGATTCCGGGATATACAGGATGTGGCCGTAATCCAGCCCGATACTGACTTCCTGGCCAATCGCATGACACGCGTTGCGGATCGCCAGCGCTGCCTGCACGGCCTGGAGCCCGCTGTTGAAGACCAGCATCAGGTTGTCCGCTTCGCACTTGACCACCTCGCCGCCATGGGCGGGAACCAGCGGCAATGACACCTGCTGCATGCGGCGGATGCGCTGCAGATAAGCCAGGATGCCGTCCCGGCGCACCGTCAGGGAAAAGCCGCTCATGTCGAGCGCCAGCACCGCCTTTTCGACGCCGAAGGT
>JAYRMT010000224.1:0-4324 GCA_041912575.1 Fluviicoccus sp. | reverse complement strand
CCGGACGAATACTGAGGGTATTCCGCCCGTATCCCGGAGGCGGCCTGCATCCTCAAGGAACCACGATGTACAAGAAACTCGCCTTAGCCGCCCTGCTGTCCTCCTGCTTCGCCGGATGCGCCACCGTGCCCATGGAAAGCAAGGATAAATCCGCCCAGGCCAAGGCCTTCAATCCCCCGGCGGCCGGTCAGGCCGGGCTGTATATTTACCGGGGCATGGGCGCGGGTACCGCCCTCAAGAAAGACATCTGGGTTGATGGCAAGTGCATCGGCGAATCCGCGCCCAAGGTCTTTTTCTACGCGCCGGTCGCGGGCAATGCGGAGCACAAGATTTCCACCGAGTCCGAGTTCTCCCCGAACGACCTGATGCTCAAGACCGAGAGCGGCAAGAACTACTTCCTGCGCCAGTACATCAAGCTGGGCGTGTTTGTCGGCGGCGCCAATATCGAACAGGTGGATGAGGAAACCGGCAAGAAGGACATCGCCGGTCTCGAAATGGCCGAGCAAGGTCACTGCAGCAAGTAAACCGCGTCCGCTGCGGGCCTGAGTATTCCGGCCCTCAGCGCCTCTCCGATTCCCCCTCGCTTTCATGATTCATCATGCAACATGGACTTCTCTGCGCTGATCCTTTCGCCGTCCGGCTGCAGGCTCGGCCCCCGCCCGTTTGACGGCACGATGGCTCCCCGGCATTCGCCAAGCAAACCCATAGCGCTCTGGCTGAATGAAACCGGGGCTTACGCCCCGCCCGGCATCCCTTGCGGCCGGGATGTGAGATACTCCACCTCCCCCGCACACCGGCCAGCCCCATGTTCTACGGCATTACCGATCTCACCACCTTCATTGTCGGCACCATTGTCATTGTCCTGCTCCCGGGTCCGAATTCCCTGTACGTGATGACCGTGACCTCGCGGCATGGCGTGGCCGCCGGGTTCAAGGGCGCGGCCGGGATTTTCCTGGGCGATCTGATCCTGATGACGCTGGCCGCCACCGGCGCGGCAGAACTGCTGACGGACAACCCTCGCCTGTTCAGCGTGGTCAAGTACGCGGGTGCGGGATATCTGGCATGGATCGGCGCCGGACTGGTGCGCTCCTCGGCCGCCCGCTGGCGCGGTGAAAGTGCCGTGATGACCGGCGAGGCCCAGGATGCGCGCCCCCATCCGTTCCGGGTGGCTCTGGTCATCAGCCTGATGAATCCGAAGGCGATCTTTTTCTACATCTCGTTCTTCATCCAGTTCGTATCCCCGGGCTACCGCTATCCCGGCCTGTCCTTCCTGATTCTGGGGGTGATCGTGCAGGTCTGCAGCATGGTGTACCTGGCGGCGCTGATTCTGGGCGGCAGTCGCCTGGCGGAGGTCTTCCGGCAACGTCCGCGACTGACCGGGCTGTCCCTGGCGTTGATGGGCGCGGTTTTCATCGGGTTCGGCGCGCGCCTGGCCTGGAGCAGCCTGGGCTAACCCGCCGGTCCGGGCGCGAGCAAACGCGCTACACTAACCGCCTTCCATCCCGAGTGAGTCCCGTATGTTCACCGCTTCGTTTTCCCCGCGGTTCTATGAAACCGATGCCTTCGGTCACGTCAACAACACCGTCGTCACCGGCTTGTTCGAAACCGCCCGCGAACCGATCTTCCGCATTTTCACCCCGGACATGGACATCAAGACCATGAAGCTGATCCTGGCGCGGGTGGAGGTGGATTATGTGGCGCAGATCTATTACGGCACGGAAGTGACGGTGCAAACCGGCATCGAGAAAATCGGGAACGCGTCTTTCGTCGTCTGGCATGAGGCCTTCCAGCACGGGAAGCTAGTGGCGAAGGGCACGGCGGTGCAGGTGCATTTCGATCACGCCACGCAGAAATCCAGCCCCTTGCCCGACGACCTGCGGGCGGCGCTCAGCGCGCACCTGCGGGAAGGCTGACCTCAGGCGCAAGCTGTCGTCTTGCGCGCCGACAGCCACTTGTCGGCGCGGCGTCCGAAATCGATCGAAGGCACTTCCACCCAGCGGTAGGACAGCGCCGCCATGAAATAACTGCTGACTGCCGCTGTCAGGAAAACCGGCCAGAACCAGTGTTCGTTGAGCTCGAGGGCGAGACGGTTGGCGGCCAGCGCGATCAGGCCGTAGGCCAGCATGTGGAACAGGTAGACGCTGTAGGAATAGGTGCCGTAGTTCATGAGCAGGCGGGTAAAGCGATTGTCCTTTTCCGGGGCGCGGATGTTCAGGAAACCCAGAATGACGAGCGGCGGCAGCAGGATATAGGCCGGATCGTTCATCCACACCGGCAGGAAGCCCTGCCACAGCCCCGACACGATGCCGAACGCGACCAGCAACAGCGGCGCGACCAGCCAGCGCGGTACCGTCGGCAGGCGCTGCTGTTCGTGCAGTTCGGCCAGCGCGACGCCCAGGAAAAACGACAGCGCCATGTTGAGCAAGGTCTGGTCGGTGAGCGGCAGCACTTCATTGCGCCCCAGCAGCACCAACACCGCCCCGACCGCCACCGGCAGCAGGAACCGTTGCGAACCGAGCGCGGCCATCAGCACCACGACCGGCGCCATCAGCAGGTAGTAATGGAATTCGATCGGCAGGCTCCAGTACGGGCCGACGAAAAGCCCGGCGGGACCGGTCAGGTCGAAGGTCAGGAAGATGTATTTCAGCGCATCGCCGGGTGATTCAGGCAGCTGGAAATCACCCTGTATCCACACCGGATCCTCGCCTTGCCGGAAATGCGACCACAGGAAGACGGCGAACAGGGTGTAGATCAGCAAGGACACCATGAAGGCGGGCCAGATGCGCATGACCCGCTTGATGTAGAAGCCCGGCAGGTCGCTCCAGTCCCGCATGGAGCGGCGGTTGCTGACATAGAGCGTGAATCCGCTCAGGCAGAAGAACAGGCAGACGCCAAAGGAACCCAGATCGAACAGGCGGGCGTACCAGATCGTCTGGCCGGTGAAGAATTCGACAAAGCCCTCGGTCCGCGCGGTCCACGGTCCTTCCACGGAACGCACGGCATGCGACACCACCACCAGAAAGGCGGCGATGCCCCGGAGCCAGGTCAGGGTCGGCAGGAAATGGTCGTTCTTCATGGACAAATAATCTCGCGCAGTCGATGACCGGCGCGGGACTGTAAGTTGTCGTCGTGACCCGCCCCCGGACTCCGCCGGGCAGATAACCCTACACTCCGAAAGGGATACCGGAAACCGGCGGGCATTCTACCCGCCTTTGCGCCCGGCCGTCACGCGGAACACCGGACGCAGGGGGCAAGAGTCCACTCAGGGATCAATCGTCACCGCGCCGATGTCCACGCGGTCGCTGGGCCGGGTCAGGCGCACGGTCTGGATCTCGTCCTTCTGCTTGCGCGTACCGAAGTTGGTGCTGATGCGCACCTGCAGCGTGGTGCCGTTGGTCACGGTCTGCGAGCGGTCGCCGAAGAAATGCGTGAAGACCGTGTACGTCCCGGCGGAAGGACGGCGCAGCGAAAACTCCTCCGGCCCGTAACCGCCGGTAAAGTCGGCGGACATGCGCCCGCCCTGCGCGGTCAGCGGATTGCCGTAGTAGGCTTCCTCGTTGCGCGGGTCCATGACATGCAGGTCGATGTCCGTATTGTCGGCATCCCAGGACAAGGTCACGCGCACACCCACCGGCAGGTTGCGCAACAGGCGCGGGTCGATGGCATGGGTGTCGATGCGCTGGCGGCTGGTGGCGACCAGTGCGTTCAGTTCGGCCAGCGCGATCTGCTCGACATCCGGGAAGCGGCCGTGCCACGGTCGCGATACCACCTGCCAGAGGTTGTCCACCGCGCGCTGGGTCTGGCCCGCGTCGGCGTAAGCAAGCCCGAGGTCGCGCCAGGACTGCGGTTCGTCCGGGGCCAGCGCCAGTACCTTGCGCAACACCGGAATCACCAGCTGCGGCTGCTTGGCCTGTTGCAGGCGGTAGGCCAGCACGCGCAGGATGGCCCGGTTCTCCAGGTTCATTTCGGCCAGGTTGGACAGCACGCGCAAGGCCAGACGGTCCTGCTGCTTGCTGAACAGGATGTCGGCGGCATCCAGATAGAATGCCGGGCTGTTGCGCCAATTGTCGCGGGCCTGCAGATAGCGGGTATAGACATCCTCGGGACGGGCGTTGCGGAGCTCGCGGCTGTAGGGGGCGTCCGGCTGCCAGGGCGTCAGGGCGATCGCGCCCGACACCGGCCGTGTGCTTTCCTTCTTGTCCCGCAGTTCGTCGAGATCGGCTTTTTCAGCCGCCATCGCCATCGGTGCGGGGGCTGCCGCCGGGGCCGACGGCGCATTGCGCATCGCCGACAGGCTGTCAGACCGGTTCTCCCGACGCGCCAC
>JAYRMT010000223.1:0-4342 GCA_041912575.1 Fluviicoccus sp. | reverse complement strand
CGGGTGATGGTCATGTTCAGGAACCTCCTTAAAGTCAGTATGCCGTGGGTGGCGTGATGGGCGCGGATGATAATATCGGTGTTTCCGCTATGCAATATCAGCCGGAGTGATTTTTGCCGCTGCCGACCGGCGGTGCGGAGGGGGCGACAGGCGCGCATCCCGGGCAGGCCGCCGTTTAACGGCTGACATTGCTGCCAGTGTCGAACCGCACGGAAACCGCGTCGGACTTCATGCGCGCCTTGAACCAGTCGGCGATCCGCCGGCGTTCCCGATCGGGCAGGGCGCGGGGCGTCAGCAGGTTCAAGTAGATCATGCGCACGGGCGCGCCGGCTGCGGAGATTTCCACCCCGTCGGCAAAAAACACCCGCTGCGTCTCGGGATACAGTTGCCGCAATTCGGCCGCCACATCGGCCGCCTGGACGAGCAGGGCGTCCCGCGCCGCCAGTTCGCCCTGCAGCGTCCGGATCCGCGCGTCCTGTTGCTTGATCATTGTCTGGCTTTCCTGGAGCAGGTCGGAGAGCAAGCTCGATTTCAGCTCGGTGACATCGATGTGCTGCTCGCCCATCTGGTGGAGCGCGATCCTGACGCCGTCCAGCTTCATGTCCGTCAGCCGCGTTTCGATCCTTTTCAGGGTTTCCGCCGAGACCGGATCGCCAATCAGCGACACGTCGATCCGCCGCGCGCCGGGGTCGGTCTTCACGTCGATCACCTGGGATTTTTCAAAAACGAATTCCTTGGCGATGAATGCGTTCGCGCGCGCCTTGAACACTTCGTCCCGCACCAGGTTGACCGCCAGGTAGGCGCTGGGCAGCGCCGTGCACAGCGCCAGGAGCAGCAGGATGGTCTTCACCCGTTTTTCCACGGCGGTGTTGGCGAAGCCGTGTTGCTTGAGATGGATGGCCCGGATGCCGATGACGGTGGCCAGGGCGATGAACACGCAATTGATGGTGTAGAGGTAGAGCGCGCCGCCGACATAATGCCACTGCCCGGTCGCGAGGCCGTAACCGGCGGTGCAGACCGGCGGCATCAGCGCCGTCGCGATCGCCACGCCGGGGATCACGTTGGACCGTTCCCGGCGGGTGATGCCGATAATGCCCGCCAGCCCGCCGAACAGGGCGATCAGCACGTCCCACAGGGTGGGCGTCGTGCGCGCCAGCAGTTCGGACTGGGCCTGCTGCAACGGCGTCAGCACGAAATACATGGCGGACACCAGCAGGCTGATCACCGTGGCGATGGCCAGGTTCTTCAGCGAGCGTTCGACCAGATCGAAATCGTAGACGGCAATGCCCAGTCCCGCGCCCATGATCGGCCCCATGAGCGGCGAGATCAGCATGGCGCCGATGATGACGGCGGGAGAGTTGACGTTCAGGCCCACCGAGGCCACGAAAATCGCGAAGATCAGGATCCAGGGCGTTGCGCCCCGCAATTCGACGCCGTCGCGGATCCGGGACTCGATCTCATCGTCATCGGCCTTGTCCTCCTTCAGGTCAAAGCGCTGACGGATGGCATGCCGCAACTGCTCGGACAAGCTGGACGCGGCGTTAGGATGGATGTTCTTCATGGGCGTGTCTTCTGGCGGGATGCCGGCGCGTCGGTCAGCATCAAAGAACGGAAACGGTTCCGCAGGCAAAACCGCGATAGAATCACCGGCTTTCTCCTTTTTCCGGGTCAGGTTCGTGCGATTCGCTATGCTCTTCCTTGGCGTCGTGCCGCGGCTCGCGTGCGCGGAGGCGATCGGCCCGCCGCCGCCGGCCGCCGATCCGCCCGGCTGGCTGGGCGCGGTGGAGGGCGGCTTCATCCACAGCCGGGACAGCGCCGACGGCAGTTCGCAGACCACGTCGGCCAAGGCGGCCCTGACGCATACGGGGCCTTACTGGATCAATATCTTTTCCGGGGAGGCGGTTAGCGTCAGCAACAACCTTCCCGGCGCGCCTCACCCCGAGCGTTATCTGGCATCCTATCGCGCGCGCCACTTCTGGGACAGCCGTGACTATTTCGCTTTTCGTAACCAGTGGGAGAAGGACCGGTTCAGCGGCATCCGCTATCAGGCCTTCAGTTCGCTGAATTCCGGGCGGAAATTCGCCGCGTCGGAGCACGCGGACATCAAGCTGGAGCTGGGCGTCGGCGTCCGTGAAACGGAGCGCCTCGGAGCGGACGCGACGAGTGAGATCATCGGCCTGTGCAGTTGGGAGCTGGCCTACGACTTCAACCGGGATAGCCGGGTCTCGCAGAAGGGCGGGATCGAGTATGGCGACCTGGACCGCATTTTCCGTCTGGATACCCAGTTCCGTCAGTACGTGACCCGCGTGGTGGCGCTGACGCTGAATCACGATGTCAAACGGGTTGATGGCGAGGGCCGGTCTGACGAAAATGTCACCAGCTTCGGCGTCTCCTACCAGTTCAAATAGCCGCTTGCCCTCAACCCCCGCACGCGCTACCTTGGCCGATTGCCACAACGTTCATTTACGGGATGCTCCATCATGGCCCGAGTCGCCAAAATCCTTGCCATCGTGATCGGCGGCCTGCTGGCCGTCGTGATCCTCGCTGCCGCCTATATCCTGCTGGTGGTCGACCCCAACGACTATAAAGGCGAGATCGCCAAGGTGGTCAAGGACAAGACCGACATGGACCTGACGCTCAGCGACCGCCTGAGCTGGCAGTTCTGGCCGAACATCCGCCTGCACCTGGGCAAGACCGCGCTGACCGACACCGCCGCCGGCAACACGCTGGTCGCCATCGACAAGGCCGATGTCAGCGTGCAGCTGATGCCGCTGTTCGCCAAGCGCATCGCCATTGACGAGGTGATCCTTGACGGCGCGAAGCTGGATTTCATCCGCCACGCCGACGGCAGCACCAGCTGGGACCGCATGCTCAACAAGCTGAAGAGCGCCCCGGAAGAAAAGTCCGACAAGATCGACTTCAAGGTCAGCGTGCTCGATATCAGCAACAGTTCGCTGCATTTCCGTGATGACGGCGCGAAGCTGGACGGCAAGCTGGACAAGCTGCTGGTGCAGGCCAGCAACATCGGTCTCAAGAAGGCCTTCCCGGTGCGCGTGAAATTCGGCTGGGCGCAGACCGACGCCAACGGCAAGACGCTGACCGCCGACAACGACCTCGACGCCACCGTGACCGTGGATTCCGATGCCGGACGGTATC
Source organism: Fluviicoccus sp. (assembly GCA_041912575.1). Classification (GTDB taxonomy): domain Bacteria; phylum Pseudomonadota; class Gammaproteobacteria; order Pseudomonadales; family Moraxellaceae; genus Fluviicoccus. Next base: position 1,186 of record JAYRMT010000223.1, on the reverse strand, counting down.
TGGCCAAGAGCCTGTCGGCGCGCAGCCACCTGGGCGGCACGCTGCTGCCCGCGCCGGTGACGCTGGACCTGGGCGCGGATGTGGATGCCGACGTCAACGGCCAGAAGCATGTGGTGGACGGCCTGAAACTGGCTGTGGACTACGCCGATCCCAAGCTGACCAAGCCCGCGCATGTCGAGCTGGGCGGAAAAGTGAGCGCCGACCTCAAGGCGCAGACGGTGGCGCTGGACGGCTTCACGGTGAAGGCGTCCTACCCGATGGCGGGCCTGAAGGCCCCGGCCACCGTGGGCTTGAAGACCGCCGTGCTGGCGGACCTCAAGCAGCAGATCGTCAAGGCGAGCGGCATCGCCGCGCACGCGGTGTATCCGGACCCGAACCGGCCGTCGCCGCTGACCGCCGACCTGAGCGGGGAAGTGACCGCCAACCTGACGTCCGGCGCGCTGGATTTCGCCCCGCTCGACGTCAAGGCGGTGATCAGCGACAAGGCCTTCGCCAAGACGATGCCCGTGCATCTGACCGCGCCGGTCAGCGCCAACTGGAAGGAAGGCAAGGTGGCGCTGAACGGCTTCCAGCTGGATGCGCTCGACATCCGCACCCAGGGCCAGCTGCTGGCCGCCTTGCCCGCGCTGGCGGCCACCGCCAAGCCGGGCACGCCCGCCACCCAGGGCATGACGGTCAGCGGCAAGCTGTCCACCAGCCCGTTCAACCTGCGCACGCTGATGCAGACGCTGGGCATGACCGCGCCCGCGACCGCCGACGCCAACACGCTGAAAAACGTCAGCCTGAGCACCGCGATCAGCGGCAATGACAACAGCCTCCTGCTCAAGGGGATTTCCGCGAAGCTGGACGACAGCACCCTGACCGGCGAGGCGGGCCTGTCCGACCTCAAGACCGGCAAGATCTACGCGCGTCTGGCGGTGGACAGGATTGATCTGGACCGTTACCTGCCGCCGCCCGCCGCGACGCCGGCCCCGGCCGCCAAGGCGCCCGCCGGCGGCGAACTGCTGCCGGTGGAGCTGCTGCGCAAGCAGAACCTCGATGTCGGCCTGACCATCGGCTCGCTGACCGCGATGAAGTACCCGGTGCAGAAATTCCAGGTGTCCGCGACCGCCGCCGACGGCGTGGTCAAGGTCAGCCAGCTGGGCGGCAACGTGCTGGGCGGCAGCTTCAGCCTGCCCGCCACCAT
>JAYRMT010000222.1:0-4461 GCA_041912575.1 Fluviicoccus sp. | reverse complement strand
GATGTGGATACCGGCGAGGTGCTCGCCATGGTGAATCAGCCGGCCTACAACCCGAACAATCGGGCGGACACCCAGATCGACAGTCTACGCAACCGCGTGGCCACCGATATGTTCGAGCCCGGTTCGACGATGAAGATTTTCACGATCGCCGCCGCGCTCGAAAGCGGAAAATACACCCCCGAAAGCAAATTCAACACCAATCCCGGCACGTTGCAGGTCTACAACAAGACCATCCGCGACCACGAGAACTACGGTGTGATCGACCTGGGCACCATCATCACCAAGTCGAGTAACGTTGGCGCTTCCCAGATCGCGTTGTCCCTGCCGCCGGAAACCCTGCCGACATTCTACAACCGTTTCGGTTTCGGGCGCGTGACCAATAGCGGTTTCCCGGGCGAAAGCCGGGGTCGAATCCAGCCGCCGCAGAACTGGCGGCCGGTGGAAATCGCCACCATGTCTTATGGTTACGGGATCACCGTGACCGCGTTGCAACTGGCGCATGCCTACGCCACCATCGCCGCGCGCGGGGTGGAGCACCCGATCAGCTTTACCCGGGTGAACGGTCCGGTGCCGGCCAAGCGCATTCTCGCCGAACATATTGCCGACCAGATTTTCCCGATGATGGAGTCGGTGGTTTCCTCGGACGGTACGGCACTGAAGGCCGCCGTACCGGGATACCGCGTGGCAGGCAAGACCGGTACCGCCCACAAGGCGCAGGCGGGAGGGTATGCCGCGAATGATTACATGTCGCTTTTCGTCGGTTTTGCGCCGGTCACCCACCCCAAGGTGGTGATGGCGGTGATCATCGACAATCCGACCAAGGGGTCGTACTACGGCGGATTGGTCGCAGCGCCGGTGTTTTCACGCGTCATGGCGGAAAGCTTGCGTTTGATGAACGTGCCGACCGACAAATCCCTGGACCCCGCGCCGACGGCGCCCGGAAAGCGGCCATGAAACGTCTGGGCGATCTGTGGGCCGACACGCCTGCAGACTGGGCGGACATTGCCGTGACCGGTCTGGTGTCCGACAGCCGTCAGGTGGGGCCGGGCGTGCTGTTCGCCGCGCTGAAGGGCGGACGGCATGATGCCCGCCAGTTTGCCGGGCAGGCGGTCGGGCAGGGTGCGGCTGCAATCCTGGCTGAAGACAGCGAAAGTCGCGTGATCGACGGCGTGCCCGTGATCGGCGTGGAAGGGTTGTCGCGCAAGCTGGGGTCGATCGCTGCCGCTTTCCATGATCATCCCAGCCGCGCGTTCTCCGTGCTGGCGGTGACCGGAACCAACGGCAAGACCAGTACCGCGCAGTTGCTGGCCCGGGCCTCGGTTGCGTTGGGCTATCCCGCGGGTGTCCTGGGCACGCTGGGCAACGGCATGGTGGGCGACATCGCGCCAGCAACCCACACGACGCCGGACCCTGTGGCCTTGCAGGGCTATCTGGCGCGCTTTCGGGATGCCGGGGCGCGCGTGGTGGCGATGGAGGCCAGCTCGCACGGGCTGTCGCAGGGGCGACTGAATGGCGTGGATATCACGACCGCCATCTTCACCAATCTGACGCGGGATCATCTGGATTACCACGGGACCATGGAGCATTACCGCGACGCCAAGGCGCACCTGTTCCGCTGGCCCGGGCTCCGCACGGCAATTCTCAATGCGGACGACCCTGTGTCGGCGCATTATGCCTCGGTGCTGGACCCCGCCGTGACCTGTTGGGATTACAGCCTGGACCCGTCTTCCGCCGCGTCCTTTGTCGCCGAGGCCATTGAATTGTCCTTGCAAGGCTTGCGTGTGCGGTGCCGCACGCCCCTTGGCGTTTGCGAACTCCGCTCGTCGTTGCTGGGGCGCTTCAATGTCAGCAATCTGCTGGCCGTGCTGGCGGGATTGCTGAGTCTCGGGATTCCGCTGGATGATGCCGTGACGGCCTTGTCGCGTGTGGAGCCGGTTCCGGGCCGCATGGAGTGCGTGTCTGGCGGCGGCAGGCTGGCAGTGGTCGATTATGCCCACACGCCCGATGCGCTGGAAAAAGTGCTGCTGGCGCTGCGCGAGCATACGACCGGACGGTTGTGGTGCGTGTTCGGTTGCGGCGGCGACCGGGATCCCGGCAAACGGCCGCAGATGGGCGCGATCGCCCGTCGTCTTGCGGATGAGGTGGTGGTGACCTCGGACAATCCCCGTTCGGAGGCTCCGGAGCGGATCATCGGGGACATCCTTGCGGGGATCGGAGATGCCGGAACAGTACGGGTCATTCCCGACAGGGCGCAGGCAGTGCGCGAGGCACTGGCGGGCGCCGGCGCGGGGGACGTGGTGCTGGTGGCCGGCAAGGGGCATGAGGACTATCAGGAGATCCGGGGGATCAAGCATCCTTTTTCGGATCTGGCGCTGGTGCGTTCCCTCCTTGCGGCTCCGGTCGGCGGGTGAGTCGGATATGAGCGATCAACGGGAGCGGCAATGCGCCTGAGTGAAATGGCCCGCCAGGTGGACGGGCGATTGGTCGGCGACGACCGGGAGATCACGGATTTTTCATCGGATACGCGCGACCTGACGCCGGGGCAGATGTTCATTGCCTTGAGCGGGGCGAATTTCGATGCCAATGATTTCGTTCCCGTCGCGGTGGAGCGCGGCGCGGCCGCCGTTCTGGTGAGCCGGGAGTCGCCGGCCTGTCCGGTCCCGCAGCTGGTGGTGGCGGATACCTTCCGGGCGCTGGGCCGCTTGGCCCGCGCCTGGCGCGAGCAGTTCCCCGGACTGGTCCGGGTGGCGATTACCGGCAGTAGCGGCAAGACCACCACCAAGGAAATGCTGGCGAGCATTTTCCGACAGGCGGGGCCGACGCTGGCAACCCTGGGCAACAAGAACAACGAAATCGGCGTACCCCTGACGCTGTTGCGTCTCCGGCCCGAGCACCGCTACGGCGTTTTTGAGCTGGGCGCGAATCATCGGGGAGAAATCGCCTACACGGTGGGGCTTGTCGCCCCCCACGCGTCCGCGATCGTCAACGTCGGAACCGCGCATCTGGAGGGCTTCGGCTCACGGAGCGGCATTGCCGAGGCCAAGGGTGAGATATTTTCCGCCCTGGGCGATACCGGGGTTGCCGTGATCAACGCCGATGACGACTTCGCCGAATATCATGCCGGACTGAATGCGGATCGCCGGATCGTGCGTTTCTCTACCACGCAGGCGGCGGATGTGCGGGCGACCGACTTGCGGATGGAGCCGGGCGGCGTCTGGTCGTTCATGCTGCATCTGGCGGGCGAGACGGTTCCGGTCCGTTTGGGGCTGCTCGGGCGGCACAATGTGGCTAACGCCTTGGCTGCAGCGGCGCTGGCCTCCGCCTGCGGCATGTCGCCGGAACAGATTCGCGCGGGCCTGGAACAGACCCGCCCCCCGCACGGACGGCTGGAGTTGCACCGTGCGGGAGGACTGGCCGTCATTGATGACACGTATAACGCCAATCCTTCCTCGATGAAGGCCGCGCTGGACGTGCTGGCTGCTTGTCCGGGGCGACGGATTGCTGTCCTCGGTGATATGGGGGAACTGGGAGAGGGCGCGGCGGACTTGCACCGCGAGGTCGGTGCGCATGCCCGCCAGGCAGGCATCGATGTCTTGCTCGTCGTTGGCAATGCCCGCGATGCGTATCTGGACGGCTTTGGCGACGGAGAGGCCTCGGCCTATCCCGATCATGCCGCCTTGGCGGCTGACCTTCCGGCGCGCATCGGTGGCGACGCGACCGTTCTGGTCAAGGGTTCACGGAGCGCCCGCATGGAGCGCGTGGTACAACAACTGGTCGAGGAGGCTTCCTGATGCTGGTCTGGCTGGCGGATCTACTGGCGCATGACATCAAGGCGTTCAACGTCTTTCATTATCTCACCATGCGCGCGATGCTGAGCATCCTGACGGCGCTGATGATCTCCCTCTGGCTGGGGCCCCGGATGATCGAAAAGCTCCGTGTGATGAAATTCGGCCAGGCGGTTCGGACGGACGGCCCGCAGACCCATCTCGTGAAGTCCGGGACCCCGACCATGGGCGGCGCGCTGATCCTGGTCGCCATCGGCGTGAGCACGCTGCTGTGGGGCAATCTCGCGAATCCCTACATATGGGTGGTGCTGGGCGTGATGGTCCTCTTCGGGATCGTGGGCTGGGTGGATGATTACCGGAAAGTTGTCGAGAGGAACCCGCGCGGGCTGCCCAGCCGGTGGAAATATTTCTGGCAGTCGGTGGGCGGCCTCATTGCCGCGACCGTGCTTTTCTACATGGCGAAAACCCCGGCGGAAACCGAGGTGCTTTTGCCTTTTTTCAAGAACCTCAGCGTTCCCCTGACCTGGAATGTGGCACATGCCGAGCCGTGGAGCCTGCTCGGGGTGTTCAATATGTCGGCGGGAATATGGACTGCCGGCATCGTTTATATCCTGTTCACGTATTTTGTGATTGTCGGCAGCAGTAATGCGGTCAATCTGACCGATGGCCTGGACGG
>JAYRMT010000221.1:0-4535 GCA_041912575.1 Fluviicoccus sp. | reverse complement strand
TGCTGCAAGCCGCGGATGATCCGGATGAAGCTTGCCAACCGCTTGCGCCCCGCTTCGTTTGGCGCATCCATCCGACCGTTTTCCAGCAGGCTGATCACGGATGTCCGCGTCTGCACGGCCAGATCGCAAAGCCGGGCGACCCACTCGTTCGGCAAGTAGCGGTTCGGTGCGCGGATGATTTCGGAAAAGCGACGCAAGTACTGCTCACTGGGCGCAACCGGCTCCGGACCGGACAGCATTTCCCGCTCCTGACGCGCGAACACCAGATAGGTGAAGAGTACCTTAACCTCGGGGCGCTCGTAGAAACGCTGGCTGCCAACCACCCGGTACGGCAGCCCTTCCTGGATCAACCGCGCCTCAATCGACGGCGTGTGCGCGTAGGAACGGACCAGTACGACGGCCTCTGCCGGCTTGCCGCCAGTCGCCAGGAATGCCTGGTATTCATCCACCACGTGCTTCGCCAACGCGGCGTCATCCGGATAGCCTTTCAGCTGGACATCGCCGCCGAAGCCCTTTTGCGCGACGATATCCTTGGCGTGGCGATCCGCGTTGGCGGCAATGACGCGACCGGCCACCAGGGTCGCTTCCGCCGGGCAGCGGAAATTGTCCGAAATCGTGTATTCCGCCGCCTGATAGGTGTGCCGGAAGTCAAGGATGTAGCGCACGGCCGCGCCGCGCCATTCGTAGATGCACTGGTCGTCGTCGCCAATGGCCATGTAGTTGCGGTGCCGCTCGCTGATCAGGTCGGCCAGCGATGCTTGCACCCGGTTGACGTCCTGGAACTCGTCGACCATCAGGTAGTCGTAAGACGCGCCGAGCCATTTGCGGACATCGGGAAAGCGCATCGCGGCTTCCCAGCCGAGCAGGAGCTGGTCATCAAAGGTCAGCCAGTTCATGCGCGTCCGGATCTGTTCGTACAGCCGGTAGGCTTCCAGATAATAAGGATTTTCGTGCGAGGCTTGCGTGGCCAGCGCGAGCGCCGGTTCGGGCAGCGCGGCCTGATCCAGCCAGGGATATCGCAGGTTGCCCTTGCAGATCGAAATCCAGGTTTGCAGATCTTCCGGATTGATGTCCAGCGTATTGAAACTCTTGCCCTGCTGACGACTCAGCTCCATCAGCGCGCGCATCGCCAGCTGCGCGGGCCGCATCTCGATATCGCTTTCATCGAAAGCGCGCCAATGGCCGCGATCGACCGCCCGGTTGAGCACGCGACGGCCCAGGGCATTGAAGGTCTGGCAATGGACGCCCGAAACGCCGAGGGATTCGATCTTGCGACGGATATCACTGACGGTTTCGCGGCTGAAGGAACAGACCAGAATGCGCGACGGCGCGGCCTGCCGCTCCTGAACCAGATACCGCACCCGATGCGCCAGGGTGGTGGATTTCCCGGCGCCCGCGACCGCGTACACAATGGCCGGACCACGATCGTGATGGACGATGCGGAGCTGTTCGTCGGTGAGGTTCAAGGGTGGAAATCCGTGCGGAGGCGCGGCGGGATGATAGCGGAAGCGGAACCGGCGGTCATGCCTTTAATGCCGGGGCCTTTAGCGGTATAGTCAAAAAGTAAGCATGATAATGACAGGGGTATTCCATGAAAAAAAGCATGTCTGCGCTGCTGTTGTCCGGCAGCCTTTTCCTGGCCGCCGGATCGGCGATGGCCTTTGATGTCGGCGTCGGCGTGAAAGGCGGCACGCAAGGTCTGGGCGGCGAACTGACGTTCAAACTCGCGGAGAGCGCCAATCTGCGCGCGCACTTCAATACCTTCAGCTATGACAAGGACCTGGACAAGGACGGCATCCAGTACAAGGCCAACGTCGATCTTTCAAGCTATGGCCTGACGCTGGACTGGCTGCCGTTCAAGGGCGGATTCCGGATATCAGCGGGGGCGTTCAGCAACGGCAACGAGTTCAACATGAAGGCGCATTGCACCCAAACCTGCGATATCGGCAGTAACCAGTACCAAAGCAAACCGACTGATCCTGGCCAGGTCAACGCCAAGGTGGATTTCAAGTCGATGGCGCCCTACGCGGGTATCGGCTGGGGCAACGCCATGCGCGGCGGGCGGTTCTACATGGGACTGGATCTCGGCGTGCTGTTCCAGGGCTCGCCGCAAGCGCACATGACCGCCAGCGGAACTTTCATCAAAACGAATGCCCCTACCGGGGAGCTTCCCGCTAACGATCCTAATTTTCAAACCGAGTTGAAGAAGGAGGAAAAAAACCTGCAGGATGACCTCAACAGCTTCAAGATGTATCCGGTCGTCAACCTCGGTCTCGGCTGGCGTTTCTGATCCGACGCGGGCCGGACATCCTCCGGCCCGTCAACCCTTCCAGGTCCCCGCCTCTCGCGCGGCCGCCAGCTCTATCCGCCACACCATTTGCCGTAATCCTTCCGCCACGGCGAGCATGCCCATCGTCGCCGTGACGGTGACCGCCGAGCCGTAACCCGAGCAGCTCAGACTGCTATCGCAACTGTCGCCCGCGGGCAGCGCCACCGCTTCATCCGAGTACACGCAAGCAATGCCGAACTTCTCGCGCGGCCGGGTGGGGAACTTGTAGTCGTGTCGCAGGCGACGACGGATCTTGGCGATCAGCGGATCGCGCTCGGTCAAGGCCAGATCGCTGACACGCAACTGCGTCGGATCTTTCTTGCCGCCCGCCGCACCGCACACCACCAGCGGAATCCGGCGACGGCGGCACCAGAGGATCATCGACACCTTGGCCTCCAGATCGTCCGTGCAGTCGAGCACCAGATGCGGCGCGTCCTTCATCAGTTCCGGCAGGTTCTCCCAACTCAGGAAGTCATCCACACAACGGATATCCAGCCGGGGATTGATGGCGCGCGCACGTTCCGCAAGCACCTCGATCTTGCCTCGCCCGAAGGTGTCGGTCAGCGCGGGGAGTTGCCGGTTCACGTTCGACGCCACCAGCACATCCATATCGACCAGCGTCAGGCGACCGATGCCGGTCCGGGCGATCGCCTCTGCCGCCCAGGAGCCGACCCCGCCCGCGCCGGCCAGCAAGACATGCGCCTGCTCGAAGCGGACAAAGGTTTCATCGCCATACAGGCGACGCGTGCCGGCAAAACGGCGCTCGTAATCATCCTCCGCATCCGGGAGGTCGTTGATCGGGGTAGTCATGGCGGCGATTATAGGAAGACCGCCGGAATTGACCAGCCGGACGGCAAAAAAAAGCCTGCCGGGCGGCAGGCAAAAGGAAGAGCTGAAATCTTTATGCGGCTTGCGCGGCGCGGTATCCCGCTGCGGGAGACGTGGCCAGATAGGCCAGCGCTTCCTCGGTCGATCCTTCATGCAGGGGATTGTAGAGCGGGCTGAAGAACGGCAGTTGCTGCACCGCCAGCCACAGCGGCGACGGCAAAGTCTTGCGCGACTTGGCTTCGCGATACCACTCCAGCCATACCCAGGGCTTCCAGACTTTCGGATCATGCGCGCTGAAACGCGGGTCCTGGCGCATCAGGTGCGACGCGCCGTCCACCCAGAGCCCGAAAACCATCGGCGTGGCAATCGAAGCCAGGTAGTAACGCGAAACATAGCTACCGCCCAGATGCCGGTACAGGTCGAACGCGACACAGCGGTGCTCGACTTCTTCCGCCCCGTGCCAGCGGATCAGGTCCAGCAGCACCGGGTCGGCATTCAGCTCGTCGTAAGTCTTGTTGCGCAGGATGTAATTGCCCAGCACACAAGTCATGTGCTCCACGGCGGCAATGATGCCCAGGCGGAACACCAGCCAGTCTTTCTCCATGAACTTCGGGATCTTCACGCCCAGCGGCTCATCGGCCAGCAGATCGTTGAACAGCCAGTTCATGATGTCGGTATTGCGCTGCGTGTCGAAACCGCGCTGCTTGAGATAACTCTCGATGGCGCCGTCGTGAGCCCGCGCATGCATGGCCTCCTGGCGAATGAAGGCCTGGACATCCTCCTTCAGCTTCGGATCGGTCACATACGGTAAGGCCTTGTTGTACAGGCGGCAGAACCAGAATTCGCCCGCCGGGAGGATCATGTTGATCTCGTTGATGAAGTGGCTGGCGAAGGGATGGTCGGGAATCCAGTCCACCGGGGTTTTCGACCAGTCGAAAGCGACCTTGCGCGGCACCGGCGTGACCGGACTGTGGGAGGCCCGGGTCTTGTCCGGACGAAGGATGGCAGACAGGAAGCTCATGAAAGTTCTCCGGTAGACGGATCATCGGACGGGACAGGTCATCCCATGTCACCACTCAAACACTGTGACATTATCCGATGTTATATTTGATCCGTCCGGTAGGACAGGTGAATCGGGGCCACTTCTCCGACCCGAAATGATAAAGATTGACTTTTACGTGCGCTTGATGCGGCTTGACGTCGGAGTGACCGTAATGTCATCGCCGTGACCGATCAGGTCACTGACAAACGGATCGGCATTCCCTATCATCCTCGCGTTTTTCCACCACCCGGATGCCCGCATGACCACACCGGCTGATGCTTCCCGCGTTCCTTCCCGCACCCGTCGTCCCCCGCAAACCGGCCGCGCCCTGCGCAA
>JAYRMT010000220.1:0-4556 GCA_041912575.1 Fluviicoccus sp. | reverse complement strand
GTGATCTGGTCGGCTACGAAATTGCCGGCAAAACCGGGACCGCCCAGGTCAAAGGCATCAAGCAGGGGGAAAAGTACAACGAGTCCGCGCTGGATCCGCGACAGTGGGATCACGCTTGGTTCATCGGTTTCGCCCCCGCCGACGCGCCCAGGGTGGCGGTCGCCGTGCTGGTCGAGAATGGCCGCCATGGCAACAGCGCGGCGGGACCGATCGCCAAGGCCGTCTTTGACTATGTCATCCATGAGATGGGCCGGAAAATGCCGGATACCGCGCGGCCGGTCAACGCGCCGGCAAGCGGCCAACCCGCAGCGCCTGCCGATACCGGAGGGGATGAGTGAACGAACAGTACCGCTATCTGCGTCAGGCGCCGTCCGACGGCGGCTCATTCCGTCCTCATGGCGATTTCTGGCTGCGACTGCATCTCGACTTGCCCTTGCTGATCGCCCTGATGGTCACGTCCACGCTGGGGATGGCCGTGCTGTTCAGCGCGTCAGGACAGGACTGGCATCTGTTGCTCAAACAGGGGCTCAGCTTCCTGCTGGGCTTCGGCGTCATGCTGTTCATGGCGCAAATCCCGCCGCGCCTTTACCATACCTTGTCGCCGTGGCTTTATATCGTGGTCCTCGGGCTTTTGGTCGCTGTTGCCGTGGCGGGCACGGTCGCCATGGGCGCGCGGCGTTGGCTGACGATTCCCGGGGTAACCCGCTTCCAGCCGTCCGAGTTCATGAAACTGGCCATGCCGTTGATGATGGCCTGGTTCCTCTCGGGGCGCATCCTGCCGCCGTCGCTGAAGAACATTGCCATCGCCTTCGCCCTGATCGGCATGCCCGCCGCCTTGATCGCCCGCCAGCCGGACCTGGGAACGGCGCTGCTCGTCGCGGGCAGCGGCTTCTTTGTCCTGTTCCTCGCCGGCTTGCCGTGGTGGTTTCTCGGCCTGAGCCTGGCCGCCGCCGCTGCCGGCGCCCCGGTGGCCTGGCATTTTCTGCACGATTACCAGCGCCAGCGCCTGCTTACCCTGATCGATCCTGAAAGCGACCCGCTCGGCGCGGGCTGGAATATCATCCAGTCCAAGACCGCCATCGGCTCCGGTGGCATGTTCGGCAAGGGCTGGTTCCATGGGAGCCAGGCCCATCTGGACTTCCTGCCGGAGGGCCACACCGACTTCATCATCGCCGCACTCTCGGAAGAATTCGGATTGTTCGGCATCCTGGTGCTGCTGGGCTTGTACGGCTTCATCCTCAGCCGATCCCTGTATATCGCAGGCTCGGCCACGGACGGATTCAGCCGCCTGCTGGCGGGCGGAATCACGCTGTCGTTTTTTGTCTATGTCTTTGTTAACGCCGGAATGGTGAGTGGTATATTGCCCGTGGTCGGTGTTCCCCTGCCCTTCGTCAGCTACGGCGGCACCGCGATAATCACCCTGATGTCCGGCTTCGGCATGCTCATGTCGATCCATACCCACAAGAAACTGATGCAGTAATCACGGATCCACAGGTACCCCCATGACGTTATCCCGACTTGGCGGCCTTCTGCTGGCCTGTACGCTTGCCCTGACCGCACGGGCGGGCGACTTCGACCAGTACGAGGAATTGCAGGCGCTGATCGCGGCGCTGGAAAAAGACGGGACCTATGCGCCCGGCGAGCTGACCGCCCTGTTCACCGTGGTCAATCGCCAGGACAAGGCGTTGGAAGCGATTGCACGCCCCGCCGAGAAAACCCGGGAATGGAAGCAGTACCGGCCGCAATTCCTGACCGAGGAACGCATCCGCAAAGGCGTTGAGTTCTGGAGCCGCTATGAAAAGGAATTGACGCTCGCGGAAAGCAAATTCGGCGTGCCGCCGGAAATGATCGTCGGCATCCTTGGCGTGGAGACCCGTTTTGGCGCGGGCAAGGGCAATTTCCGCGTGCTGGATACGCTGGCCAGTCTGGCGTTCGACTATCCTCCCCGGGCTTCCTACTTCCGCAAGGAACTGAAATCCTTCCTGATCCTCGCCAAGAACGAAAAGCTCGATCCGCTGTCGATTTACGGCTCCTATGCAGGCGCCATGGGCTATCCGCAATTCATGCCGTCCAGTTGGCGGAATCTGGCCGTGGATTTCGACGAGGATAACCGCATCGACCTGATCAACAACCCGATCGACGCCATCGGCTCCGTCGCCAACTACTTCATGGCCAACGGCTGGAAATCCGGCGCCCCGGTCGCGGAGCGCGCCCGGATCACCGCTGACACGTACGACGAGGCCACATCTGGCGACCTCAAGAGCGCCTCCACGCTGGGCGACCTTGCCGCACGAGGGTTGGCGCCCCGTGATAGCGATAAGGCACAGGACGCCGCTACCCCGGCAAGCGGCTTGCGCCTGCAGGGTGAAAACGGGGCGGAATTCTGGATTGCATACGACAATTTCTACGTGATCACGCGCTACAACCGCAGCCTGATGTACGCCATGGCGGTAACCCAGCTGGGCAATGCCATCAAGGAGGCCCGTCAGGCTGCTGGAGCATCCCCCCAGGAGAAAACGAGCAATATTTAACCTGAAATGACATACTTTGTTGCAAACTGGCACGCTTTAAGCATGAGAAAACATGGTTATTTGTCGACCGAATTTAGACATTCCTGAGAAAACAGGTTAGGATCGACCCGACACAGCCCGAGAAGAGAACAAAAAACGGGCAAATCAGTTCAACCCCATGTCTAGGAGTTATTGCCGATGACATCACGCAAAGTCGTATTTCGACTGGGGTGTGGCCTCTTTTTAGGCGCTACCTTGAGCGCATGCAGCCACACACCGCCGAAGTCTGCCGGACACGGCAACTTCGGAACCTACACCAAGGGGGACTCCGTCCTCCGTCAGGACGGCGCTCCGGAGCAGTTCCTGACTGACGCCCAGATTGCCCAGCTCAGCGACGCGGTGCCGGTCGATGAGCCGCTCAGTCGTTATGGCAACACCAGCCCTTATACCGTGCTTGGTGAAACCTACAAGGTCATGTCCAGCGCCAAGGGATTCCGCCAGAATGGCCTCGCCTCCTGGTACGGACGGAAATTCCACGGGCAACGCACTTCCAGCGGCGAACAGTACGACATGTTCAAGATGACGGCCGCGCATCGCAATCTGCCGATCCCGTGCTATGTGCGCGTGACCAACCGTGACAATGGAAAATCCGTGATCCTCAAGGTCAATGACCGGGGACCGTTCCATTCCGATCGCGTGATGGACGTCTCTTGGGCTGCGGCCGCCAAACTCGGCATGCTGGATCGCGGTACCGCGAATGTATCGATTGAAACCATCAATCCGGATGCCAGCGAACGTCCGGTTGTGGCCTCCGCTCAACCGGCCCCGGTCAGCGCCCCTTCCGCCACTCCGGAAGCCGACACCAATCAGCGCTTCTTCGTGCAGGCTGGTGCTTTCGGCAGCGCCGAGAACGCTGCGGCCCTGCAAAATCGCCTGCTGACCCTTGCCGCCGCCCCTGTCGCCATCCAGCGCTCGGATGACCCCACATCGCTTCACCGGGTGCAGGTCGGTCCTTTTAGCGACGAGGCTTCCGCCGAGAAAGCCCGCGATATCATTCGGGAAGCCTCGGTCGGCAATCCGATTATCGTCAAACGCTAAGCCCGTTCGCCGGGCAATAAAAAAGGCAGGAATAACCTGCCTTTTTTATTGCCCGGGGCCATCACTTGAAGCCCAGAACCAACTGGAGCCAGCCCGCAAGGGCGCCTGTTACACCACCCAACACCACCAGAATCCACTCATCCTCACGGAAAGCCGGACGCAGCAGGTTCTGGAACTCCATCGGCGTCAGCTTGCTGATACGCTCCAGGAACAGGTTGTTGACTTTTTCGGCGCGACTTTCATTCAGGCCGGGATCGGAGATGGGCCCCATCGTCGCCTCGATGGACTTGTCGATGATGGTATCCTTGAGTCGCGCGTATTCTTCCCATCCCATGGTCATCTGGATGGCCGTGCGCACCATCGGCGAATCCAGCAGGCGGCTGACATGCCGCTTCACCACCTTCCGGGTCTTGTCGGACCGGGGACCGAACATCATCTCGGTCATGATCTGCTTGATGGTGAACAGCTCACGGGTGCTGATGTAGGAAAAAACCTCGGAGACTTCCTTCTGACGGCGCATGAAGGCGCCATGCCATGTCAGCCCGAGCACCGGGATACGCACCGGTTCAATCGGATTGAAGACCATCCAGATGGCGATCCAGTTGGTCAGCAAACCCCAGATAGCCGCCCAGAACACCAACGTCCAGTGCCAGGGGACCACCAGCCAGATGCCCATCTGGACAATACCGAAGCAGAATCCGATCAGGGCGCTGACATGCCAGATAAAATTGATTTCCTTGTGCCCGACCTGGAGGAACATACGCACCATCAGCGCGCGATCACCTTCCATCTGGCGGACAACCATTTCACGCATGTCCACAAGGTTTTCGACATTGAAGGTCAGCTCGGTCACCAGGCTTTCCATGATGCCGGGCACCTGCTTGCGCACATGCTGGTAAATACGGCGCTTGATGCCGAGCGGCAGGTTTTCCCACAACGTGGAGTTGC
>JAYRMT010000219.1:0-4577 GCA_041912575.1 Fluviicoccus sp. | reverse complement strand
ATCAAGTTCAACGTACCCCGGTTAAGCGTGAAAGGTGCAAACATGGTGAATCTCCGTTATTGACCCTGAATACACGGGGCGGTGGTCAGCCGGTCCCCGATCGGCGGCGTTAAAAGCCGTTTTCGTGCCCGCCCGCGAGGGCTTCGCGAGCGCTGTGCAGCATGTGCAGCGTGATCTTCCGCACTTCCGACTTGCTCTCTTCGATGTGCGTGCGGAGCAGGCGCTGGGCCTCGTCCGCGCGCCGCGCCAGGATGGCGCGCAGGATCTGGCCGTGTTCCGCATAGGTGGCCTCGATGCGCGGTCCCTTGGTGAAGTCCAGGCGGCGGATGATGCGGATGCGCTCGGTGATGTCGTGGTGGATGCGTGCCTTCTCCCGGTTGCCGGTGGCTTCGATCAGCATTTCGTGGAAGCGTTCGTCCAGCAGGGAAACCGTGCTGCCGTCCTGGAGGCGTTCTTCCGGCGACACCAGCCAGATGCGCTTGAGATCGTCGAGGATCGGCGACTGGATTTCCTGTTCGCAGAGCTTCTTGACGGCGGCCAGTTCCAGCACGATACGCACGTCGTAGATGTCCTCGAAAAAGCGGAAGTCGAAGGGTTTGACCTGCCAGCCGCTGCGGTACAGCACATCGACGTAGCCCTCGCGCTGCAGGCGGTACAGGGCTTCGCGCACCGGCGTGCGGCTGGCGTCCATGCGTTCGGCGATCTCGTTCTCGCTGAAGCGGTCGCCGGGCAGCAGCGTGAAGTTGAAGATGTCTTCCTTCAGGCGGCCGTAGATGCGGTCGGCCAGGTTTTCCGGCGTTTCCTTGCGA
This sequence comes from Fluviicoccus sp., assembly GCA_041912575.1. Taxonomy (GTDB): domain Bacteria; phylum Pseudomonadota; class Gammaproteobacteria; order Pseudomonadales; family Moraxellaceae; genus Fluviicoccus. The sequence goes on along the minus strand of JAYRMT010000219.1, from coordinate 3,768 downwards.
CGGCCGCCGCGCACCACGCTGAGCTTGGCCTTCTCGCTCATGCCTCGATCTCCTCGGCGAGTTCGATCACCAGCAGGGCTTCGCCCGCGCCGACCGGCTTGCCGGGGCGGCAGTGCAGGGCGCGCACGGTGCCGCTGACCGGGGCGTGCACGGGGAATTCCATCTTCATGGCTTCCAGGATCACCAGCGGATCGCCGGCTTCCACGGTGTGCCCGACTTCCACCAGCAGTTTCCAGACGCTGCCGGAAATGTCGGCGGCGACCAGATGCGCGTCCTCGGCGATGGCGGCGGCGATTTCCTCTTCCAGTTCGGCAACCGCGTTGATCGCGCTTTCCGCCTGCCACAGCGCCACTTCGGCGTCGAAGGCGGCTTTCTGCTTGGCTTTGAAGTCAGCGATGGAGGCGGCGTTCTCGTGCAGGAAGGCGTCGTAGCTGGCCAGGTCGAAGGTTTCCTCCTCGATGCGCAGGGTGGCGCGTCCTTCGCGGAAGTCGGCGCGCAATTGCGTCAGCTCGTCCTCGCTGACCGGGTAGAACTGCACCTGGTCGAAGAACTTGAGCAGCCACGGTTCGCCGTCGGCAAACTGTTCATTTTTCAGGAATTTGTTCCAGATTGGCAGCGTGCGCCCGACCAGCTGGTAGCCGCCGGGGGAGTCCATGCCGTAGATGCACATGTAGACGCCGCCGATGCCGACCGTGCCTTCGGCGGTGAAGGTGCGGGCCGGGTTGTACTTGGAGGTCATCAGGCGGTGGCGCGGGTCCACCGCCACCGCGCAGGGCGCGCCGAGGTAGACGTCGCCGAGGCCGAGGATCATGTAGCGGGCGCTGTAGACGATCTCGCTGACTTCCTCGCGCGTGGCCAGGCCGTTGATGCGCTGGATGAAGTCGACGTTGTTGGGCAGCCAGGGCGCGTCGGCGCGCACGGTCTCGCGGTAGCGGTCCACCGCGCCCAGCGTGGCGGAGTCCTCGAAAGCGAGGGGCATGTAGACCACGCGGCTGCGGATCCGCATGGTTTCCACGTCGGGCAGGGTGTTTTCCAGCGCCAGCAAGGTGTTCACCAGCGCGTGCTGGGGGATGACGCGGCTGTCGTAGTGGATCTGCAGCGAGCGCACGCCGGGCGCTAGTTCCAGCACGCCGGGGATGGGGTTGGCCTTGAGCGCTTCCATCAGGGCATGGATGCGGAAGCGGAAGCGCAGGTCGAGGATGTTGGGGCCGTACTCGACCAGGATGTACTTGTCGCCCGCCTGACGGTAGGTGACGCCGGGATGGCGGTCATAGGCCGCGACCATGGCGATGACGCAGGAGGTCTTTTCGCAGGCGGCGTCCGGCGCGGGCCAGACATCGTCCTCGCAGGCGGGAGCGGGCTCCGGGGTTGCGTCGGCGGCCAGCGCGTCGATCGCCGCGTCCTGCGCCAGTTCCAGCGCCAGCGCTTCCTCGAAGGTCATGCGCTTGAAGCGGATGGTGTCGCCCGGCTTCACCTGACCCACCTTCCACAGTTCGCCCTTGACGATGGTGGCGGGGCAGACGAAACCGCCCAGGCTGGGACCGTCGCGGGTCAGGATCACCGGCATGTCGCCGGTGAAGTTGATGGAGCCGATGGCGTATTCGCAGTCGTGGATGTTCGAGGGGTGCAGTCCGGCCTCGCCGCCGTCGGAACGGGTCCAGGTCGGCTTGGGTCCGGTCAGGCGCACGCCCAGGCGGTTCGAGTTGTAGTGCACCTGCCACGGGCTGCTGAAGAATTCGTCAATCGCGTCCGGGGTGAAGAAGTCCGGCGCGCCGTGCGGGCCGTAGAGCACGCCGATTTCCCAGTCCGTGCCGTAGACCGGGACCAGCGCCGCCGGGGCGGGGGCGGGGGCGTGCGTGGGCGCGGGGGTGTTGCAGGCGACGATGGTCGGCTGGCTGATCGCCAGCATGTCGCCGTTGCGCAGCGTGCGTCCGGCATGGCCGCCGAACTGCCCGAGGGCGAAGGTGGACTTGCTGCCCAGATAGTCCGGCACGTCGATACCCTGACGCACCGCGAGATAGGTCCGGCAGCCCGCGACGGCGCGGCCGGTTTTCAGGACCTGGCCGCTCTTCACGGCGATCGGCGTCCAGCCCGCGACCGGTTCGCCGTCCAGCGTCGCGCCCAGGTCGGCCCCGGTCAGCGCGATCACGGTATCGCCGTGGAAGCGCAGCGTCGGGCCCTGGATGGTGAATTCCAGCCCGGCGGCGGCCTCGTGGTTGCCGACGATGCGGTTGGCGAGGCGGAAGGCGTAGTCGTCCATCGGGCCGGACGGCGGCACGCCGATGTCCCAGTAGCCCTTGCGGCCGGGATAGTCCTGCACCGAGGTGTAGGTGCCCGGTTCCAGTACTTCGATCAGGCGCGGCTGGTAAGTGAAACGTTCCAGGAAGCGGGTGGACAGCTTGGCGTCGCGGAAGGCCGCGCTTTCGACGATCTGGCGCAGGTAGTCGAGGTTGGTGGCGATGCCGTAGAGCCGGGTGGATTCCAGCGCGGCCTGCAGCTTGGCCAGCGCCTCGGCGCGGTTGGCGCCGTGCACGATCAGCTTGGCCAGCATCGGGTCGTAGTACGGCGAGACCTCGGTGCCGGTGGCGACCCAGCCGTCCAGGCGGATGCCGTCCGGGAAGCCGACTTCGGTCAGCACGCCGGGGGAGGGCTGGAAGTTCTTTACCGGGTCTTCGGCGTAGATGCGGACCTCGATCGCGGCGCCCTGCGGCGTCGGCAAGGCATCCAGCGCGGGCGGTTCCCCGGCGGCGGTCTTCACCATCCATTCCACCAGATCGAGGCCGGTGACCATTTCGGTGATCGGGTGCTCGACCTGCAGGCGGGTGTTCACTTCCAGGAAATAGAACTCGTCGCGCGCGCCGTCGTAGATGAACTCCACGGTGCCCGCCGAGGCGTAGCCCACCGATTCGCCGAGACTGACGGCGGCGGCCAGCAGCTTGGCGCGGGTCGCGGCGGGCAGGCCGGGCGCGGGGGTTTCCTCGATGACTTTCTGGTTGCGGCGCTGCACCGAGCAGTCGCGCTCCCCCAGCGCCACGACCTGGCCCAGACCATTGCCGAAGATCTGCACTTCCACATGGCGCGCTTCATCCACGAACCGCTCCAGGAAGACCCCGGCATCGTTGAAGAAGCTCTGGCCCAGGCGCTGCACCGACTCGTAGGCGGCGACCAGCTCCGCTTCGGAATTGCAGCGCGACAGGCCGATGCCGCCGCCGCCCGCCGTGCTTTTCAGCATCACCGGGTAGCCGAGCCGCGCGGCGGCGGCCTTGGCGTCGTCCAGGCTGGTCAGCAGGTCGGTGCCCGGCGTCAGCGGCACGCCCGCCTGCGCGGCCAGTTCGCGCGAGGTGTGCTTGAGGCCGAAGCGGCGCAGCTGGTCCGGGCTGGGGCCGATGAAGACGATCCCGGCGGCGGCGCAGGCCTCGGCGAAGGCGGCGTTTTCGGACAGGAAGCCGTAGCCGGGAATGATCGCTTCCGCACCGGTCGCCCGGGCGGCCTCGATGATTACTTCGCCGCGCAGGTAGCTTTCCGACGGCGCGGGCCCGCCGATCAGGACGGCTTCGTCGGCGGCGGTCACGTGCGCGCTGTAACGGTCGGCCTCGGAATAGACGGCCACGCTGCCGACGCCCATCTTTTTCAGGGTCTTGGCGATGCGGACCGCGATTTCCCCGCGGTTGGCGATCAGGACTTTCGTGAACATGGTCTGCGCTCCTCAGGTCCGTGACGCCAGATAGGCGCGCCAGCCGCCGAAGGCCGTGATGTCCTCCGCGTCTT
>JAYRMT010000218.1:0-4589 GCA_041912575.1 Fluviicoccus sp. | reverse complement strand
AACCTGCGCGACCAACCCTGTCTGGTGGTCGGCGGCGGCGATGTCGGCCTGCGCAAGGCCCGCCTGCTGCGCGCCGCGCACGCCCGGGTCACGGTTGTCTCACCCGAACTGTCTCCGGCCATGCGCGCCTACGTTGCCGAGCAACGACTGGCGCATGTCGTCGCCCGCTATGCGCCGGAACATCTGGAAGGCATGCGCGTCGTCTACGCCGCTACCAGCGACGAGCAGGTCAACCGTTCCGTCTATGCGGACTGCGAGGCGCGCGGCATCCTGGTCAATGCGGTCGACCAGCCGGAAATCTGCCGTTTCATTACCCCGTCAATCGTTGACCGCTCGCCGGTCATCATCGCCGCGTCTACCGGCGGCGCGGTGCCCGTCCTGGCCCGCCACCTGCGCGCGCGTCTGGAGACCCTGATTCCCGCCGGTTACGGCGATCTCGCCCGCATCGCCGGCGAGTTCCGCGAAGCCGTCAAGGAGAAACTTCCCGATACCACCGCGCGCCGGCTGTTCTGGGAAGAGCTGCTTACCGGTCCCTTTGCCGAGCGCGCCATGAACCAGCAGACCGAAGCCGCCCGCGCGCTGGCCCGGCAAGCACTGGACGCAGCCGACGCCGCGGCCCTGACTCGGGGCGAAGTGTTTCTGGTCGGCGCAGGCCCCGGCGATCCCGACCTGCTGACCTTCCGCGCCCTGCGCCTGATGCAGATGGCCGACGTCGTTCTCTACGACAATCTGGTCTCTGACGCCATTCTCGACCTGACCCGCCGCGACGCCGACCGCATTTATGTCGGCAAGAAACGCGCGGACCACGCCGTCCCGCAGGACGACCTGAACCTGTTGCTGGTGAAACTGGCGAAAGAGGGCAAGAAAGTGTTGCGGCTGAAAGGAGGCGACCCCTTCATCTTCGGGCGCGGCGGCGAGGAAATCGAAACGCTGGCCGAGCATGGCGTGCGCTTCCAGGTGGTGCCCGGCATCACCTCGGCGGCGGGGGCGAGTTGCTACGCGGGCATTCCCCTCACCCACCGCGACTACGCCCAGGGCGTCACCTTCGTCACCGGCCACCGCCGCGAAGGCGAGGAGCAACTCGACTGGACCCGGCTGACCAATCCCTGCGAAACACTGGTGGTGTACATGGGCATTACCCAGGCCCCGGTCATTGCCGCCGAACTGATCGCGCACGGCCGCCGCCCCGACACGCCGGTCGCCATCATCGAAAAAGCCACCACGCCGCAGCAACGGGTGCATGTCGGCGAACTGTGCTCGTTAAAGGCTCTCATCGAGCGCTCAGGCATCAAACCGCCCGCGCTGCTGATTATCGGTGACGTGGTGAAACTGCACGACAAACTGGCCTGGCGGGGCGACTTACCCGACTAAAGTCCGGATCAGTCCGGCAACACCCCCTGCCCGGTCAGCACGTCGCGGATCTCCCCGAACAGGGTATCCGTGACGCTTTCCGCGCATTCCTCGCCGTAACGCTTGCGCACGCCGAATTCGCTCAGGGTGAGGTGAATGTCCGGGCTCAGGCCATGCTGCGCCAGACACCCTTTCACGCACTGCAAGGGACAGCCGTCCAGCGCCACGATCATCCGCCCGGACTTCGCCTTGGACACCAGCGCCGGGACATGCCCGCCCACCCCCGCAATACAGGACATTTCCGCCAGCGCCGCGCGATCCAGCCGCAAGGCGATGTCATTGGCCAGTTGCGCCACATTGGAACAACCGGAACAGGAATAGACCAAGGGCAAGGGATGAGATTGAGCGGACATCGGACGCCTCCCGACAACGCATGAAAGCATGACCATATTCCGACGACACGACACCGCCGGCCTTGACGCGGGTCAAACCGCGCGCGGCTGCACCGTGATCGCCCCCTGAACCGCCATGGACGGCGCGGGCTCGTTGAAACGCCCCAGCAGGTTTTCCACGCTGGGAATGCGCACATGACGGCCGCACACTTCGATCAACCCTTCCTCCCGCAGCTTGCCGATGATCCGCGACAATGTCTCAGGCTGCATGGACAGACGGGCGGCAATCAGACGCTTGGGCAGCATCAGGTCCAGTTCGGCGTGCTCGCCGGCCCGGTTTTCCAGTTGCTGGATGAGGTACAGGGCGAAGCGTTGGGTCGCGTTCTGCAAGGTCAGCGTTTCCAGTTCCGCAAGGCGCTGGTGCAGGCGAACGCTGAGATGACCAAGCAGGTGCAGGCAGGTTGACGGACTTTCCGCCAACGCCTGCAGCATCGGCGCATTGGGCACGGTGGCCACCCGCACATCCTCCAGCCCCTCGGCGCATACCGGATAGACATGATGCCGCAGAAACATGACCGCCTCGGCGAAGGTTTGTCCTGGCGGAATGATTTCCACCACTTTCTCCTGGCCGTCAGCCGAGATCCGGTACAGTTTCACCCGACCGGACAACACCAGAAAGAAATGGGTTGCCTCCTGCCCTTGGTGGATAATCTGCGTCCTTGCCGTAAAAATCTGCTCGCGCACGCCGGAGAGCACCTCGTCCTGGGCGGCAGGCGGCAACGCCTCGAAGAGCGGATGCCGTTGCAAGCGATGACGATATTCGGCATGTAGGATCATGCGTGACGCCCCCGGACCGGTTTAGCCATGCGATATGATGACGAGGTCATCCTACCGCCGGCGCTCTCCCGCTTCCTACTCGCCTGATGGCTAGGGGAGCCAGCGCAAACCCGCCGGATGACGGGCGTGCATTATCTCCGGATATCTCTTTTTCCCATGGATAGTGGGTCGAATATGTGTCCAGACACAAGATATCGTATTTTCCTATGATATCGTATTATCCGGCCAACGACGGCCATCCCATGGAACCGGGCACAACAGGCCCTGAAAATCCGATTATCCGCTTCACGGGGAGAGCCATCGGTTTCAGCCTTTCATTCATTGCGGAAAGCCTTGCCGGACAATGATGAACAGGATTAATAAACACCCGGAAGTCCTTGATATAAACAAAAAAGCTTGCATTGGTATAATCACGTCATTATTATCAGGATCGAACCCCGCCCGATAAGAAGAGATTATTCTCATGAGCCATGATTTGAGCGAACTCAGTGTCGCCGAACTCGAAGAACTGATTGCCGAAGCCCGCTCCCTGATTAATGACAAACAGGATCAGCGTGTCCAGAAGGGTTATCTGCAGGTTGTGCAAATCGCCAGCGAACTGGGAATGACCGTGGAAGAACTGCTGGAACGCGGTCGCGGCAAGGCGCACAAGCCGATCACGCGCGGCGTGGTTCCGCCCCGCTACCGCAACCCGATGAACGCCGAGGAAACCTGGACCGGTCGCGGCAAGCAGCCGCGTTGGGTGGCCAGCAATATTTCCCGCGGCATCACGCTGGAAGACATGCTGATCAAGTAAATCCGGACGGCGGACCGGCCCAACCGCTCCGCCGCCGTTGCAATACACGCTTCACCCCATTTCCGGGAGCATGCAGTCCATGCATGCCCGCATATTCCCTTCCCCGCGACAGCTCTCGCTCCATCAAGACATCCCATGGCGTAACCACGTCGAGCGCGCCGAGTCGCACACAACACGGCGCACATCAAAAAGGGATCAGGAATCATCGGTCAGGGAACAAGGGGAATATATGGTCCCCCCGACAGGAATCGAACCTGTAACTGCCCCTTAGGAGGGGGCCGTTATATCCATTTAACTACGGGGAGCGCGATGGGGTTGCGATTGTAGCAACCCCCTCCCCGTTTGTCAGTGCAAAGTCCCGGCATTGAACAAGGTATCGGCGCTTAAACCCTCGCGCTGCAGGATTTCTCGCAAGCGTCGCAGTGCATCCACCTGAATCTGGCGCACACGCTCCCGGGTCAGCCCGATCTGCTCACCCACACTCTCCAGTGTCGCGGCCTCGAACCCGGCCAGACCAAAGCGGCGCACCAGCACTTCGCGCTGGCGCTCCGGCAATTGGTCCAGCCAGGCTTCCAGACTGTGGTTGAGGTCATCATTCTGAATCGCGTCAGCGGGGTTGAGGGTCTGCGGATCCGCCAGGGTATCCAGCAAACTTTTCTCGCTATCCCCGGAGAGCGGACTGTCAATGGAGGTGACTTTCTCGGTAAGCCCCAGCATGTACTCGACCACATCCAGCGGCTTGTCGAGCAGTTCGGCGATTTCGTCCGCCCGGGGCTCATGATCCAGTTTCTGGCTCAGTTCGCGCGCCGCGCGCAGATACCAGTTCAACTCCTTGACCACGTGGACGGGCAGCCGCACCGTCCGGGTCTGGCTCATCAGCGCTCGCTCGATGGTCTGGCGAATCCACCAGGTCGCATAGGTCGAAAAGCGGAAGCCGCGCTCGGGATCAAACTTTTCCACGGCGTGAATCAGGCCGAGGTTGCCTTCCTCGATCAGGTCGAGAAACGACAGGCCGCGGTTGACGTAGCGTCGGGCGATCTTCACCACCAGACGCAGGTTGCTTTCGATCATGCGCTTGCGCGCGGCTTCATCGCCTTGCCGCGCCAACCGGGAGAAATACACTTCCTCCTCGGCCGTCAGCAGGGGCGATACGCCGATATCATGCAGGTAAAGTTGGGTATTGTCCGCCGCGGACGGGACGACACGGCGGGCTT
>JAYRMT010000217.1:0-4624 GCA_041912575.1 Fluviicoccus sp. | reverse complement strand
GCTGTTCACGTTTGTGGATGACGCCGTACAGAAGGTGGGCGGGCTGTTGAAGAAGCGGCATGCCCGGCAGCAGGGGGGGTGACCCTCACCCCACCTCATCCGTCCTCACCACAAACGACTCCAGCACATTCGGCCCGAAGGTGGTGGCGATCGCCACATCCGCCGCGTCCCGGCCGCGGGCGATCAGCACCCGTCCGATGCGCGGGATCAGGTTGCGCGCATCAAAGGTGCGCCACTGCCCGTCCAGATACGCCTCGAACCAGCCCGCGAAATCCATCGGACCATACGGCGGCGGCACGCCGATGTCGCCCAGGTAGCCGGTGCAGTAGCGCGCCGGAATGTTCAGACAGCGACAGAAGGTGATCGCCAGATGGGCGTAATCGCGGCACACGCCCTTCTTCTCGTGCCAGACCTGCCAGGCGGTCTTGGTGACGCTGGCGTGCTGGTAGCCGAATTCGATGTGGCGGTGCACGTACTCGCAGACGGCTTGCACACGCCCCCAGCCGGTCGGCGCATGGCCGAACAGTTGCCAGGCGACCGGCATCAGCAGATCGGTCTCGCAATACCGGCTGCCCAGCAGGTAGACCAAGGTCTCCTGCGGCAAGGCTTCCACCGGATGCTGGCGGGCCTCGGGGCTCACCGTATCCGGCAGGCCGCTGTCGCGCACCACCGCCTCGGTGAACAGCCGGAGACGCCCGGCGGGCGCCATGATGCGCGTGCACCAGTTGCCGAAGCCGTCCCGGTAGGCGGTCAGCGGGATGGCCGGTTCGGTGCGCAGGTGGTCCGGCGTCACCAGATCAGGGACGCGGCTGTAATGGATGTTCAGCAGCAGGATCATCGGGGTGGGCTGGGGACAACGGTAGACGAGGTCGTAACCGACTCGGATATGCATGGGGACCTGTGGCGCACGGCGCGGAATGAGGAAAGGCAGGAGCGAAGGATGCAAGAACGGGACCGCATCGCGGCCGTCCCCGTCATGCTACCGCAATCCCCCGCGTCCCGGGTCGCTTTCCCGAGGCCGGCAGGCCGGAAAGCTCAGCCGGGCACGCCCCCGCCGTACACCCGGAAACCGTGACGGCCCGCGCCCTTGGCCTCATACAGGGCCTCGTCGGCGAAGCGGATCAGTTCGGTCATGCCGGAGCCCGCGGACGGCCGCACCGTGGCGATGCCCAGGCTGACCGTGACATGCGGGGCCACGGTCGAGGCGGCATGCGGAATGGCGCGGCTGTCGACCCCGCGCAGGATGCGCTCCGCCACTTCGATCGCGCCCGCCTCGTCCGTGCCGGGCATCAGCACCGCGAATTCCTCGCCGCCGTAGCGCGCCGCCAGATCGGCAGGCCGCAGCACCGCCTCGCGGATCGCCGCAGCGACCTCCTGCAGGCAGCGGTCGCCCTGCTCGTGGCCGTAGGTGTCGTTGTACTTCTTGAAATAATCCACATCCATCAACAGCAAGGTCAGCGGCGTCCCGTCGCGCCGGGCGATATCCCATGCGCGCGCGGCGAACGCGTCGAAACTGCGGCGGTTGGCGATGCCGGTCAGCGCGTCCTCATGCGCGATGCGGTCCAGCCGTTCGTTCAGCCGCTCCAACTCGCGCGACTGGTGCGCCGACAACAACTCCTGCAACAGCGCGAAGCGTTCCTGCCGCTCGGCGATCACCGCCAGGGCGAAGACGATGGTGCTGAACAAGCCGTAGTAGTACGCAAAGGCCAGCCCGTCAAACTCCAGCCGCATGAAGCGCGCCAGCCCGACCCCGATCGCGGCGGCGGCCACCAGCAGCACCGCCAGCGAGCGGCTGCGGAAGCGCAGGCCGAGCGCGATCAGCAAGATGCTGAACACCAGGTTCATCACCGCGTAGAGGTAATAGCCGGTCGGCGCGGTGAGAAAGATATGGATGACCAGTACGCTGACCTGGAACACGGCCACCGGAAACATCACGCGGTGGAAATAGGCGCGGACGCTGGGAATGCCCGGCCCGAGGATGATGAACAGGATCGACAGCCCGAGCGGGATCTCGACGAATTTCAGTTGCAGGAAATTGTCGGCGGCCAGGATCTCCTGGAAAAAGCCGACGGACACCCACGTGATCAGCAGGAACATGAGCAGCAGCGGCCACTGCCCGGTGGTGATGTAATAGACGCTGTCGTCGATGCGCTTGGCGAGGAAGCGGGCTTCCAGCGCCGGAGGGAACCGGCTGAAGAACGGCCGGGCGGCGAGCGTCTGGCGGATGTAGTCGATATCGAGGGGAGCCCGGGACTCGGGCGGAGGTATCGGCATGTTCGCGGGGCGTCTTGTTGTTATGCGGAACGTCGCCCAAGCATAGCAAGCCCGCCGGACGAAGTCGCGTGACGTTCGCCCGATCAGGGCCGGCCCTCGCGGGAGCGCCCCCCGCCCCGCCTGCACACGCGCCATCCCACCGGCTGCCCGGTCAGCATCACGTAACGAGGCACGGCGCGCTCCCGCGAACGACCGGATTCAGAGTCCCGCCAGCTTCAGGCGGTTGAGATGCGTGCGGTAGACCGCCACCGGGTTGGTCTCGAAAATGTTCACCAGGCCGAAAATCTGGTTCACGGTGTCGAGGTGGTTCATCGCGTAGTTGTCGCGGATCACCTGTCCGAAGTGGTTGCTGCAGCGGCTGACCAGACCGTCGTTCTGCGAATCCGCCTTGCCGACAAAGGCCAGCCCCGTCAGCGTCAGGGCGTAATCGATCGGATCGAGCGGATGGGTCAGCAGGCCGGTGCCGCCCCAGGAGTAGAAGCGCACGCCGTTGGCGCTGTAGGCCCCTTCCCCGCAGGCCGTGACCGGCACGCCGCCCGGGAACTTGCCGTTGAACGCGGTCGCGCCCGCCGTAGTCAGCGAGGTGAGCCCGGCCAGCGAATCCTGCGTCAGGCTCTGGCCCTGTCCCAGACCGACCAGCGCGCCGAAGCCGTTCACCACCGAGGTCAGCGCCGAGGTCAGCGGCGAGCCGATCACCGGCAGGTCGGACGCGGACTTGATCAGGTCAGCCACCGCCGAGCCCTTGGTCGGGCCGCTGACGGAGGTCGCCGACGCCACCCCGCCGGGCAGCACGCCCGCGACATAGCGGATGGACTGGTTGCCGTGGCTATGGCCGATCAGGTTGACCTTCTTCGCGCCGCTGATCGCCAGGATCGTCTTCACCTGGTTCAGCAACTGCTCGCCGCGATACTCCGAGGACTGGAAGGCGGACACCGAGGTGATGTACACGTTGGCGCCGTTCTGCATCATGTTGGTCGGAATGCCGTACCAGTAATCGACCGGCCCGATGTTGGAGAAACCGGTCATGCCGTGGGCGAGGACGACCGGATATTTGGTCTGGTCATAGGTGGACGAAACCGACACGCTGCTGCCGGAGGCGATGCAGGATCCGGCGGCGGTGCAGGTGGTGGCGGTGGCGGCCAGCGCGTTGACCGACAGGCCGAGCAGGCTGGCCGGCAGCAGGGTGCGGCGAAGGATATTGGCGGTGTTCTTCATCTTGGTTTACCCCATCTCGTTGTTTTTATTCATCAAACCTGCCGTTGATCGCGAAGGGATTGCGGGGGCGGCTGACGATGGGGCTATACTGCGCAAAAGAAATACAATCGTCTTTGCCGCAGATACCGGTCCCTTGCCGCACGCGCCAGAATCAGAACAATCATGACCCAGCCCCTGACTGCCGCCGACACGCCCGCCTACCATGTCACCATGGGCTACCTGCATTGCCTGTTCGACTACCTGCGCGACGAAGGCTATGCGCTGACGCCGGTGCTGGACGCGCTGGGGCTGGCGGAATCCGACATCGCCGACCGCGACCGCCTGTTGCCAAGCACCGCGCTGGACATCGCCTTCGCGTCCGCCGCCGCGCTCACCGGTGACCCGCTGCTGGGCTTTCGCGCCGGGACGCGCATGCATTCGTCCTATCTGGGCATCGTGGGGTTTCTGACCCTGTGTTGTGAAAATCCGCGTGACCTGCTGCACCTGCACAGTCGCTACGGGCAACTGGTCGGCAACGGCAACCGGCCGGAATATGAGATCACCGATGACGCGCTGTTCATGCACCTGCGTTTTCCGGAAGGCCGGCCGCCCTACCCCCGGCACGTCACCGATTTCAGCCTGACCGCCTGGTTGACCATCGCGCGCTGGCTGGGCGGGCCGGAGCTGTCGCCGCACTGGCTGGAAACGCCCTACGCCGAGGACGCCGACTACCACCCGATGCGCGATTTCCTGCGGTGCGATATCCGTTTCAACAGTCCGGCGATCCGTGTGAGTCTGCCGCGCCGCTTTCTGGACAAGGCGTTGCTGCATGGCGATACCAGTTTGCGTCCGGCGCTGGAGGCGGAGGTTCGCCGCCGTATGCAGTTGCTGCAAAGCCGTCAGCAGCAGATGGACCCGTTGCTGGCGCGCATCCGGCAGATGGTGGCGGACCGGTTGATGCTGGGGGCGCCGGAGTTGCGCACGGTGGCGGAGGCGGCCGGGGAGTCGGTGCGGAGTTTGCAGCGGCAGCTGGAGTTGCGGGAGACGAATTACAAGCAGTTGGTGGATGAGGTGCGGCGGGAGATGGCGGGGCAGCATTTGCGGGATGCGAATTTGTCGCTGGTGGATGTGGCGTTGATGTTGGGGTTTTCGGATC
>JAYRMT010000216.1:0-4659 GCA_041912575.1 Fluviicoccus sp. | reverse complement strand
AGGGACGCGTGCGTTCCGGCAAGCTGGAGGACGATGACTGGCCGCGACTGGCCTCCGCCGTCACACAGCTCAGCGACAAGAAACTGTACATCGACGACAGCCCGGCGATGCCCCCCAACGAAGTGCGTGCCCGGGCCCGCCGGATTGCCCGCGAACACGATGGCAAGATGGGCCTGATCATGGTCGACTATATCCAGCTAATGCGCGTGCCCGGCCAGGAAGGCAACCGCGTTAACGAAGTCGGTGAAATCTCGCGCTCGCTGAAGGCGCTGGCCAAGGAGTTGAGCTGTCCGGTGGTCGCCTTGTCGCAGTTGAGCCGGGGCGTGGAACAGCGCCCCAACAAGCGGCCGGTGATGTCCGACCTGCGGGAATCCGGCGCCATCGAACAGGATGCCGACGTGATCATGTTCATCTACCGCGACGAGGTCTACAACCCGGACTCCAAGGACAAGGGCACGGCGGAAATCATCATCGCCAAACAGCGTAACGGCCCCATCGGCACCGCACGCCTGGCCTTCGTCGGTCACCTGACCCGCTTCAAGGACCTCGCGCCGGAATACTATCGCGGAGATGACGAGTAATGCGTGAGGCCACGCTGACCTTGCGGCGGGACTCCCTGCTGCACAATACCCGGCGCGTGCGGGAACTGGCGCCTGCGACGCGCGTGCTGGCCATGGTCAAGGCCGACGCCTACGGGCACGGCGCGCTGACGGTAGCCGCGCAACTGACTCCGCATGTCGATGCGCTCGGGGTGGCCTACCTGGACGAAGGTCTCGCCCTACGCGATGCTGGCATTAGCGCGCCGATTGTGGTGATGGAGGGTGTTTTCTCCGCCTATGAGCTGGCGAGCGCGCGCGCCAAAGGCATGCACGTCATGGTGCATCAGGCGTCGCAATTACAGTTGCTGGAGGAAAATCCCGGCCTGTCGCCACTCCCGGTCTGGCTGAAAGTCGACAGCGGCATGCACCGTCTGGGTTTCCGTCCGGACGAGGTTCCTGAGGTTTACCGGCGGCTGGAGAGCCTGCCCGGTGTGTCTCCGGTCATCCTGACCAGCCATTTCGCCTGCGCTGATCTTCCCGGTCATCCGATGACCGCTCGCCAACTGGAGACCATGCGCACTCTGCACCGCGCGCTCCCGGCCATGCCGCTCAGCCTGGCCAACTCCGCCGCGATCCTCACCATGCCGGAAACCCACGGGCAGTGGGTACGCCCTGGTATCATGCTCTACGGCTCCTCCCCGTTTGCCGACCGCAGTGCTGAGTCGCTGGGTCTGCAGCCCGTGATGACCCTGCGCTCGCGGGTGATCGCCTTGCGGGACATCGCCGCCGGGGAAAGCGTGGGATACGGCGCGACCTGGACGGCGGAGAAGCCTTCACGGATCGGCGTCATCGCCATCGGCTACGGCGACGGCTATCCCCGGCATGCGCCGACAGGCACACCGGTGCTGGTCAACGACCGGATTGTCCCGCTGGTGGGACGAGTCAGTATGGACATGATCACGGTGGATCTCGGCGATCTCGAGGTTTCCGTCGGCGACGAGGCGGTCCTGTGGGGCGAAGGGCTCAGCGCCGACATCATTGCCGCGCATGCGGGCACCATCAGTTACACCCTGTTCTGTCAGGTCACCGCCCGCGTGGCCCGGGAATGGGTGTAACCGCCGTTCATCCGTTTCATGCCGAGTGCGCTGGACAGACGCCGGCCGCCTTCTATAGTGAAACATGAGGGTTTGGCTTGACGAGGAGGATGATCTGCAAGAACGCGTGTGTTATCACAGTCCGATGCTGTTTTCCGAGGCATAACTGCCCCTCCAGTCCGCAGCTGCGGACGGCGCCCCGCTTCGTGCGGGGCTTTTCATTTGTCGCCCTCGATCTCCCTGCACACTTCGCGACGGTTCATGTCGCGCAACCTTTGCCATCCGGCGGCGCAGCCCTTAGGCTATGCCGCATCCGGGATGATGAATCGGTCATGAGCAAAAACAAAAGCCTTTACAACTGCAATGCCTGCGGCGCGCAATTCCCCAAATGGGCCGGTCAGTGCGGTGAATGCGGCGCATGGAACACCCTGCACGAATCCCTGCCCGACAACACGGGCGGTCCGCGACAACGCAGCGGCGGTTACGCGGGACAGGCCGCGAAAGTCACGGTCCTGAACGAGGTCAGCACCCATGCCGAAACGCGGACCGAAACCGGCCTGAGCGAACTGGACCGGGTGCTGGGCGGCGGTCTGGTGGCCGGATCGGTGGTGTTGATCGGCGGCGATCCGGGGATCGGCAAGTCCACCATCCTGCTGCAGACGCTCACCCATCTGGCGCAGCGACAGCGCGCCCTCTATGTCACCGGCGAAGAGTCACTCGCTCAGGTGGCCATGCGCGCCAAGCGCCTGGAACTGCCGTGCGACCGTCTCCAGATCATGGCGGAAACCTGCGTCGAGAATATCGCCGCGACCCTGCGCCATGAAAAACCGGCAGTGGCCGTCATCGACTCGATCCAGACGCTCTATACCGAAGCGCTGCAATCCGCCCCCGGCGGCGTGGCGCAGGTCCGTGAATCCGCTGCGCTGCTGACCCGCTACGCCAAGCAGACCGGCACCGCCCTCTTCCTGGTCGGTCACGTGACCAAGGAAGGCTCCCTTGCCGGTCCGCGCGTGCTGGAGCATATGGTGGATTGCGTGCTGTATTTCGAAGGCGAGGCCGACTCGCGTTACCGCATGATCCGCGCGGTCAAGAACCGCTTCGGCGCCGTCAACGAACTGGGGGTGTTCGCGATGACCGATCGCGGACTACGCGAGGTCGCCAATCCCTCGGCCATATTCCTGTCACGCTACGAGGAGCCGATTCCCGGTTCGATCGTGATGATCAGCCGTGAGGGCACCCGGCCGCTGCTGGTCGAGGTGCAGGCGCTGGTCGACGACGCGTTCGGGAATCCCCGACGCGTCGCAGTCGGTCTGGACCAGAACCGGCTGGCGATGCTGCTGGCGATCCTGCACCGTCATGGCGGCATCCATACCATCGGACAAGACGTATTCGTCAATGTGGTGGGCGGCGTCAAGGTACTGGAAACCGGCTCCGATCTGGCGGTACTGCTGGCGGTGACGTCCAGCCTGCGCGGTCAGGCGCTGCCGCCCGATCTGGCGGTGTTCGGCGAGGTGGGCCTGTCCGGGGAAATCCGGCCGGTGCCGAACGGGCAGGAACGCTTGCGCGAGGCGGCGAAGCACGGCTTCAAGCGTGCGATCGTGCCAAAGGGCAATGCGCCGAAACAGGCCATCGACGGTATGGACGTCGTCGGCGTCAGCCGCCTGCAGGAAGCCCTGGACGCGCTGTAAGCGGCTTGCAAAACCGGCATCCGCCCCCAATATTCCGGATACATCCTGTTCCGGAGTCCGCTCATGTCCGCCTTGCATCTGGTCTGTCCCCATTGCCGCGCCGTCAACCGCGTTCCCGCGGAACGGCTGGGCGAAGCGCCCAACTGCGGCAAGTGCAAGCAGTTGTTGCTCGACGGCCATCCGGTCGAACTGGGGGAGCAGGATTTCGACCCATACATCAGTCGGAATGACCTGCCGGTGATGGTGGACTTCTGGGCGGCCTGGTGCGGCCCCTGCCGCATGATGGCGCCGCATTTCGCCAGTACAGCCGAAGCGATGAAGGGCAAGGTCCAGTTTGCCAAGGTAGACACCGAGGCCGCTCCCGGAATCGCGTCCCGGTTCGCCATCCGCAGCATCCCGACGCTGGCGCTGTTCCGGGGCGGTCAGGAGATCGGTCGGGTCAGCGGCGCGATGACCGCCAACCAGTTGCAACAGTGGATCCGGCAGCGGATCTGAACCGGCCTCAGCCGTGACGTGTGAAGGTTTGGACGCCTTCGCCGGTACCCAGAAGCAACACATCGGCGCCGCGCCGTGCAAACAGGCCGTTGGTGACCACGCCGGTGATCTGGTTGATGTGAGCCTCCAGCCCGACCGGATCGGTAATCGATAGCCCGTGCACATCCAGGATGATGTTGCCGTTGTCGGTCACGAAGCCTTCGCGCCAGACCGGACGGCCGCCCAGCTTCGCCAGTTCGCGGGCGACATGGGCGCGCGCCATGGGAATGACTTCGACGGGCAGCGGGAAACGCCCGAGCGTGTCGACCTGCTTGCTGGCGTCCGCGATGCAGACAAAGCGCGCGGACACCGCCGCCACGATCTTCTCGCGCGTGAGCGCGCCGCCGCCGCCCTTGATCATGCTCAGGTCGCCGTCGATTTCATCCGCACCGTCGACATACACGCCGATGGCGTCCACGTCGTTCAGGTCAAGCACGGGAATGCCGATTGCCTGCAGGCGGGTCGCCGTGGCGACGGAGCTGGCGACCGCGCCCGGAATCCGCTCACGCAGGGAAGCCAGCGCCTCAATGAACAGGTTGGCGGTGGAGCCGGTGCCCACGCCCAGAATCTCTCCCGGTACGACATAGGCCAGCGCGGCCTCCGCGACAGCGCGTTTCAACTCGTCTTGGGTCATCGGGACAGCTCCGGCAGGCATTGAGGGATTGAATCGGGACGTACGCAGAATTGTCCCGGCGAGGGACGCCGCAGCAGACAGTGCGCCGGGTACGGCAAGACCGGGAACACAGGCGGGGCGGTTTTGCGCAAGTCGCGGGAATTATACCTTGAGCCCGGCCGGATAACTCC
>JAYRMT010000215.1:0-4687 GCA_041912575.1 Fluviicoccus sp. | reverse complement strand
CAGGCGGTCGCGGGCGCGCCGGGGATCCTGCTCTATCACCATGACGCCACCTACCTGCTTTCGCGCTTCAACCTGAGCTCGATGGGCTATATCGAACCGGTGCCGGGTATTCCGCCTTCGGGCAATCACATCCTGACGCTGGTGCAGCAACTGCGCGGGCAAAAAGGGATCATCCTGCACACGGTCTACCAGGGCAACGCGGGTATCGCGCAACTGGCCTCGCAGCTGGGCTGGAAGGAATTCGCGCTGCCGCTCGATCCGCCCGCCAACGCCGGTCAGGACGGCTATTTCGGCCTGATCGACCAGTGGACCAACGCCATCCTGCAAAGCAAGTATTGAGGCCGGACATCATGGAGGCGCTGCTGACGCTGGACCAGGTGTCCGTGGGGTACCGCAAGCCGGTGCTCGGACCGCTCTCGCTGGCCGTCGCGCCCGGCGAGGTGCTCGGCCTGTGCGGCAGCAACGGCTGCGGCAAGAGCACCCTGCTGAAATCGCTGTGCGGCGAGTCACGGGTGTTCGGCGGGCGCATCCTCCGCGCGCCCGGCCTGCGCATCGCGCTGCAGAAGCAGCATCCGCCACGGCTCTTCGGCTTTCCGCTCTCCACGGACGAATACCTGCGCCTGATGGACGCCCGGGACGCCGAGCTGCCCGAACGCCTGCGCAGCCTGCGCGCACTCCGGGTCGACAGCCTCTCCGGCGGGCAATTCCAGCTGCTCAGCGTCTGGGCCTGCCTGGCCTCGCCCGCGCAACTGGTCCTGCTGGACGAACCGACCAACAACCTCGACCCCGCCGGCGTCCGGCTGCTGCTGGAGTTCCTGAAAGCGCGGCGGCCCGACCAGGCGATCGTCATGGTCAGCCACGAAGCCGAATTCATGGCGGGCGTCGCCACCCGGCGGCTCGACGTCTCCACGCTCCACCCTTCCGAATTCTGATCATGGACCAACTCCTGGACCCGATGTTCCGCATTCCCCTGTACACCGGGCTCGTCGCCAGCCTGCTGCTCCCCCTGCTCGGCGCGCTGCTGCACGCCCGGGAGGAATGGCTGGCAGCCCTGGGGATCGCGCATGTCACTGCCGCCGCGCAACTGGCCGGGGCGGCGCTGGGCCTGCCGCTGATGGCTTCCGGCGCGCTGGGCGCGGTCACGGCGGTCGCAGCCAAGCAGGCCGTGAACCGCCAGGGCAACCTGGGCTACGCCCTGCTGATGTTCGCGGGCTGGGCGGTGCTCTACCTGGTCGCCGCCAACAGTTCGCTGGGTGAATCGCTGGCGCACGCCATGAGCGAAGGCCAGATCTTCCTGGTCGGCAAGGAACAGCTGGTCGTGCTGCTGGCAGCGGGGCTTCCCTTCCTGATCGGCTTGCACTGGCTGTCGCACCGCCTGCTGCGCGCGCGCTTTTTCCCGGGATTCGAGGAGGTCAACGCCCTGCCCGGCTGGCGCTGGCATCTGGCCTTCGACCTGCTGGCGGCGCTGCTGCTGGCCTTCGGCACCGCCTCGCTCGGCCTCATGGCCAGTTTCGCGCTGGTGGTGCTGCCGGGCTGGGCGGTCTTCGTCTGGGTGAGCAGCTGGCGCGCGGCGCTGGTCGCGGCCACCGGCCTGGGCGTGATCAGCTATCTGGCGGCCTTCGCACTGGCGCTGAAATTCGACCAGCCCTTCGCGCCGGTGCAGGTTGCGGTACTGCTGGTTCTGGCGGCCGGATTGCGGATGGCGCACGCGGTCACCGGACGCTGAGCGCGCCATCCCGGCGGCTTCCGTGGAGACGGCATGAAATCCCGGTGAATTCCCCGTCCTCCGTCGGCGAAAACCTTGACCGACCCCGGCCCCGGGCATAGCCTTGCCGCCACGTCACCGCCGGAAACCCGATTCATGTCCGCCGACAACTTCCTTACCGCCGGTCAGCAACGCATCCAGGGCTGGCTGGAACGCTTCCTGGCCGAACAGAACACCCTCTCCGCCCCGCTCAGCGCCGCCATGCGTTACGCCGTGCTCAACGGCGGCAAGCGCGTGCGACCGGCCCTGGCCTACGCGGCCTGCCTCGCATGCGGCGGCTCCCTGGAACAGGCGGACGCGGCGGCGGGCGCCGTCGAACTGGTGCACTGTTACTCCCTGGTCCATGACGACCTGCCCTGCATGGACGACGACGACCTGCGGCGCGGCCAGCCCACCTGTCACAAGGCCTTTGACGAAGCCACGGCGCTGCTGGCGGGCGATACCCTGCAAACCCTGGCGTTTGTCGCCTTGACGGGCGGCGATCTCCCGGCGAACCTGCGCGTGCTGCAAACCCGCGTGCTGGCCCGCGCGAGCGCCGACATGGCGGTGGGCCAGGCGCTGGACCTGGCGGCGGAAGGGCGGCAATTGACGCGGGACGAACTGGAAACCGTGCACCGCCACAAAACCGGCGCGCTGATCCGCGCCAGCGTGCTGCTGGGTGCGATCGCGGCGGGCTGCGCGGAAGGTCCCGTCTTCCTGGCGCTCGACACCTACGCGGCGCGCCTCGGGCTGGCTTTCCAGGTTCACGACGATGTGCTCGACGTCATTGGCGACACCGGCACCCTCGGCAAGAAAGCGGGCGCGGACGCCGAGCACGACAAGGCGACCTACCCCGCCCTGCTCGGCCTGGACGCAGCGCAAGCGCTGGCCGCCCGGTTGCATGACGAGGCCGTCGCCGCACTCGCGCCGCTGGGCGAGCGCGCGGCGGAACTGGTCTGGCTGGCGGATTTCCTGGTCGCCCGCGACCACTGACGCCTGTCGCGCCGGGTTTGTCCGGCCCATGCGGGCGCGTGAAGGCCCGCATGGGCTATAATCCGAAAACTTACCACCGGATACGCTCCGCCCATGTTCAACAGCATCCCCCTCACCCGTCCGCAAACCCCCTTGCTGGACCAGGCGCCGACCCCGGACTGCCTGCGCCGCTTGCCGCAGACGGTGCTGCCCGCGCTGGCGCGGGAACTGCGGGAATACCTGCTGTGGTGCACCGGGCAGACCGGCGGCCATTTCGGAGCCGGACTGGGCGTGGTTGAGCTGACCATCGCCCTGCACTATGTCTACAACACCCCCGATGACCGCCTGGTCTGGGACGTCGGCCATCAGGCCTACCCGCACAAGATCCTGACCGGCCGCAAGGAGCGCATGCTCACCATGCGCCACAAGGACGGTCTGGCGGCCTTCCCCCGCCGCGAAGAATCGGTCTACGACACCTTCGGGGTCGGTCACTCCTCGACCTCGATCTCCGCCGCGCTGGGCATGGCGCTGGCCGCCCGCCGCCAGCATTCGGGCCGCAAGGTCTGCGCGGTGATCGGCGACGGCGCGATGACCGCCGGCATGGCCTTCGAAGCCCTGAACGACGCCTCCCACCTCAGCGCCGACATGCTGGTCATCCTCAATGACAACCAGATGTCGATCTCGCCCAACGTCGGCGGCCTGTCGAACTATCTGGCGCGCATCTGGGCCAGCAAGAGCTACATCGCGCTGCGCGAGGGCGGCAAGAAGGTGCTGGCCGCGATGCCGCACGCCTGGGACTTCGCGCGCCGCACCGAAGAAAGCATGAAGCACATGATCTACTCGCCCGGCGCGCTGTTCGAGTCGATCGGCTTCAACTACGTCGGTCCGATCGACGGGCACGACATCGATGAACTGGTCAAGGTGATCCGCAACCTGCGCGAGGCCCCGGGCCCGCAGCTGCTGCACGTCTATACCACCAAGGGCAAGGGTTTCGCGCCCGCCGAAGCCGATCCGATCGGCTACCACGCCATCACCAAGATCGCGCCCGCCGCCGAACGCGGCGTCACCCCGCCGGCGAAGAAACCCAAATACTCGGACATCTTCGGCGACTGGCTGTGCGACATGGCCGCCGCCGATCCCCGCCTGATGGCGATCACGCCCGCCATGTGCGAAGGCTCAGGCATGGTCCGCTTCGCCAAGGAATATCCCGACCGCTTCCACGATGTCGCCATCGCCGAACAGCACGCGCTGACGCTGGCGGCGGGCATGGCCTGCGAGGGCCTGAAGCCGGTGGTGGCGATCTACTCCACCTTCCTGCAACGCGGCTACGACCAGTTGGTGCACGATATCGCCTTGCAGAATCTCGATGTCACCTTCGGCATCGACCGCGCCGGATTGGTCGGGGAGGATGGGCCGACCCATGCGGGCGCCTACGATTACGCCTACCTGCGCACCGTCCCCAACATGGTGATCCTGGCCCCGGCGGACGAGAACGAATGCCGCCAGATGCTGTACACCGCGCACGAATATCCCGGCCCGGCCGCCGTGCGCTACCCGCGCGGGACCGGACCGGGCGCGACCATCCAGCGGACGATGACCGCGCTGCCGCTCGGCCGGGGAGAAATCCGCCGCAAGGGCCGCCGCGTGGCGCTTCTCGCCTTCGGCAGCATGGTTGCGCCGTCGCTCAAGGCCGCCGACGCGCTCGACGCCACGGTCGCCAACATGCGTTTCGTCAAGCCGCTGGACGGCCGCCTGGTGCGGGAACTGGCGGAAAGCCATGACCTGCTGGTGACCGTCGAGGAACATGCGATCATGGGCGGCGCGGGGGGCGCGGTCAGCGAATACCTGGCGGCCGAGGGCATTGTCATGCCGGTCCTGCATATCGGCATCCCGGACGCCTTCATCGAACACGCCGCCCACGGCGAAATGCTGGCCGCCTGCGGCCTGGACGCCGCCGGGATCGAGCGCGCC
>JAYRMT010000214.1:0-4723 GCA_041912575.1 Fluviicoccus sp. | reverse complement strand
CCGAGCTTGACCTCGGACAGGCAGAAACTGGCGGCTTCACTGGCGATGGCGATATCGCAGCAGCTGACCAGACCGACGCCGCCGCCGAAAGCCGGACCTTGCACCACGGCTACGGTCGGCGCCGGAAAGCGGTACAGACCTTCCATCAGCGCGGCGAGCGCATGGGCGTCGCGCTGGTTTTCCTCGAAACTGTACTGGGCGACACGCTTCATCCAGTTGAGGTCGGCCCCGGCGGAGAAGCTCTTGCCGTTCGCGCGGAACACCAGCACGCGCACGGCAGGATTGGCCGCATAGGTCGCGATGACGGTGTTCAGTTCGGCGATCAGCGTGTCGTCGAAGGCGTTGTGCAGTTGCGGGCGGTCGAGGGTGAGGGTGGCCACGCCGCGAGTATCGAGGGAGTGCTGGAGCATGATCGTCACCTCACATCCGGAACACGCCGAATTTCGTCTCTTCAATCGGCGCGTTCAGCGAAGCCGAAATGGCCAGGCCAAGCACATCGCGGGTCTGCGCCGGATCGATCACGCCGTCATCCCACAGGCGGGCGCTGGCGTAATACGGGTGCGACTCGCGCGCGTACTTGTCGACATAGGGTTGCTTGAACTCGGCTTCCTGTTCAGGCGTCCAGTGCACGCCGCGCTTGGCTATCGCCGCCTTCTTCACGTCGGTCAGCACCCCGGCGGCCTGCTCGCCGCCCATCACCGCGATGCGGGCGTTCGGCCACATGAACATGAATCGCGGGCTGTAGGCGCGGCCGCACATGCCGTAATTCCCGGCTCCGTAGGAACCGCCGATCACCACCGTGAACTTCGGCACCTTGGCGCAGGCCACGGCCATCACCATTTTCGCGCCGTTCTTGGCGATGCCGCCTTCCTCGTACTTCTTGCCGACCATGAAGCCGGTGATGTTCTGCAGGAAGACCAGCGGAATGCCGCGCTGGCTGCACAGTTCGACAAAATGCGCGCCTTTCAGCGCCGATTCGCTGAACAACACACCGTTATTGGCGACGATGCCTACCGGATAGCCCCACAGGCGGGCGAAACCGCACACCAGCGTCGGACCGTACAGCGGCTTGAACTCGTCGAAATCGGAATCGTCCACCAGGCGGGCGATGATCTCGCGCACGTCAAAGGGCTGGCGCGGGTCCTTGGGAATGATGCCGTACAGTTCCTCGGCGGAGAAACGCGGCGGCAACGGGGGCCGGACATCGAGCTGCTGCGGCTTGCGGCGGTTCAGGCGCGATACGGCGGCGCGGGCGAGGGCAAGGGCATGCTCGTCGTTGTCCGCCAGCTGGTCGGTGACGCCGGAAATGCGCGCATGCAGTTCGCCGCCGCCCAGATCCTCGGCGCTGACGATTTCCCCGGTGGCGGCTTTCACCAGCGGCGGCCCGGCCAGGAAGATGGTGCCCTGGTTCTTCACGATGATCGCTTCGTCCGCCATGGCGGGCACGTAGGCACCCCCTGCGGTACAGGAGCCCATCACCACCGCGATCTGCGGAATGTTCTGCGCCGACAGGTTGGCCTGGTTGAAGAAGATGCGGCCGAAGTGCTGCTCGTCCGGGAACACCTCGTCCTGACGCGGCAGGTTGGCGCCGCCGGAATCGACCAGATAGATGCAGGGCAGGTGGTTTTCCTCGGCGATCTTCTGGGCGCGCAGGTGCTTCTTCACCGTCAGCGGGTAGTAGCTGCCGCCTTTCACCGTGGCGTCGTTGGCGGCGATCACGCACTCGATGCCCGCCACCCGGCCGATCCCGGCGACGATCCCGGCTGCCGGTACATCTTCCTCGCCGTAGACCTCGTAGGCGGCCAGCGCCGACAGTTCGAGGAAGGGCGAGCCCGGATCGAGCAGGGCGTTGATACGTTCGCGGGCGGTGAGCTTGCCGCGCGACTTGTGGCGTTTCACGGCGTCTTCGCCGCCGCCCTGGGCGATGGCGGCCAGCTTGGCTTTCAGGTCATCAACGAGTGCGCGCAACGCGGCGGCGTTTTCCTGGAAAGCCGGGCTGTGGGGGTTCAGCTGGGAGGAAAGGATGGGCATGGCAGGTATCCCGATTTCGAAATTGCCGTCGGGGCGTATGGTATACGCCCGCGTGGACAAACAGACAGCCGACAGGACGCACGCAGTGCGCCCCTACGAGATTAGGCGGTTTCCTTGAACAGTTCCCGCCCGATCAGCATGCGGCGGATTTCCGAGGTGCCCGCGCCGATTTCATAGAGCTTGGCGTCGCGCAGCAGGCGGCCGGCGGGGCAGTCGTTCATGTAGCCGTTGCCGCCCAGGATCTGGATGGCGTCCAGCGCCATCTGGGTGGCGTTCTCGGCAGTGTAGAGGATGACGGCGGCGGCGTCCTTGCGGGCGGTTTCCTGACGGTCGCAGGCTTGCGCCACGGCGTACAGGTAGGCGCGCGAGGCGTTGAGCTTGGTGTACATGTCCGCCACCTTGCCCTGGATCAGCTGGAACTCGCCGATGGCGGCGCCGAACTGCTTGCGCTCGTGGATGTACGGAACCACCACGTCCATGCAGGCCTGCATGACGCCGATCGGGCCGCCGGAGAGCACCACGCGCTCGTAATCCAGGCCGCTCATCAGCACCTTCACGCCGCCGTTGAGCTTGCCGAGGATGTTTTCTTCCGGCACGAACACGTCATTGAACACCAGTTCGCAGGTGTTGGAACCGCGCATGCCCAGCTTGTCCAGCTTCGGCGAACGGCTGAAACCCTTCCAGTCGCGCTCGACGATGAAGGCGGTCATGCCGTGCGGGCCGGCGGCGATGTCAGTCTTGGCGTAGATGACGTAGGTGTGGGCGTCCGGGCCGTTGGTGATCCACATCTTGTGGCCGTTCAGCACGTAACCGCCGTTCACCTTGTCGGCCTTGAGCTTCATGCTGACCACGTCGGAACCGGCGGTGGTTTCGGACATCGCCAGCGCGCCGACGTGTTCGCCGCTGATCAGCTTGGGTAGGTACTTGGCGCGTTGTTCGTCGTTGCCGTTGCGGTAGATCTGGTTCACGCACAGGTTGGAATGCGCGCCGTAGGAGAGGCCGACCGACGCCGAGGCGCGGGAGATTTCCTCGATGGCCAGCACGTGCGCCAGGTAGCCCATGTTCACGCCGCCGAAGTCTTCGCTGACCGTCATGCCCAGCAGGCCGAGGTCGCCCATCTTGCGCCACAGGTCCATGGGAAACTGGTTGGACTTGTCGATTTCGGCCGCGCGCGGCGCGATTTCGGCCTGCGCAAACTGGTAAACGGTGTCGCGGAGCTGGTTCAGGGTGTCGTCAAAACCGAAGTTCATGCCGGTGTACATGGTGAGCTTCCTGGGGGTTGGGCTAATTGCATGGCGCGGATCATACCAAGCAAACGCTTGCTTTGCTAGACGATTCGCGCCAATGTCATGCCATGACAGACGCTGCGGCTATTGCCAAATCGGCACGTGCGTTCATAATCCGGTGACTTCCTCTGGCCGTTTACACGGGACTGATACATGAGCGGAAAAACCGCGATTCTGATCGGAGCCACAGGACTGGTAGGGAAACAGGTTCTGCAATTGCTGCTCGCGTCACCGGTCTACGCCAAGGTGATCGCGGTCAGCCGCAAGGCGATCATGCCGCATCCGAAGCTGGTGAACCGGGTGATCGATTTTGACAATCTGGCGGAGTCCCTGAAGGGCGTGAAGGCGGACGATGCCTTTTGCTGCCTGGGGACGACGATCAAGCAGGCGGGCAGCAAGGCCGCCTTCCACAAGGTGGATTACAGCTACAACCTCGAATTCGCGCATGCGGTGAAGCAGAACGGCGGCAGGCATTTCCTGCTGGTGTCCGCGCTCGGGGCCTTGCCGAAGTCGCTGGTGTTTTACAGCCGGGTGAAAGGCCTGCTGGAACAGGACATCGCCTCGCTGGGCTTCGAGCGGCTGAGCATTTTCCGGCCGTCGCTGCTGCTGGGCGAACGCGAGGAAAACCGGCTGGCCGAGAATCTGGCCGGGCGCATCGCGCCGCTGGTGGAGCCCTTCCTGCGCGGGCCGTTGCGGACGGTGCAGCCGATCCAGGGCGCGGTGGTGGCGGCCGGGATGGTGGGGGCGGCGCTTTCCTCGCCGGAGTCGGACGCGAATCCGGCCTTCTTCTATTACGACGATATCGTGGCTGCGGCCGCAACCCTTCAGCAAGGAGCCTGAGATGGTGGACTACGTTACTCCCGACCTGTGCGACGCTTACCCGGATGTGCGGGTGGTGACACCGATGTTCCGCAATTTTGGCGGTCGCAAGTCCTTTGGCGGTCAGGTGGTGACCGTGAAGTGTTTTGAGGACAATTCGCGGGTGAAGGAGCTGCTGGCGACGCCGGGCGCGGGCAAGGTGCTGGTGGTGGACGGCGGGGCGTCGATGCGTTGCGCACTGCTGGGCGACCTGATCGGTGAGAGTGCGGTGAAGCACCAGTGGGAAGGGGTGATCGTGTACGGCTGCGTGCGCGATGTGGATGCGCTGGGGCAGCTGGATCTGGGCGTGCAGGCCTTGGCGGCGATGCCGATGAAGAGTGTGCGCAAGGGGATTGGCGAAACGGGGGTGCGGTTGTCGTTTGGCGGGGTGGTGATTGAGGATGGGGAGTTTATCTACGCGGATAATAATGGGGTGATTGTGTCGGATAAGAAGTTGGAGATGCCGGCGGGGTGATCCCTTGTCCATTCAAGACTGGGGAGCTGGAAATATTTCAGTCATTGGATTTTCCACGCTGTCCAGTCCGTTG
>JAYRMT010000213.1:0-4748 GCA_041912575.1 Fluviicoccus sp. | reverse complement strand
GCGGCTGCGCGGACGCACTGTCAGCCTGTTCATGCTGGCGATGCGCGGCGGCGTGTCGATGGGCGCGTTGCTGACCGGGGTTACCGTCGGGTTGCTGGGTGTCCGTGAGGCCTTGCTGCTGAACGGCCTGCTGGCCCTGCTGCTGCAATGGCGGCTGGGCAGGACGTGGCGGCAAGCCGCGCTACCCGTACTGTCGCCCTGATCGCTTTCACCCCGGGACGACGTTCATCCCCGCCCGATCCGTCTGTTAGCAAACCGCCATCATTCCGACACATCCCTGTCATCCGTCCCCCCTAGGCTGGTCCGCGCAGAATGGATTGAGTACAGGGGTAAACCACCATGTTCAACAAGACCTTGCTGGCAGTAGCGGCCTCGGCGGCGCTATTGGCCGGCTGTAACGGCAACAGTAATGACGCGCCAGCGACCGCGAGCGCGCCCAATGTGATTTTCTTCCTCGGCGACGGCATGGGCATGACCACGCTGACCGCCGCGCGCATCTACAAGGTGGGCGAGGACGGTGATCTGACCATCGACACCCTGCCGGAAACGGCCTTTGTCAAAACCTTCTCCAACGATGCCCAGGTGACCGACAGCGCACCGTCGATGGCGGCCTACATGACCGGCGTGAAGATGAACAACGAAGTCATCAGCATGAGCACGGACACCAGCGCGCGCAATGCCGCCGGAAAGGATTACGTCAACGGCGCCGACAGCACCTGCCCGAGCAGCGGCAACGGCACGCCGGTGCAGACCCTGCTGGAACTGTTCAAGGCGCAGGGTCATCCGGTGGGCGTGGTCACCACCACCCGGATCACCCATGCCACCCCGGCCGACACTTATGCGCACATTTGCCATCGTGACGGCGAAAACACCATCGCCGCGCAATTGGTGCCGGGCGGCGCGGGTTACAACAAGGCGCTGGGCGACGGCGTCGATGTGGTGCTTGGCGGCGGTCGCAAGCACTTCCTGAAAGCGGCCGACGGCGGCGCGCGCACGGACGGCCGCGACCTGCTGGGCGAACTGAAGGCGCAGGGCTACAGCTATGCGTCGAACAGCACCGAGTTCAACGCCATCGACGCGACGAAAACCGGCAAGCTGGTCGGCCTGTTCACCAGCAGCCACATGTCCTATGACCTGGATCGCGATCCGGCCAAGGAGCCCAGCCTGGCCGACATGACCGGCAAGGCGATCGACCTGCTGAAGACCAAGGCGGCGGGCAACGGTTTCTTCCTGATGGTGGAAGGCGGCCGCATCGACCATGCGCTGCACGAGACCACCGCCAAGAAAGCGCTGCAGGACACCGTGGCGTTCGACGACGCGATCAAACTGGCGCTGGACAAGATGAAGTCCGTCGATCCGGAACTGAAGAACACGCTGATCGTCGTGACCGCCGACCATGACCACACGCTGGTGCTGAACGGCTACGCCCAGCGCACCGGCAAGACCACCGCCGCCAATCCGGGCGTGCTCGGTCTGGTCAAGAACGTGGTGAAGGGCACCTTCGACACTGACATCAACAGCAATCCCTACACCATCATCGGCTTCGGCAACGGCGAGAACCGTCCGGCCGTGCGCACGGTGCTGGATGAAGCGACGGTGTTCGGCAACACCTATCACCAGGAAGCCGTGGTGCAGACGGCCGCGGGCAGCGAAACCCACGGCGGTACCGACGTCTTCCTCGGCGCCATCGGCAAGGGCGCGGAAAACTTCTCGGGCGCGATGGAAAACATCGATGTCCACGCCGCCATCCGCAAGGCCATCGGCCTCTGATTCCGGAACAGGAGCATGACCATGAAAACGACCCTGCGACTGGCTTCCGCCGTCATCCTGGCCGGTCTGGCCGCCCCGGTGTTCGCCGCCGGCGAAGCCAAGAACGTGATTTTCTTCCTCGGCGACGGCATGGGCCCGACCACCGTCACCGCCGCCCGCATCTACGCGTACGGCGAGAGTGGCAAGCTGACCATGGAAAGCCTGAAGCGCACCGCGCGCATCAAGACCTACTCCCATGACGCCCAGACCACTGACAGCGCGCCCTCGATGTCGGCCTACATGACCGGCGTTAAGATGAACAACGAAGTCATCGCGATGAGCGCCGACACCAGCGCCTATGACGGCGCGCTGAAGCCGTATGTCAGCGGTTCCGACAGCACCTGCCCGGCCGCCGGCAACGGTACGGCTGTCACCACGCTGCTGGAAGCGGCCAAGGCGGCGGGCAAGTCCGTCGGCGCGGTCACCACGACCCGCATCACCCACGCCACCCCGGCGGCGACGTATGCGCACATCTGCCATCGTGATGGTGAAAACGCCATCGCCGCGCAGGCCGTGCCGGGTAACGCCGCGTACAACGCCGCGCTCGGTTCCGGCGTGGACGTGCTGTTCGGCGGCGGCGCGCGCCACTTCATTCCGAAGGCGGACGGCGGCAAGCGTACCGATGGCGTCAACCTGATCGACGCGATGAAGGCCAAGGGCTACACCTACGTCAACACCGGCAGCGCGCTGGCCGCGCTGGATACCGCGACCACCGGCAAGGTGCTGGGCCTGTTCAACATGGACCACCTGAACTACGACCTGGATCGCGTCAAGAACGGTCTGGACGAACCCAGCCTGGCCGACATGACCGAAAAGGCGATTGACCTGCTGGCGAAGAACGGCAAGGGCTATTTCCTGATGGTGGAAGGCGGCCGCATCGACCATGCGCTGCACGGCACCAACGCCAAGCGCGCGCTGCAGGACGCGGTGGCCTTCGACAACGCCATCGCCCGCGCGCTGGCCAAGGTGGACCTGAAGAACACGCTGGTGGTGGTGACGGCCGACCATGACCACACCATGACGATCAACGGCTATTCGCACCGCGGCAACAACATCCTCGGCAAGACCACCCGCTATCAGGACAAGCTGCTGGCCAGGGATGTCAACGGCAAGCCCTACACCACGCTGGTGTTCGGCAACGGCGGCGGCCCGCGCAAGGACGTGCGCGACGACCTGACCGCCGTGGACACCACCGCCGACGACTACCTCCAGGAAGTGGGCGTCCCGCTGGGCGCACCGGGGTCGGAAACCCATGGCGGCGGCGACGTGATGCTGTTCAGCGGCGGCGCCGGCAACAGCGGGTTCAAGGGCACGCTGGACAATACCAAGGTATTTACCCTGGTGAAGACGGCGATGGGGCTCTGATCCGCATCGGGGTAACGGGGGCGGCCGCGTGCCGCCCCTTTTTCATGCAGAACGCGACAGAATTTTTACCGGGAACTTTCATTCATGATGCGCAAATTCCTGTACATCGGGGCGACGGCCTGCCTGCTGGCGTCCGGCCTCGCGACGGCAGCCGATCTCAGCCTGCTGATCACCCATGACAGCCAGTCCCTGGATGCGGACGGCGTGACCCGCACCCAGCATTTCCAGGAACGGCTGGTGCGGCAGGACAACACGGTCTGGGTGGAACGGGTGATGCCGCCGCTGGCAATTCAGGCCCATGCCGCGCAGGCCAAGCAGGAAGGCAAGGAGCACAAGCACCTCGACATGGACGCCGCGACACGCTGGGTGACGCGCGGCAGCGACGGCAAGGTGCAGCTGCGGCTGGTCAACGCGATCGAGAAGCAGGTGGTGGCGATCGGAGCGGGCGACTATGACGCGGTCGGCTTTGACGGCAACTGGGACAACGCCTGGCACCTGCTGGACCCGCGCCAGCTCCGGCAGATGAAAAAACTGGCGAAAGCGGCCCCGGCTGGCGCGAACTGGTACGAAGGACGGCAGGGCGGCCGTTACCTGCGAGTGCTGTGGGACGAAGGCAAGGCCTGCCCCTTGCGCATCGAATCGGGGACGGACAACGGCCTGATCCGGCGCGAGATGTCCGCCGTCGTGCAGCCGGCGCCGAAAACCCTCCCCTGGCAAGCCTTGCAGGGCTACGCCCAAAAGGAATATTCCGACTTTCTGGATTGATGGCGGGGAGGCCGCTCAGCGCAGGCAGTTGTACACCGCGTCCGCCATGCGCCGCCAGCCGCTGCGGTAATCCGGCGCGCCGCTGAAAGTCTCGTCGACGGCGGCGGTGCGCAGGCCGGGGGCGGCCAGCTGGCGGATCAGACCCGCGTCCGCCAGCGGTTCGGTCAGCAGGCAATGCGTCTGCGTGTCGGCCATGCGGCGACGCAGGTCGAGCAGGTGGCGCGCGCCGGGTTTCTGTTCCGGACTCAGGCTGACGCTGCCGACCGCTTGCAGGCCCAGCGGCGTTTCCAGATATTGCCAGGCGTCGTGCCAGGCGACATAGCGGCGATGCGGCAGGGTGGCGAAGCGGGCTTCCTGCGCCTGTTCTTCCTGATGCAGGCCGTCCGCGAAAGCCCGCGCATTGCGCCGGTAATCCGCCGCGCGCACCGGGTTCGTACGGGCGCGCGCTTCGGCGATGGCATTGGCGAGCAGGATCGCATTGGCCGGTTGCAGCCACAGGTGGGTGTCGAGCGTGCCGGGCAGCGGACGGAGGTCGTCCAGTCCGCGCAGCGGGAGCGGGCGGACGCCCGGCAGCGTTTCCAGCGAGATCACGCCGTCGCCGTCGCGGATGATGCCCGCCAGGAAGCGCTCGTGATGTTCGCCGACGCGGACAACCAGTGTCGCCTGGCGCAACGCCAGCCGTTGCGAGGCCTTCAGGCTGTAGTCATGGGCGGACACGCCGTCCGGCAGCAGTTGCCGGGGCGTTTCGACGCCCTGCGTGACGGCGTTGGCGATCAGCGTCAGCGGACGGAGCGTGGTGACGATGCCCT
>JAYRMT010000212.1:0-4750 GCA_041912575.1 Fluviicoccus sp. | reverse complement strand
CGATCACGCTCTTGTCCTGGAAAAAGCTCTGTCCGAAATCGAAATGCAGGTAGTTCACCACCATCAGACGGAGGCGTTCGGGCGCGGGCTTGTCAAAGCCGTACTGTTTTTCCAGATCGTGGATCAGTTCGGGATCCAGGCCCTGCGCGCCGCGGTAACGGCTGGCGTTGCCTTCCTGCTGGCGGGTGGACGTCATGTCGCCCGCACGGTTGTCCGAGGCTGCCGCGCCCAGGGTGTCGAGGCCTTGCAGTTTCGCAATCGCCTGCTCGACCGGCCCCCCGGGAGCCGCCTGGATGATCAGGAAGTTGATCAGCAGGATGCCGAACAGGGTCGGGATGATCAGCAGCAGGCGACGCAGGATATAGCCGGACATGGGCTGGATTCCTCAATTCCCCTGAGCGGCGCGGATCTTCGCCATCTTGGCCGGATTGGCCCACCAGAACTCCAGGCCCAGAGCGTACTTGGGCTTGACGGTGGGTTGCTCAAGGAAGTCCCAGAAGGCCAGCCGGTACTTGTTGGTGTGGTATTGCGGGATGACGTAGTAATTCCAGAGCAGCACACGATCCAGGGCACGGGTCGCGGTGACCAGATCCTCACGGGTCCTTGCTCCGACGATCTTTTCCACCAGCGCGTCGACGACCGGGCTCTTGATGCCGACCAGATTGTGGCTGCCGGGCATGTCGGCGGCCTTGGAGCCCCAGAAATCGCGCTGTTCATTGCCCGGCGAGAGGCTCTGGGCGAAGCCGCCGACCACCATGTCGAAGTCAAAGCCGCGCAGGCGGTTGATGTACTGTGAGGCGTCGACCGGACGGATCGAGACATCAATCCCGAGTCGCGAGAGGTTGCGGGTGAACGGCTCCACGATCCGCACGAATTCCGGTTGCACCAGCAGGATCTCGAATTTGAAGGGCTGCCCCTGCGCGTTCGTCAACTTGCCGTTGCGCATGGTCCAGCCCGCCGAGGCCAACAGTTGCTGGGCGGCGACCAGGCCGTCGCGGATGTTGCCGCTGCCGTCGTATTTCGGCGGCTGGTATTCGGTGGTGAACAGTTCGGGCGGCAGTTGGGTCTTGTACGGCGTCAGCAAGGCCAGTTCGGCGGCGGAGGGGAGGCCGGTTGCGGCGAGCTCCGAGTTATCGAAGTAGCTACGGGTGCGCACATAGGCGTTATAGAACAGGTTGCGGTTGCTCCACTCGAAATCGAAGGCGTAGCCGAGCGCTTGTCGCACACGGCGGTCCTGGAACAGCGGTTTCCGCGTGTTGAAGAGATAGCCCTGCATGCCGGACGGATTCTGGTTCAGTTGCTCCACCTTGCGGACCAGACCCTTCTGGACAGCGGGGAAGTTGTATTCCGTGGCCCAGTTCTTGGCCTTGCTTTCCTGGTTGAAGTCGAACTTGCCGGCCTTGAAGCCTTCCAGCGCGACAGTGATATCGCGGTAGTAGCTGAATTTGATGCTGTCGAAATTATTGCGGCCCCGATTAACCGGCAGGTCTGCGCCCCAGTAGCCGGGGTTACGGGTGTAGACGGCGACATTGTTTCCGTCCAGCTTGCTCAGGGTATACGGGCCGCTGCCCACCGGAATGTCCAGCGTAGTGGCGTTGAAGGTGCGTTTTTCCCAGTAATGTTCGGGCAGGATGGGCTGTTCGCCGACAATGAGGCTCAGTTCGCGGTTGTTCTTGTTCTTGAACGTGAATTTTACCCGCTGCTTGTCCAGCGCTTCGACCTTGGCGATGTCGCCGTAATAGTTTCGGAGGTTCGGCGTGCCGTCCTTGCGGATGGTGTCGAACGTGAACACGACATCTTCGGCGGTGACCGGAACGCCGTCGCTGAATTTCGCGGCCGGGTTCAGGTGGTAGATGATCCAGGAGGGATCTTCAGGATCGCGTTCGATTTTCTGCGCCAGCAGTCCGTAGCGGGAGAAGGGTTCGTCGTACGAAGCCACGGTCAGCGAGTCGTAGAGGTATTCCGTCCCATCCACCGCGTTGCCCTTGTTGATGAAGGGATTGGTGCTGTCGAATGAGCCCATGGCGAAAAGCCGGAGTTCGCCGCCCTTCGGCGCCTTGGGGTTGGCGTAGGGAAAGGCCGCGAAGTTATCCGGGAGTGCGGGCTTGCCGTGCAGGGCGATCGAGCCCGTGATGATCGTGGCGGCATGCACCGTCGAGAACAGGGCGGCCGTCAAGGCGACGGACAGCAAGACAGGCTTCAGCATGAAAAAGACTCCCGGAATCCAGGCCGTTATTCTCGGAAGAAATATCCCGCGATAAACGTGTTTTTTGTAATGGGGTGCGCAACAAAAACCGCCGCGCGAAGGCGGCGGCGGTCATAGTGAAGCAAACTTCAGTTCTTGGCCAGATAGAGCACCAGATCCTGACCGGGCCGGATGTTCCGCGACCCCTTGTTCCAGGTCTGGATCTGGCTGACCGAGACATTGTAGCGGCGGCTGATGGAATAAAGCGTATCGCCGCGCCGCACCTCGTACTTGATGCGCTTGATGCTGTCCTTGTCCTCGCGATCTTGCGACTCCTTGCGGTCGCGGGCCGCGAGGCGGGCGGACTTTTCCTTGCCCTTGCCCTTGCGGAGTTTGGTTTCCCGGGTGTCCTTCGCATCCTTTGCCGCAACCGCCGGGGCCGGAGTCTCGGTGTCGGCCTCCTCGGATGAAGCCAGCAGGATCAACAGCTTCTTGCCGGGACGCAGGCTGTCGCTGTATTTCATGTCATTCCAGCGCGCCAGGTCCTTCGGCGGTACGTCATGCGCACGCGCGATCGAGAACAGGGTCTCGCCCGGACGCACCTTGTGGTACTCCTTGTCGCGGCGACGGTCAAACGAGTCGGACTTGTCGACCGGCTTGCGATTCGCGGCCAGGCGGGTGTCGGACGTCTCCTTGCCGGATTTGACGTCACGGGAAGGTGCTTTGGCGTCAGCCTTGTCCTTGCCGGCTTCGCGGCTTGTAGCGGCAGTGTCGGCGTTCGCCGCTTGTTGCGGACGGACGGACGCCAGCGCCGCGTCGACCGGGGCGGCATCCGGAGAGGCGGTGGCGTCGGCACGGCTGTCCGCCACGTCCTGCACCAGTTCGGTATTGTTCACGCGGGCCACGCGGCTTGGTGCGGGGCCGGAAGACTTGTCGTAGTAGTCCGCCTTTTCGCGGTACTGCGAAATCACCAGCCAGCGGCCCGCCGGCACCTTGCCCTTCTTGCCGAAGGCGGTGCGGTTCAGGTGACGCAGGTTTTCCGGCGACACATGGAAGCGGGCGGCGATCTTGGCGAGGGTATCCTTCTTTCGCGTCTGGTAACGCTGGACCACGAGGCGTTCCGCCGGGGGCAACGCGGCGAGGTGATCGTCGAACTCCGTCGGCGTGCCCACCGGGACCAGCACGGTGTGGGCTTCGTCCGGGTCGGTCGCCCAGCGGGTATAGCCGGGGTTCAACTGGTACAGCTGCTTCAGCGTCAAACCGGCCAGCTTGGCGACCTGGGACAGGTCGACCTGACTGCGGGCCTTGGCGACCCGGAATTGGGGCTGGTTGACAATCGGATTGAGGGTGATGCCGTAGGTCTGCGGCGACAGCACCAGTTGCGCCACCGCGAGGAAGCGGGGGACGTAGGCCATCGTTTCACCCGGCAGGTCCAGCGACCAGTAGTCGGTCGGCAAGCCGGCGGCGGCGTTCTTGTTGATGGCGCGGTCAATGGTGCCCGGTCCGGCGTTGTATGCGGCCAGCACCAGCTCCCAGGAGCCGTATTTCGAGTAAAGCTGCGACAGGTAGGTGTAGGCGGCCCGGGTGGACTCGGTGACGTCCCGGCGACCGTCGTACCAGTAATTCTGTTTGAGGCCGTAAATCTTGCCCGTGCCGGGAATGAACTGCCACATGCCGGCCGCTTGCGCGGGCGAATAGGCGAAGGGGTCATAGGAACTTTCAATGACCGGCAGCAGCGCCAGCTCGACCGGGATGCCGCGTTTCTCGGCTTCGGTCACGGTATGGTACAGGTAGTGGCTGGCGCGGGCGGTCATGCGGTCCAGATAGTCCTGACGCTTGGAGAACCAGTTGCGCTGCACGGCGATGCGGGGATTGTCGACCGACAGGTTCATGCGGAAACCGGCGCGTACGCGGTCCCACAAGTTGCCGAATTTCGCGAGTTCTTCCGGGCTCAGGGTGACGGGCTCCATTTCCGTCACGCCGAGCATTTCGTCAATTTCGTCCTGCGTCCAGGCGTTGCCCTGGGTGTCGTAATAACCGGCGGGTGCTTCGGACGGTGCGTTGTCCTTGTCCTGCAGGGCAAGGGGCGTCGATGCCGGAGCGATCAGGGGCGTGGCTGGAGACGCGCCCTTGACGGGTGTATGCGAGCAGGCTGACAGGAGCAGACTGAGCAGGGCAAGCGCCGGCAGGGCATTTACAGGTTTACGGATGTCACGCCGGAATTGCATGCCATTGTTCTCCAGGGGGCAGCGATAAACGCGTGATTCTAGAAATCCGTTTCCCGACGTGGCAAGAAAGGGTTGCCGGGTTTTGTCCCTCAACTGTAACGAAGTGCGGCAAAGCGCTGCTTTTTTGGGCCGGTCAGCCCCTCCAGACATCTTTCCAGCCGCGCAGGGCCTGAAATACGTGCTCGGGCTCCGGTGGCGCAGCGACAGGCAGGCGGGCGCGCAAGGCGGGATCGTCGCAGCGAAGGAAGGGGTTGATGCGGTTTTCCAGGGCGAGGGTGCTGGGCAGGGTCGGCAAGCCGGCGTCGCGGAGGCGGCGGCAGTCGTTTTCGTAGTGCTG
>JAYRMT010000211.1:0-4751 GCA_041912575.1 Fluviicoccus sp. | reverse complement strand
CTCGGGCCGGGTCGCGGAAACCGGCGATTATCCCGCAAAACGCCGGGCGGCGTCAGCGGTGCGTCAGGGGGATTCGTGTATCCGCACCGGAATGCGTTTCGCCCCCCAGTCGCCCGGCGCGGACTCAAAGACACCGGCCACCGCCGTCCCGCAGGACCGGCAGGCGCCCTGCCCGTCCAGCCCCCACTGTCCGAGGCGGTACCAGTCGCGTTCGATCAGCAGCTCCCCGCAGCGCGCGCACCAGGTGCTGCCGCCTTCGGCGTCATGGACGTTGCCGGTATAGGCGTAGCGGACGCCGTTGGCGCGCGCGATGGTCCGGGCGCGGGCCAGCGTGGCGGGCGGCGTCGGGGGGCGGTCGCGCAGGCGGTAATCCGGGTGGAAGGCGGTGAAGTGCATCGGCACGTCCGGCCCGAGGTGTTCCACCACCCATTGCGTCATCGCCTGCAGTTCGGCGTCGCTGTCGTTGAGGCCGGGAATCAGCAGCGTGGTCAGTTCGACCCAGACGCCGGTTTCCCGTTTCAGCCAGACCAGCGTGTCCAGCACCGGTTGCAGGTGCGCGCCGGTGGCGCGCAGGTAGAAATCCTCGCTGAAGCCCTTGAGGTCGACATTGGCGGCGTCCATGTCGCGGAAGAATTCTTCGCGGGCGCTATCGCTCAGGTAGCCCGCCGTCACCGCGACGTTCTTCACGCCCTGCACGCGGCAGGCGGCCGCCACATCCACGGCGTATTCGTGGAAGATCACCGGGTCATTGTAGGTGTAGGCGACACTGCGCGCGCCGGTACGCACAGCGGCGCGGACGATGCCCTCCGGCGAGGCGCTGTCCATCAGCGTGTCCAGGGCGCGCGACTTGGAGATGTCCCAGTTCTGGCAGAATTTGCAGGCCAGGTTGCAGCCCGCCGTGCCGAAGGACAGCACCGGCGTGCCGGGCAGGAAGTGGTTGAGCGGCTTCTTCTCAATCGGGTCGAGGGCGAAGCCGCTGGAGCGGCCGTAGGTGGTCAGCACCATGCGGTCGTCGAGGCGGCCGCGCACAAAGCACAGGCCGCGCTGCCCTTCCTGCAGGGTGCAGGCGCGCGGACAGAGGTCGCATTGCAGGCGGCCGTCGTCGCGGCGATGCCAGAAACGCGCGGGCGCCAGGCCCGGATCGTCGCGACGGATCGGGGCGTGCAGGGGATCGGACATGGGGCACCGGCAATTGGTCAATTATTGGACAATATGGGTCCCGGAACAGCACTTTCAAGGCCTTCCGCCCCAACGGCGGCGCGACGGGGATTACCGGTCTCTCGATCGTCACCGGAAGGGCGTATCATCCAGAGACAAGGTTCCGCAAACAGGATTCGACCGTGTCTTCCGTCCGCCTGCCCGCCGTGGCCGGCCAGTTTTATCCCGCTGCGCCCGAGCAACTCCGGGCCATCCTGCAACAATGCTTCTACGGCGTTCCGGCCACCGACAGCGAGGCCCGCTGCCCTCGTGCGCTGATCGTGCCGCACGCCGGCTATGTCTATTCCGGCAGCCTGGCGGCGGCGGCCTTTGCCTTGTGGCGCACCCATCGCGGCCATATCTGGCGGGTGGTGCTGCTGGGCCCGTCGCACCGGGTGCCGTTCCGGGGCATCGCCCTGACCTCGGCCCATACCTATCGCACGCCGCTGGGCGATATTCCGCTGGATACGCAATCGGTCGGCCCGTTGCAGGCGTTGCCCGGCGTGCAGGTGCTGGACATGGCGCATGTGCCGGAGCATAGCCTGGAAGTGCAACTGCCCTTCCTGCAGACCGTGCTGGACGAATTCACCCTGCTGCCGATGGTGGTCGGCGACGCGACGCCGGAGCAGGCGGCCGCCGTGCTGGAGCCGTTCCTGAGCGATGAGGGCACGGTGTTCGTCATCAGCTCCGACCTCTCCCATTACCTGGGTGACCCCCAGGCGCGCGGCCTCGACCGGCAGACCGCCGAGGCGATTGAATCCCTGAATCCGGACGGCATCGGCCGCGACCAGGCCTGCGGGCGCATCCCGGTCAACGGCCTGCTGACGCTGGCGCGCGGGCTGGGCTGGGAACCGGTGCGGCTGGGCCTGTGCAATTCCGGCGACACCACCGGCGACCGCTCGCACGTGGTGGGTTACGGGGCGTGGGCGTTTTACGAACCCGTCGCGCCGGACGGGCACCTGTCGTCCGGCGAACGCGAACAACTGCGGCAGGTCGCGCTGGCGTCGATCCGTCACGGGCTGTCCAGGGGCGTACCGCTGGCGGTGCATCCCGCCGATTATCCCCCTGCCCTGCGCAAACCGGGCGCGGTGTTCGTCACGCTGCACCGCCACGGCGAGCTGCGCGGCTGCATCGGTTCGCTGGAGGCCGAACGGCCGCTGGTGGACGACGTGGCCCGCCACGCCTGGGACGCCGCCTTCGCCGATCCGCGCTTTCCGCCGCTGACCGCCGCCGAGCTGGACGGCCTGACGCTGTCGATCTCGCAACTGTCGCCGCCGGAAGCGCTGACCGTGCGCGACGAAGCCGACCTGCTGCAACGCCTGCGCCCCGGCCGCGACGGCCTGATCCTCTCCGACGGCCGCCGCCGCGCCACCTTCCTGCCCTCGGTATGGAACCAGTTGCCGCGCGCCCGCGAATTCCTCCGCCAGCTCAAGCGCAAGGGCGGCTGGCCGGCCGACCACTGGTCGCCCGACATGAATGTCTGGCGCTACACCGTCGACGAATTCTGAATTTCCGCTTGACCCGGCGGACGCGCTTCCCGCATATTCGGTTGATCATGAATTACACCAAACCTGTCTTCGCCCGAGTCGTTTCCGTGCCGCGCCGCCTGGCAGCATGGCGCGCGCGCTCGTTCCGGCGGTCAGGACAGGTTTTCCCCCCAGCGTAATCCACGCTCCGAAAATCCCTCCGAAAAGGCCGCTCCCCAGCGGCCTTTTTGTTTTTCCGTCCCGTGTCCACAACAACCCCAGGAGAACCCCATGGACAGCGAACCCCCGCAACCCGGCATCGGCAGCCGCTACGCCCTGCTGGTCTTCATCTGGTCCACCACGCCGCTGGCGGTGGTGCTGAGCATCCGCGAGCTGAATCCGGTCTGGGCGCTGGCCCTGCGCTTCGCCTTCGCCGCGCCGCTGGCCTGGCTGTGCCTGCGCCTGATGGGCGAGCGCCTGCCGTTGCATCGCGCCGCCCGGCGCAGCTATCTCGCCGGTTCGCTGAGCCTGATCGGGGCCATGCTGTTCACCTATCTGGGCGCGGCCACCCTGCCGTCGGCGCTGATCTCCCTGCTGTTCGGGACCTCGCCGCTGCTGATGGGCCTGCTGGCGCACGGGGTGTTCCGCACGCAACTGCTGCGCGCGGAACAATGGGTCGGGCTGGTGCTGGCCTTTGCGGGCCTGCTGGTGATTTTCAGCCAGGGACAACAGGGCGCCGCGCACACCAGGGGCGTGATCCTGACCCTGATGGGCATGGCCTGCTATGCGGTGTCGGTGTTCTGGCTGAAGCGGGAAAACGCGGGTCTGCACCCGATGGCGCAGACCACCGGCTCGCTGGCGCTCTCGGGCGTGGGCATGCTGGCGGTGCTGCCCTTCTACGCCGACGCCGCGCCGCGCGCGATGCCGGGCGCGGTCACGCTGGCGGCGCTGGCCTGGAGCGTGATCATGGCGTCGGTGGTGGCGATGCTGTGCTATTTCTTCCTGGTGCAGAACCTGCCGCCCGCCACCATTTCGCTGACCACCATCCTGACGCCGGTGCTGGCGCTGGTGTGGGGCGCCTGGCTGAACCACGAACGTTTCACGGCGGCGACCGGTGTCGGCATGGCCGTCATCCTGGCCGGGCTGGGCGCGTATTTTGTCCGTGAATTGTGGCCGGCCCGCCGTCTGGCCGCCTGAACGGTTTGCAGGCCGCCGATCCGGCGCTATGCTCTAGGCAGTCCCCCGCCCCGCTTCCGGCGGCGGGGTCCAGACGGAGAAATTCCATGAAAGTCCTGTCCGCGATCGGCGCACTGTTTGCCGTGCTCGGCCTGCTCTGCGGCTTCCTGCTGCTGTGGACGCCGCTGATGGTGCCGCCGGTCAGCAAGACGCTGTCGCTGACGATCCTGGCGATCGGGCTGTGCCTGTCCGGCGTCACGCTGGCGGGCATGGGCGGCAAGGTCGCCGCGAACCGGATCCTGCGCGTGGTCGGACTGGGGCTGATGCTGCAGGCAGTGCTGGCCGTGCTCGGCCTGATCGGCGACCTGACCAACCTGCTGGTGGTCCCGTCCTCGCATCTGTGGTGGATGATGGCCGGCGGCTGCCTGTGCCTCGGCGCGCTGGCGCTGCTGCTGGCGGGCGACGGCGGGGATGACGGCGCGCCGTCGTCCGGCGGCGGCCTGCCCTCGATACGGCTCTAAGCCGCGCCCGGCGTGACGGTCCCGAGCGGTCCGCGCGCCACTTCCTTCCATCGCGACCGTCCCGGCTGCAACAGCCGGACCAGGCAATCCACCGCCAGTCGGGGTTGCGCCTGCCCGCACATGAACACATCAATCGCCGCATAGCCGAATTCCGGCCAGGTATGGATGGTGATGTGCGATTCCCGCAACAACAGCACGCCCGTCACCCCCTGCGCCCCGCCGAAATGGTGGAAATGTCCGTACAGCACGGTCGCCCCGGCCGCATCGGCGGCGGCGAGCAGCGTGTTTTCCAGCCATTCCGGATCGCGCAGGCGCGCCGGCGCGACCGCGTCGCACTCCAGCAGCAAGTGGCTGCCGCAGCCGTTCACTTGTGTCCCCCGCCGGAGGACCA
>JAYRMT010000210.1:0-4763 GCA_041912575.1 Fluviicoccus sp. | reverse complement strand
CGTCGACACCGCCGTGGCCCGGCGTTGCGCCGGCCTGCACATTCCCGATCCGCGCGCCGAACGCGACGCCCTGATCGCCGCCACCGCGCTGGTGCATGGCATGACCGTGGTCACACGCAGTACCGCCGACTTCGCGCCGACCGGCGTGTCGCTGTTCAACCCGTGGAGCGCGCAACCGGCTTGCTGATCGGGGCATGCCCCTCTCGTCACGGGTCGGAGGGCTTCCTTCGTCAGGACGACCTGCACATACTGTGCAACCGAGCCTTCCCCAAACCGGCCCCGACCCGTGCACCAGACCCTCATCTCCATCCCCGACGCCCGACACCTCACCGGCGATGTCCTGTTCGTCGATTGCCGCCATCAACTCGTCAACCCGGCCTTCGGCCCGGAGCAATACCGCCTGGGCCACCTGCCGAACGCCCGCTTCGCCCACATCGACCACGACCTCTCCGCCCCGGTCATCCCCGGCCGCACCGGCCGCCACCCCCTCCCTGACCCCGAGGCCCTCCGCGCCTTCTTCGGCAGCCTGGGCATCCGGCCGGGCACGCAAGTCATCGCTTATGACCAGGACGTCGGCATGTTCGCCGCCCGCCTGTGGTGGCTGCTGCGCGCCTTTGGCCATCAGGCCGTGGCCGTGCTGGATGGCGGCTATACGGCCTGGGTCGCCGCCGGAGGATCGCTGGATCACGACAGCCCGCCGCCTGCGGCAAGCCGTTTTGAAGGCCACTGGAACCCGCACTGTGTGGACAGCCGGGATGTGCTTGAACACCTCGGCAGTCCGGAGCGGGTGCTGATCGACGCCCGGTTGCCCGAACGCTTCCAGGGTCTGGTCGAACCGATCGACCCCAAGGCGGGGCATATCCCCGGTGCGGTCAACCTGCCGTTCACCCTGAATTGCGAGCAAGGGCAGTGGCACAGTCGGGAGGCGCTGCGGGCGCAATATGAAGATTATGCGACCCGGGAGATGGTCTGTTATTGCGGCTCCGGCGTCACGGCCTGCCACACCATTCTGGCCGCCGTGCATGCCGGATTGCCCGAGCCGCGCCTGTACGCCGGATCGTGGAGCGAGTGGATTACCGATGACGCCCGCCCGGTGGCGACCGGGGCCTGAGTCCCGTCGCGGGCGGTGACCGAGGGTCGGTCGGCATCAGCGCGCAAACAGGTCTTCGATCGCATCCGACCAGCGCTGGTCGTGCCCCGTCGCAAAACGCGCCACCGGCCGGGTCAGCAAGGCCAGCGCCCCCGTCGCGTATTCCACATGCCGCA
Organism: Fluviicoccus sp.; assembly: GCA_041912575.1. Lineage (GTDB taxonomy): Bacteria > Pseudomonadota > Gammaproteobacteria > Pseudomonadales > Moraxellaceae > Fluviicoccus. The sequence continues at coordinate 3,497 of JAYRMT010000210.1, read as the reverse complement.
ACCGCGTGGTCCGGTCGTCAACCGCCGTCAGCTCCAGCGAATGCCGGATCACCGAGCCCAGCGCGCCGCCGCCCCATTCCAGATGATTCCGCTCGTTGCGGTACACCGTGCAGGGCAGCGGCAACCCGCCGATTCTCTTGGCGTCCAGCACCATCAGGAAGGCGTCGCCGGGCGTCATCGGGCCTTTCCGTCGCCGCACGATGGCGCGCAGGCCCGGCGTCCATTCCGGCCAGCGGTCCAGGTCGGACAGCAGGGCGTAGAGGGTATCGATGTCGGTGCGGATCTCGCTGGTGCGGTCGATCCAGGTGTCGCGGGGCGGCAGGGTGAAGGGCATCGGAGGCTCCGGGGATGCGGGACGGGCAAAGCCGCAGTCTGGCACAGCGCAAACCCCCTGCACAGCCGCCTCCGGGCATGCAACACTGTTCCAAATTCTCCGAGGCCTCCCCATGTCCCGCTTGTGGTTCCCCGCCATCCTGTTGCTCACCCTGACCGGCGGCGCGCTCGCCCTGGCCGGGGCCGCGTGGCCGTCACACGTGGTCTGGCAGGTCGCGACCCTGGCCGTGCTGGCGCGCCTGCTGCTGGAAAGCGCGCGCACGCTGCGGCGGGGGGAGTGGGGTGTCGACCCCATCGCCGCCCTCGCCATGATCACCGCGCTCGGCATGGGCCAGACCCTCACCGCCGCCATCATCGCCCTGATGGTGGCGGGCGGCGAGGCGCTGGAGCAATTCGCCGCCCGCCGCGCCCGGCGCGAGCTGACCGCCTTGCTGGGCCGTGCGCCGGTGCGGGCCGAACGGCGGCTCGCTTCCGGCCAGTGGGAAACCGTCGAGGTGGCGCAGGTCGCCGCCGGAGACCGCCTGCGCATCAAGCAGGGCGAGGTGACGCCGGTGGACGGCGTGGTGGCCGATGGCGGTCCGGTGTCGCTGGACGAATCCTCGCTGACCGGCGAATCGCTGCCGGTGCGGCGGGAAACCGGCGAGGCCGTGGCCAGCGGCGTGCTCAACGTCGGTTCGTCCTTCGAGCTGACCGCGCTGCGTCCGGCGGCGGAAAGCACCTACGCCGGAATCGTGCGGCTGGTGACGGAGGCACAGTCCGGCCGCGCGCCCTTCACCCGCATGGCCGACCGCTACGCCGCCTGGCTGGCGCCCGTCACGCTGCTCACCGCCGGGCTGGCCTGGCTGCTGTCCGGCGATCCCGTGCGCGCGTTGGCGGTGCTGGTGGTGGCCACGCCCTGTCCGCTCATCCTGGCCGCGCCGGTGGCGCTGGTGTCCGGCATCTCCGCGGCGGCCCGGCGCGGGGTGCTGATCAAGAACGGCGCGGCGCTGGAAGCGCTGGCCGAAGCCAGCCGCCTGCTGCTGGACAAGACCGGCACCCTGACCACCGGGCAGGCCCGCTTGATGGAAATCAAACCGGCCGACGGCCGCGCCCCCGAGGCGGTGCTGCGTGACTGCGCCTCGCTGGAACAGGTATCGCTGCATCCGGTGTCGCTGGCGCTGGTGGCGCAGGCGCGCGAGCGCGGCCTGACCCTGACCACGCCCGAGGCCGTGGCCGAAACCCCTGGCAGCGGTCTTTCGGGTACGGTGGACGGCCGGCGCATCGCGACCGGACGGCCGGACTGGGTGCTGGGCGAGGCCCTGCCGGACGGGGTGCGCGCCGCGCTGGACCGCGCCCAGAGCGAAGGCGGGATGGTGGTGGCGGTGGCCGAGGACGGCCGTCTGGCGGGCCTGCTGCATTTGCAGGACGAAATCCGCCCGGACACCCCGCGCGCCTTGCGGGCGTTGCGCGCGGCCGGTTTGCAGCGGCTGGTGATGGCCTCCGGCGACCGGCAGGCGGTGGCGGAGCATCTGGGCCTGATGCTGGGGCTGGACGCGGTGCGCGCCGGACTGACGCCGGAAGGCAAGGTGGAGGCCGTTCGCGCGGAACGCGAAGGCGGCGTGACCCTGATGGTGGGCGACGGCATCAACGACGCCCCGGCGCTGGCGCTGGCGGACGTGGGCATCGCCATGGGCGCGCGCGGCGCGGGGGCCAGCGCCGAGGCCGCCGACGTGGTGCTGATGGTGGACCGGCTGGACCGGCTGGCGGAAGGCATCGCCATTGCCCGCCGCGCCCGCGCCATCGCCCGGCAGAGCGTGCTGGCGGGCATGGCGATGTCCGGGGTGGCGATGGCCGCCGCCGCGCTGGGCGCGTTGACGCCGCTGGCGGGGGCGGTGCTGCAGGAATTCATCGATGTGGCGGTGATCCTCAACGCCTTGCGAGCGCTGCAAGCGCCGCCCCGGCCCGCGCCCCGCCTGCGCGCCGAGGAGTACGAGCACCTGCGCCGCGATCATGCGGGGCTGGAGCCCTTGCTGGCCGGACTGCGACAGGCCGCCGAAGCGCTGGCGCCGGACAACGCGCCGTCCACGGACACCCTGCACGACCGGCTGCACGCCTTGCTGTCGCAGCTGGAGGCGCATGAACAGCATGACGAGCGCCGGCTGCATCCCGACCTCGCGCGCGGCCTGCCCGGCGAAGACCCGCTGGCCATGCTGAGCCGCAGCCACCGCGAGATCCTGCGCCTGTGCGGGCTGGTGCGGCACGAGCTGGCCGTCTGGCGCGACAGCGGCGGGGCCGGTGAAAGCGCCCGCCGTCGGCTGGTGCGCCGCCTGTATGCGCTGGAGGCGATCGTGGCGTTGCATCTGGATCAGGAAAACGAGTTTTACGCGCAGCTGGCGGGGGGCGGGTGAGTGACTATCTGGCCTTCTGCCTGTTCCGCTACCCTCCGACCGCCCCCCAGAACCCCTCCACCGCCCGCGCCGCCGCCCCCGGCGCTTCCAGCATCGGCAGATGCCCGATCCCCGGCAAAATCACCACCCTCGCCCCCGGAATCGCCCGCCCGAACGCCTCGGCCATCGACACATGCAGCAGGCGGTCCCGCTCGCCCCACAGCACCAGCACCGGCAGGCGCAGGCCGCCCACCCGCGCATCCTCCAGGTCGCGGTGATAGATCTGCGCAAAGATCGCCTGATACGCCCCGTTGCGCGCGATGAACGTCGCCGCCAGCGCCCGCCGCACCGAGGGCGGCATCCACGGCACCTGCGCCATGCCGAGCGTCAGGAAGTCCTCGAATTCCTCCGGACGGCGGATGTCGAACCCGTTGCGTTCCCCCGCCAGCACGCGCCGGTCCTGGTCGGACGGCTGCGGTGACCGGATGCCGCCCGCATCCATCAAGGTCAGGGAATGCACCCGCCCCGGATCGTCCAGCGCCAGCCGCAGGGCGATGTGCCCGCCCATCGACGACCCGACCACATCCAGCGTCCCCTGCGGCCGCACCGCCCGCAGGAAGGCCTGCAGGCGCGCGGTCTGGTCGGGAATGGCGTAGGACAGCCCCGGCGGAGCGTCCGAGCCGCCGAAACCGGGCAGGTCCGGCACGATCAGGCAGCGGTCGCGGTCCAGCCGCATTGCCAGGCGGAACCAGTTCGCCGCTTCGGCGGTGAAGCCGTGTATCAGCACCGCGCAGGGGC
>JAYRMT010000209.1:0-4781 GCA_041912575.1 Fluviicoccus sp. | reverse complement strand
GAATCCATGATGCATGTCGGCGGCCTGATGACCTTCGTCCCGCCCGCCGACGCCCCCGCCGATTTCCTGCGCAAGCTGATGGACGAAGTCCGGACGGACACCCGCGCGCAATCGCCGTGGAACCTCAAGCTCCGCCATCCCGACCTCCTGACGCATCCCTTGCAAGCCTGGGTCGAGGACAAGGACTTCGATGTCGAATACCACGTGCGCCGTTCCGCGTTGCCCACGCCGGGCGATGAACGGGAACTGGGCATCCTCGTCTCGCGCCTGCACAGCCACAACATCGACTTTCATCGTCCGCCCTGGGAGGTGCATTTCATCGAAGGGCTGGAGGGCGGCCGTTTCGCCATCTACTTCAAGGTGCACCATGCCCTGGTGGACGGTTACACCGGCATCAGGATCCTGTCGCGCAGCATGTCGCACACGCCGGACGACCGCGGTACGCCGCTGTTCTACCTGATTCCGCCGCCCGCCCGCGCGCCCCGCGAACGCGGCGAGGACGCCGCACCAACGCTGGACGCGCTCTGGCAGGGCTTGCAGGGCCAACTGGAAACTTCGCGCAGCGCCGCCTCCGCGCTGATGGCGGTGATCCGTTCCGCGCGTCGCCAGGACCATCAGCTGGTCGCGCCGATGCAGGCGCCGCTGTCGCCGCTGAACCAGAAAATCAGCCGCAACCGCCGTTTCGCCACGCAGCAGTTTCCGGTGGAACGCATGAAACGCGTGGCGCGCGCCGCCAACGGCACGCTGAACGATGTGGTGCTGGGCCTGTGTTCCGGCGCCCTGCGACGCTTCCTGGCCGAGCAGGACAGCCTGCCCGCCGAGCCGCTGACCGCGATGTTGCCGGTCAACGTGCGGCCCAAGGATGATCCGGGCGGCGGTAACGCCGTCGGCGCGATCCTGGCCTCGCTCGCCACCGATGTCGCCGATCCGGCCGAACGCATCGCGGCCATCGTCACCTCCACCGGTCACGCCAAGGTGCAACTCCAGGGCATGTCCAAGAACGCCATCCTGCAGTTCACCAGCCTGCTGATGGCGCCGATGTTGCTCTCGCAGCTGCCCGGCGCGGCGGGGCGTCTGCGCCCGGCTTTCAACGTCGCCATCTCCAATGTGCCCGGGCCGGAGAATCCGCTGTATTTCCGGGGGTTCCGGATGGATTCCTATTTCCCGCTCTCGATACCCTTCAAGGGCTATGCGCTGAACATCACCGTGGTCAGCTACGCCCAGACGCTGAATTTCGGCTTCATCGGCTGCCGGGACGCACTGCCGCACCTGCAACGGCTGGCGGTTTATTCCCGCGAGGCGCTGGAGGATCTGGAAGCGGCGCTGGGTCTGGAGCCTGCGGCGGAGGCCTGAGGGCTTCCCAAGCAAGCGTCCGCTCTGTTACACATAGCGCCTGATCTTCTTCAGGCGCTTCTTCCCATGAAAACCCGCATCACCGAGCTGTTCGGCGTCCGGTATCCCGTTATCCTGCCCGGCATGAGCTGGATTTCCACCCCGGAACTGGTGGCGGCGGTCTGCAACGCGGGCGGCCTCGGCTTGCTGGCGCTGGGGCCGCTGTCGCCGGAGCAGACCCGCGCGTCCATCCGGCGCATCCGCGAACTGACCGACAAGCCCTTCGGCGTCAATTGCGCGCTGATCATGCCCGGCGCGAAGGAAAACGCCGAGATCGCCCTGGAAGAGAAAGTCCCGGTGATCAACTTCTCGCTGGGCAAGGGCGACTGGCTGATCCGCGCCTGCCATGCCTACGGCGGCAAGACGATTGCCACCGTCACCACGGCGAAGCATGCGCTGGCGGCGGAAGCCCAGGGCGTGGACGCCTTGCTGGTGACAGGCCATGAAGCGGCTGCGCATGGCGGGGACGTCACGTCACTGGTGCTGGTGCCCGCGATCGTTGACGCGGTGAAGATCCCGGTGATCGGCTGCGGGGGATTTGCCGACCATCGCGGTTTGCTGGCGGCGCTGGCGCTCGGGGCGGAAGGGATCGCGATGGGATCGCGCTTCGCCACCTGCGCGGAAAGCCCGGTGCATGCGCGCACCAAACAGGCCGTGGTCGAAAAAGACCAGCACGACACGATTTACTCGCCGCATTTTGACGGCTTGCCCGCCCGCTACATGAAGACCCCCAACGCCGAGCGCCTGACGCGGAAGCCGATGAATTTCATCGCCGCCGCCTGGCATGCGCTGCTGGCCGCGCGCGCACTGGCGGTGCCGGTCTGGAAGGTGATGGCCGGATTGCTGGTCGAACCGACGAAGATCCGCCTGCTGGCGCTGTTCGGCGCGGCGACGCCGCGGCTCAAGGCCGCCACCGAGCACGGCGACCTCGAGGGCGGGATGCAGTTCATCGGGCAGTCGCAAGGCCTGATCCGGGACGTGGTCCCGGCGGCGGAAGTGATGCGTCGTGTCGTGGGGGAGGCCGGGACCGCGTGGATTTCGGTCCGCAACAGGCTCGATCCGGAATGAACGGCGTCAGTGCGGATCGATCCACAGCACCAGCGCGATGCACAGGCCGATTTCCCACCAGTATTGCCGCGACGACTTCTTGTTCATGAAACAGTAGAACCCGGAAATCAGCGCGACTCCCGCCGCGATCAGCAACAGCCGGTCCGTCATCTGGCTGAAAGCGCGAATGATCTCCGCCGCCTTGTCCAGGCCGAACATATCCAGCAGGGACACCAGAAAGTCGCGGCCAACCTTTTCATGGGTCAGGATGGCGATCAGCATCAGCAAGGTGCTGACCTTCAGCTTGAAGACGCCGGGTTGCGTGGGGCGGTCCCAGTAGCGTGGCTGGCGCGCCATGAAAGACGTCCTTTTTGTCGGGATATTTTGTTCAGCCTAGACGCTCTGCGGGATGAAGGAAAGTCCGGTCAGGCCTTTTTCGCGGCCTGCCGTCCCCGAAACATCGCGAGTCCCAGCGCTAATCCGCAGAGCGCCAGCACCGGAATCTCCCCGGACCGCAGGAAAGGGGTTCTTCCCTTTGTCATGAACACGCGACTGCGCAGCACCGTGCGTTTGAAGGATGGCGCGACCGCCACCAGGTCGCCCTGGTCGTTGATCACCGCGGAGACGCCGGTGTTGGTCGCGCGCACGAACCATTTCCCCGTTTCCAGCGAACGCATGCGCACCATCTGCAAGTGTTGCAGTGGGCCGGTGGAGTGGCCGAACCAGCCGTCGTTGCTCAGCGTCACCAGGAAATCGGCGTCGCGGGCGTTGCGGCGGGTCAGTTCGGGATAGGCGACCTCGTAGCAGATCGCCGCGCCAAGGCGGTAGTCGCGCACCATCACCGGCCGCTGGCGGTCGTCGCCGGCGCTGAAGCTCGACATGTCACGACTGAAGAAGGGGATAGTGTTGCGCAGCAGCGCCTCCATCGGGATGTATTCCCCGAACGGCACCAGCCGCTGCTTGAAGTACAAGCCGTAGCCCTCGCCCAAGGCAACCAGGCTGTTGTAGAACAGCGGCACGCCGTCCTTGTCGAGATGGCGCAGGTCGGCGAACGGGATGCCGGTGACCAGCGTGCTGTGCCCCGACAGCGCGCGGTTTTCCATGTCGGCGAGGAACTCGGAGGCTTCATACTGGAACATCGGGACAGCGGCTTCAGGCCACACGATCAGGTCGCGACCCCATTCGTTGTCGGTGCCGGTGCGATAGATGGCCAGCGTCTTGTCGCGCCATTCCGTCAGCCATTTCAGGTCCTGCGGAATATTGCCCTGCACGATGCTCAGGCTCAGCGAGCGCTCGCGGTCCGGTTGCACCCAGTGCGCCAGCCCCAGCAGCGCGCCGCCTCCCCAGATCGCCGCCAGCAACGCCGCGTACGACCACCCGCGCTTGCCGGTCTTCAGGATGTCGAAAAACAGTTGCCCGCTGATCACGGCCAGCAGGCTCAAGCCAAAGACGCCGAGCACCGGCGCGTAATGCTTGAGCGGGGTGTCAATGAAGGCGTAACCCGCGAACAGCCAGGGAAATCCGGTCAGGAACCAGGTCTTGGTCCATTCGAACAGTACGAACAGCGGGGCAAAGCCGAGCAACGCCTTGCGGTCCAGCGCCAGCCGCCGGTAGAGCCAGCCCATCACGGCGGTGAACAGACCCATCAGCACCGCGACGGCGGAGACCATCAGCACCGCCAGCCAGGCCGGCGTGTTGCCGTAATCATGGATGGAGACATACAGCCACCAGACGCCGTTGCCCCAGAGCCCGATGCCGTAGCACCAGCCGAGACGGGCGGCGCGTCCGGGCGTCTGTCCGGCCAGCAGTTCGGCCAGCAGCGCGGGGGAGAGCAGGGCCAGCGGCCAGACATCAAAGGGGGCAAGGGCGAAAGGCAGCAGTGCGCCGGCGAGCAGGGCCAGCAGCGGCGCGATCCAGGGACCGCGCGCGCGGGTCAGCAAATCATTCATCGGTGATCTTTTCGACCTTGAGCAGGCGGATCATGCGGGCGTCGGCGGCGAGCACGGTGAAGCGCCAGGGACCGATCAGGAGGGTTTCGTTGACATGGGGCAGGCGTTCGAACTCGCTCAGCACGATGCCGCCGATGGTGTCGAAGTCATCGTTGCTGAGCCGGGAGCCGAAATGTCCGTTGAATTCGGGGATCGGCGTGATCGCCTGGACGATCCAGCTGCCGTCCGGCTGCTCGCTGAACCAGTGCGCATCCTCGTCGGCGTCGTCGTGTTCGTCATGGATGTCGCCGACGATCTGCTCCAGCGCGTCCTCCAGCGTCACCAGCCCGCACACGCCGCCGTACTCGTCCACGACAATCGCCATATGACTTTGCTTGTCGCGGAACTCCCGCA
>JAYRMT010000208.1:0-4824 GCA_041912575.1 Fluviicoccus sp. | reverse complement strand
TGCCCACGCGCGCGCGTTCGGCGTCATCCAGCACCGGGCAGTTGATGGCGCCGGGAATGTGGTCGTCGGCGAACTCGGCGGGCGAGCGCACGTCGATCACCTCGTCAAATTCCGGGAGCTGTGCTAGCGTCGCGACAAAATTCGGCAGGGGGAGACTCACGTGGATCATCCGGCTCATGAAGACATCAAACTGACCCGATTCTCGCACGGCGGCGGATGCGGCTGCAAAATCGCACCGGCGCTGCTGTCGCAATTGCTGGCGACCTCCGGCGTGAACGGGCTGTTCCCGAACCTGATGGTCGGCGCGGAAACCAGCGACGACGCCGCCGTCTACCGTCTCAACGACACGCAGGCTCTCGTCGCCACCACCGACTTCTTCATGCCGATTGTCGATGACGCCTTCGACTTCGGGCGCATCGCCGCCACCAACGCCATTTCGGACGTCTACGCCATGGGCGGCATGCCGATCCTCGCGCTGGCCATTGTCGGCATGCCGATCAACACGCTGCCGGTGGAAACCATGCAGCAGATCCTCGCGGGCGGCGCGGCGGTGTGCCAGGCGGCGGGCATTCCCATCGCGGGCGGCCATTCCATCGACTCGCCGGAACCGATCTACGGCCTGGTGGCGCTGGGGCTGGTGCATCCCGACCGGGTGAAGCGCAACCGCGACGCCCGCACGGGCGATGTGCTGATCCTCGGCAAGGCGCTGGGCGTGGGCATCCTGTCGGCGGCGCTGAAAAAGGGCGAGCTGTCGGCGGACGGTTACGCGGAGATGCTGGCGACGACAACGCAACTGAACCGGGTGGGCGCGACGCTGGCGGAGATGCCGGGCGTGCATGCGCTGACCGATGTCACCGGGTTCGGCCTGCTGGGGCATGCGCTGGAAGTGGCGCGCGGTTCCGGCCTCACCGCCGTGCTGGAGGCGGGAAAACTGCCGGTGTTGCCGCATGCCCTGCCCTTCGCGCGGGCCGGGTACGGGCCGGGGGCCATCGAGCGCAACTGGCAGAGTTTCGGGGAGTTCGTGACGGTCGATCCGGCGGTGCCGGAATGGCAAACACGGCTGATGCTGGACCCGCAGACCAGCGGCGGGCTGCTGGTGTCCTGCGCGCCGGAGGCGGCGGCAGCGGGACTGGCGGCGTTCCGGGCGGAAGGCTTTGAGCGGGCGGCCGTCATCGGTGAACTGACCGCCGGGGGCGCGAACGTGCGGGTGTGTCCCTGATGCCGGGCGGGTGCTCCCTATCCTGCGCGGGCGCCTGAGCTAGCGGAGCGAACGCTACCTGTCGGCGATGGGCCCTTGGGCGAAGGCCTTCTGCGTCCCATATCGGGATATCCCTGTTGCGTCGACGATATTCCGCAAACTGCCTGCGGGCTACCCCTGCCTCTTCTTCCCCCCCGTGCCTGACTCCCCCGCCCATCCGCCAACCCTTGACATCCCCGCCATTCCCCTCTAAACCACATATATCACATTGTGATACATGTGCGTCGCCGCTCTCCAATCCGTCCCCGGAGAATCACCATGAAACTGACCGCCATCCCCACCCTGCCCTTCACCGTCGACCCCGGCTGGACCGAAATCGACCGCATCCACCCCCGGCTCGCCCGGCTCTACGCGGGCGTCGTGCTGCCCCTGTCCCTGCTGCCGCCCGCCCTGCTCTACCTCAAGGGCGCCGCCTTTTTCAGTCCCTGGCTGCCGGAAGCCGCGCACAAGGACTGGGCGGTCCTCGCCCTGGCCTTTTTCATCACCGAGCTGATCAGCCTGATCGTCATGGGCTGGTTCATCCGCGAGGCCGCCGCGATGAACGACCTCGCCATCGACGACCATGACGCCTTCCTGCTGGCGGGCGTCGCCCCCATCCCGCTCTGGCTGTCTTCGCTCGGCCTGCTGACGCCCGGCCTCGGGTTCAATGTCGCCCTGTCGATGGCCGCCTTCGCCCTCTCCTGCGGCATCATCCACAACGGTGTCGCGGGTCTGGCCCACACGCGGGAAACCGTGCAGACCGCCGCGGTCGCCCACGCGGTCATGAGCGCCGGACTGATGGCGTGGATCCTGCTGTTGCTGGTGATCGTGCTTTAGCCGTTCCGTCCACCCGGCGCCGGGCAAAGGCCGTCCCGGCGCTTCGGCGCGTGATGTCCTTCATAGCCAAACTCTGAAAGCCCTCCTACAATCAGAGCGCATACCACCCCGCGATACGGATCCACGCCATGCCGGCCCCGCCACTGCCCCTGAACGAGCAAGAACGTCTGCAGGCATTGCACGACCTCCAGATTCTCGACACCGCGCCGGAAGAACGCTTCGACCGCCTGGTGCGCATCGCCCGCGCGCTGTTTGACGTTCCCATTACGCTGATCAGCCTGGTGGACACGGACCGACAATGGTTCAAGGCCTGCCTGGGGCTGGATACCGACTCCACATCGCGCGACATTTCATTTTGCGGTTACGCGATTCACAGCGACGACATTCTCTACATTCCCGACGCCCTGGCGGACGACCGATTCCGGGAGAATCCGCTGGTGACGGGAGAGCCGCATATCCGCTTCTACGCCGGGGCGCCGCTGCGGGTGAACGGCGGTCGCATCGGGACGCTCTGCGTGATTGACCGCGCGCCGCGCACGCTGGACGCGGAAGGATTCGCCCGCTTGCGCGATCTGGCGGACGCCGTGGAGCAGCAGTTCACCGTCCAGGACGCTTTCGAGACGGCCCGGCAGATCAACCGCCATCAGTTGCGGATGGACGCCTTGTTTCGCACCGTTCCCGACGCCGTTCTGGTGATGGACGGCGAGGGGAGGATCGACACCGCCAACCCGGCGGCGGCGCGCCTGTTCGGCGCGGATACCGCGGGACGGCCGGTGCGATCGCTGTTCATGCCGTCGGGATTGCCCGAGTTCAATCGACGCATGGCGGACGTCATTGCCGAATCGGCGGCGACGGATGTCAGTTTTGAACTGGAAGGCCGCCACGACGATGGTTGCGCCGTGCCGCTGGAGCTGACTCTGTCGCGCAGTTGCATCGACGGTGAAATCATGCTGACCCTGGTCGCACGCGACATCTCCGCGCGACGCGCCGCAGAGACCGCGCTGCTGGAGCTGAGCCGGCGCCATGCGTCCGTCCTGGACAGCGCGGCGGCGGCGATCATCACGACGGACGCCAACGGCGTCATCCGGACCTATAGCCGGGGCGCAGAGCGGCTGTTCGGCTACCGCGCGGATGAAGTGGTCGGCATCCACACCACCGCCATCCTGCACGATCCCGAAGAATCCCTGGCGCGTCACGCCGCGCTGACGCAGGAACTGGGCGAAGATTTCCCTCCGGGGTTCCGGACCTATACCCAGAAGGTGCGTCTGGGCGGCCCGCCCACCCAGACCGAATGGCTTTACCGGCGCAAGGACGGCTCCCTGTTTTACGGCGAAGTCACCATCAGCGTCATCAGGTCGCCCGACGAGCAGCAGGTCAACGGCTTCATCGGCATCGTCAACGACATTACCGAGCGCAAGCAGCTCGAAAAGATGAAGGATGAGTTCGTCTCCACCGTCAGCCACGAACTGCGCACGCCGCTGACCTCCATTCGCGGCGCGTTGGGGCTGATCCAGGGCAAGGCGTCCGAGAATCTGACGCCGCGCGCGCGCCAGCTGCTGGACACCGCCGCCCGCAACGCCGAGCGCCTGACGCTGCTGATCAACGACATCCTGGATCTGGAAAAGATCGCGTCCGGGCGGATGGAGTTCACGCTGAAGCCCGTGGATATCGTCGCGCTGACCCGCCAGGCGATCCAGGCGCACGAAGGCTACGCCGAGCGGCATCATGTCCGCCTGCGGCTGACCGAGGCGCCGGAAAGCCTGACGGTGTCCGCCGATGACAATCGCCTGATGCAGGTCTACGCCAACCTGCTGTCGAACGCGATCAAATACTCGCCCCCGGAAGGTACGGTGGAAATCGCCATCGCCGAGCGCGACGGCCACATGCGGGTGAGCGTCCGCGATTACGGCCGGGGCATTCCCGATTCATTCCGGCAATCGGCGTTCCAGCGTTTCGCGCAGGCGGACAGCTCCGACACGCGCGAAAAGGGCGGCACCGGGCTCGGGCTGAGCATCGTCAAGGCCATCATGGACCGCCACGCCGGACATGTCGATTACGAGTCGCCCCCCGGCGCGGGCACGCTGTTCTATTTCGAGCTGCCGCTGCCGCCCGTCCGCCAAACGGACGATCCGCACGGCCAAGTGCTCATCTGCGAGGACAATCCGGACGTCGCGCGTATCCTGGCGGACATGCTGGCGGAAGACGGCATCACCTCCGATACGGCGGGCACCGCCGCCGACGCGGCCGAACGGATCGCGCGCCACCGCTACGCGGCGCTGTTGCTGGATCTGACGTTGCCGGACCGCGACGGCTTGCAGCTGCTGGCCGACCTGCGCGCCGATCCGGCCACCCGTGAGCTGCCGGTGGTGATTGTGACCGGCCGCGCCGACGAGGACGCGGGCTGGCGCGGCGAGGGGATGCACGTGCTGGACTGGTTGCGCAAACCGGTGGATCGCGAACGGCTGGCGGCGGCCTTGCATCAGGTCATCAGCGCCGAGCGCAAGCCGGTAATCCTGCATGTCGAGGATGAGCCGGACATCCTGCAGATCACCCGCATGCTGGTCGAGGACATCGCCGACTACGACCATGCGCCGCGGGTGGCGGACGCCCGCCGCAAGCTGGAGGCGCGGCGCTACGACCTGGTAATGCTGGATGTCAGCCTGCCTGACGGCAACGGACTCGACCTGCTGCCGCTCATCCCGCCGGGATCGGGCGTCCTGGTCTTTTCCGGACAGGAACAGGCCGCCCAG
>JAYRMT010000207.1:0-4872 GCA_041912575.1 Fluviicoccus sp. | reverse complement strand
GCGACAAGGTGCGCCGCGTGCTGCGCCTCAAGGGCATCCACTACACCACCGAGGACATCAGCATCCTCGACACCCTGCGCGGCCGCCTGAAGGAACTCTCCCCGGCCGCCAAGTTGCCGGTGCTGGCGATCGACGGACAACGCATTGCCGACTCCACCGACATCATCCGCTATCTGGAGCAGCACCATCCCGAGCCCCGGCTGATCCCGGCCGATCCCAAGCAGCAGGCGCTGGTGCACTTCTTCGAGGACTGGGCGGACGAGGCGCTGTATTTCCACGAAATGCACCTGCGCTTCACCCTGCCGCACAACGCCAAGCGCTGGGTGGCCGTGGCCGCCGCCAACGACAATCCGGTGATGCAGCAGATCGCCCAGCGCGTGATGCCGGTCGCCATGCGCCGCACCACGGAAGCCCAGGGCCTCGGCCGCAAGCCGCTGCCCGCGCTGCTGCGCGACCTGGACCGGCATTTCGCCATGCTGGCGCAATGGCTGGAGGGCCAGGACTGGCTGGTCGGCGACGCGCTGACGCTGGCCGACATCGCGGTGGCGGCGCAGGTGGAATGCATTGTCGGCGCGGCGGAAGGCCAGGCGGCGATGGCGAAGCAACCGACGGTCGCCGCCTGGCTGGCGCGCGTGGACCGGGCCACCCAGTGACCGGCGACGCCGTCGCCCCGAAACGCCGCCCCGGCCGTCCCGCCCGCGAGGCCGGCGACGCCTCGCTGCTGATCCGGCGCGCCGCGCTGCGCGAATTCGCGCGCGCGGGCTTTGACGGCGTCAGTATCGTTGAAATCGCGGAAGCCGCCGGGGTGGCGCGTCCGCTGATCCACTACCACTTCGCGTCCAAGGACGCCTTGTGGCAGGCGGCGGTCAACGACGGTTTCGAAGCGCTGCAACGCGACCTCGCCGGGTTCCGCGCCACCCTGGCCGCCGGCGCCGGTCCCGACACCCTGCGGTTGATCGCCCACCAGCTGATCCGCTACGCCGCCCGCTATCCCGAACTCACGCGTATCATCATCGACGAGACCGGACGCGGCGGCGAACGCGCCGACTGGCTGCTGCAGAACTTCATGCTGCCCGGCTACCGGCTGGCGCAACTCGCCATCGAGAGCTTCCGCACCCAGAGCGCGCAGCCGCAGGCGATCCCGCCGATGGCGCATGTCATTCCGGTGCTGCTCGGCATCATGAACTTTCCCTTCCTCGAAACCCGCATCGTGCAGGAAGCCTTCGGCGTCGACGTGCACGGCGAGGAATACCTGCAACAGCAGGGCGAAATCCTGTTCCGCGTGATGCAGGCGCTGGTCTGAACCGGATCGCCATCCTCTCCATCCCTCCCTGAACACATCGCCTTGTAGGTCGGGCTTCAGCCCGACGATGTCCTCCGATCGAAGCGTGTTGTCGGGCTGAAGCCCGACCTACAGGCAGGGTGTCCGGTGAAGACGGGCGCACGCCGTGCGCCCCTACGCATGTTCATGACGCCGGTCATCAACCCCAGCCTTCTCGCATCCTCCCGACAAACGGTCTTCACACCTCCGCGCTTTAATTATATCGTTCATCCTAATTAATTATGCAGAACGTCATAATTAAAGCTCACTCCCGGAGACCGCCATGACCGCCGCCCTGCCCCTCAACGATTTGCACCTCGGCTATCGCCTGAACGTACTGGCGACCAGCCCTTACGCCCCGTTCTACCAGCCGGAAATGGCCGAGTTGCCCGCGCATGTCCGCGAAGCGATCGCGGTCGGTCCCGTCGCGCCGGAGCAACTGCCCGGCCGGGAACAGGCCGCCCGCCTGCTCGACCCCGGCTACCAGCCGCTGGAAACCGGCTACTGCCTGTGCCCGGACGGCGCGGCGCGGGTATACGCGCTGACGACCATGCCCGGCGTCACCCCGGCGATGTGGGACTGGTGGTTCGGCTGGCACGGTTGCGATCCGCAACGCTACAAGCTCTGGCATCCGCAGTCGCATGTGCATGCCGCCTGGGCGGACGGCCTGCCGGATGAAGACCGCTACATCGGCCGCACCTCGCGGGTGGTGGAGCACATCGGCTCGCAGCGCCGCCGCTTTTCAATCCGCTTCATCCGCCCCGCCGAGGCCGGACTGGACGAAGCGCGTCTGGCCTCGCAAGGGGAAGCGGCGATCTGCGCCCGCGCCGGACTGTCCGGCCTGCCGGTGGACGGCAGCTGGATGATCCACCACTTGCGGCCGGTGCCCGGCGGCTGCGAGATGCGCTCGCGCTTCTGGATGTCCGGCGACAACCTCGATCTGCCCTTCCTGCCCGGCGCGGCGGGCAAGGCGATCGGCCGGGCGCTGGGTTATCTGGTCCGCCCCTCCGCCTACGACGCCGCTTGCCTGCTGGTGCATTGCGCTCAGGAAATGAACCATCTCGCCGCGCGGCTGCCCGCGCTGTACGCCGCCTTCGGCCCCGGCCGCTGAGGGAGACTCGCCATGAAACGCAATCGCGACACCGGCCGCACCTGGGAGCGCGGCGCGCCCGGTTTTGACGACCTTGTGCTCGCCACCAGTTTCAGCGGCCGCGACCCCGGCGTGCGGCCAAGGGTGTTCGTGCAGGCGAACACCGTGGACGACGTGATCGCCGCCGTGCGCCGCGCGCGGGACGAGAACCTGAAGATCAGCCTGGTCTCCGGCGGCCACAGCTGGGCGCAGAACCACCTGCGCGACGGCGGCCTGCTGATCGACCTCTCGCGCCTGCACGGCATCGAGATCGACGAGGCCGCCATGACCGCGCGTGTCGGGCCCGGCTGCTGGAGCGTCGATCTGGACATCGCGCTGAAGCAACGCGGCCTGTTCTTCCCGGTGGCGCACGCGCCGGATGTCTGTCTGGGCGGTTACCTGCTGCAGGGCGGTTTCGGCTGGAACAGTCGTGTACTCGGGCTGGCCTGCGAGAGCGTGACTGGCGTGGATGTGGTGCTGGCGGACGGGACGCTGGTGCACGCCAACGCCACGCAGCACAGCGACCTGTACTGGGCGGCGCGCGGCGCGGGACCGGGGTTCTTCGGCGTGGTGGTGCGTTATCACCTCCGGCTTTACCCGCATCCCAAGGTGACGGCGCTGATGTTCCAGGTGTTCCGCATGCGGCATCTGGAAGAAGTCTTTACCTGGGCGGACGCCATCGGTCCGACGGTGCCGCGCGCGGTGGAATTCCAGATGCTGCTGACGCCGAAGGCGCTGGGGATTTTCTCGCCGGGCATCGAGGTGATCGCGCCGGTGATGGCGGACAGCTGGGCCGAGGCGCGCGAGGCGGTGGCGTTCATCCGCGACAACCCGCTGCGGCCGAAGGCCAGCCTGACCCTGCCCCTGCTGCCGGTGTCGACGGTGCTGATGTCGCGCGGGGCGTCCTTCACCCATTTTCCGGACCGCATGCGCTGGTGCGCGGACAACATGTGGACCAACGCGCCGATCACGGACTTGCTGCCGGGTCTGCGGCACGTGGCGGACACGCTGCCGCCCGCGCCGAGCCATGCCCTGTGGCTGAACTGGCAGCCGCCCGGCGAGCGGCCGGACATGGCGTTCTCGATGGAGGCGAAGCGCTATTTCGCGGTGTACGGGGAATGGCGGCGGGCGGAAGATGACCACAAGTACGACGGCTGGGCGACGGACTGCATGCAGCGGATGGCATCGCATTCCCAAGGCATCCAGCTGGCGGACGAGAACCTGGGCCGACGGCCCGCACGGTTCATGCAGGACGAGAAGCTGGCGCGGCTGGAGGCGATCCGGGGGATTTATGATCCGGAGGGTCGGTTCCAGCCGTGGATGGGGCGGATTCAGCCGGGTCCTTGAATCACGGATCGCCGGGCCGCCGTGGGAACAACCTGAAAAAGCCGACCTTTCAGCCGCCTGCCAGCAGGGTCTCGGCAGCTACGGCCAGCATCGGTTCCTTCAAGGCCTCCAGGCGGAGCGCCCTTCCGCCTTCCCGCCGCGCGAAATCCCGCTGCTGCGCCTTGCGGTAGGCCGGATCGTAGTGGTTCGCCAGCAGGCATTCCACCAGCGCCTCCCACGCGCCCGCCGCGATCAGCCCGCGCCAGCGCGCCACCATTTCCTTACCGTGCAGTTCGACCAGCCGGTCCAGCCGCTCGCCCAGCCAGGCCGGGTTTTCCAGGAAGTAATCGTAATCACGTAACAGGAACGCCACCCGTTCGGCGAAGGGAACCTCCAGCAGCACCGGCTCCGCCGCGCGCATCGCCGCAAACAGCGCGGGCGGCACGCGCAGGTTGCCCACGGTCTTGCTTTCCGACTCCACGAAAACAGGCTTCGCGGGGTCGAAGATCGCCAGTTGCGCCGCCAGCAGGCTTTCAAAGCGTTTCTGCGACGGCTGCGCCTCACCCGGCAGCACGCCCAGCACCGAGCCCTTGTGCCGCGCCAGCCCCTCCAGATCCAGCGCCTGACCGCCTTGCGCGGCGATGGCCTTCAGCAAGGCGGTCTTGCCGGAACCGGTGGGTCCGCACAGCAGGCGATAATGAAATTGACCCGGCTCCTCCTCCAGCCGCCGCAACACCTCGCGGCGGTAGCCCTTATAGCCGCCGTCCAGTTGCCGCGCCGCCCAGCCCACCTGCGAGAACACCAGCGTCATCGCGCCGCTACGCTGGCCGCCGCGCCAGCAATAGATCAGCGGCCGCCACGACTTGGGACGGTCGTGGAACTTTTCCTCCAGATGCCGGGCGATGTTGCGCGCCACCAGCGCGCCGCCGACCTTGCGCGCCTCGAAGGGAGATACCTGCTTGTAGATCGTGCCCACGCGCGCGCGTTCGGCGTCATCCAGCACCGGGCAGTTGATGGCGCCGGGAATGTGGTCGTCGGCGAACTCGGCGGGCGAGCGCACGTCGATCACCTCGTCAAATTCCGGGAGCTGTGCTAG
>JAYRMT010000206.1:0-4930 GCA_041912575.1 Fluviicoccus sp. | reverse complement strand
CCGCCAGGCCGTAGAACGGGAGGTTATGCAGAAATTCGACGAAGGTGTCTTTCAAGCGCTCGAAATCGCCACCGTAGGTATCCATGTGGTCGGCATCGATATTGGTCACCACGGCGGCCATCGGCTGAAGATGCAGGAACGACGCATCGCTCTCATCCGCCTCGGCCACGAGATAACGGCTGCCGCCGAGCTTGGCGTTTGTCCCGGCGCTGTTCAGCAGCCCGCCGATCACGAAGGTGGGATCCTTGCCCGCCTCCGCCAGGATGGAGGTGACCAGACTGGTGGTGGTGGTCTTGCCGTGCGTGCCGGCAATGGCGATGCCGTGCCGGTAACGCATCAGCTCACCCAGCATCTCGGCCCGACGCACGATCGGGATGCGCTTCTCGCGCGCAGCCGCCACTTCGGGATTGGCCGGATCGATGGCTGTAGACACCACCAGGACATCCACCCCCTCGACCTGTTGCGCTGCGTGACCGATGAACACGCGCGCACCGAGCTGCTGCAACCGTTCTGTGCCCGGACCGGCCTTGGCGTCGGACCCGCTGACGGCATAGCCCTGGTTCAGCATGACCTCGGCGATCCCGCACATCCCGGCGCCGCCAATGCCCACAAAATGAATGCAGCGGACACGCCGCATTTCGGGAATTTCGATCAGCCGGCTCCGGCCGTTCACATGGGTCATGCCTTGCCCTCCCGGGACTGCAACATACAGAATCCGGCGACCGCGGCGGTCGCTTCGGGTTTCGCCAGCGCACGCGCGCGGATTGCCATGGCAGCCAGCGTATCGCGGGACCAGAGGTCGCGCAGGATACTGTCCAGCCGGTCCGGCGTCATCTCGGACTGGGGGCAGAGAACGGCCGCATCCGCCGCGCTCAGATAACGGGCATTCGCAGTCTGGTGATCATCCACCGCGAACGGGAACGGTACGAGTACGGAGGCGACTCCGGCCGCAGCCAGCTCGCTCACGGTCAGGGCGCCGGCGCGGCAAATCACCAGATCCGCCCAGCCGTAGGCTTCCGCCATGTCGTGAATAAAAGGAAACACCTCAGCCTCCACCCCAGCGGCGGTATAGTTCGCCCGGGTTTCATCGACCTGCTTCTTGCCGGTCTGGTGCCGGATCAGCGGGCGTTCCCCTGCAGATAGCCGTCCGAATGCGGGTGGCAGGCGCTCATTCAGCGCGGCGGCGCCCAGACTGCCGCCCAGCACCAGAATGCGCAGCGGCCCCGTACGCGCAGCGTAACGACTGTCCGGCTCGGGTAAGTCGCAAATGGCTGGACGCACCGGATTTCCGGTCGTCACGACCCGGGGCGATGCCGGGAACGCGCCGGGGAACGCTTGCAGGACCCGGGTTGCGATCCGGGCCAGCAGCTTGTTGGTCAGACCGGCGATGGCGTTCTGTTCATGGATGAACAGCGGTTTGCCCGCGATGCGAGCCGCCAGGCCTCCCGGTCCGGTGACATAGCCGCCGAGCCCGATCACCGCATCCGCTTCGACACTCCGGATCACGCGCACGGCGGCCAGCGTCGCCAGCAGGATCTTGAACGGCGCCTGAAACAGGCGTTTCAGACCGTTACCCCGCACACCGCGGATATCGAGGTAGGTAATGGGAAAGCCGTTGGCGGGCACCAGCTCGGCCTCGATACCGGCCGCCGTACCCAGCCAGTGGATACGCACCCCTTGGTCAGCAAGGTGATGCGCCACGGCCAGCGCGGGGAACACATGCCCGCCGGTGCCGCCGGCCATGACCACGACCGAACGCGCGTTCATGCCTTTCTCCCGCGCCGGGCGGCAGCGGTTTCATCGTCGATACGCAAGAGCAGGCCGATCATCGCGAAAACCACAATCAGGCTGCTGCCGCCGTAGCTGACCAGCGGCAAGGTCAGCCCCTTGGTCGGGAAAAAGCCGGTGTTGACCCCGATATTGATGACCGCCTGCATGGTGATCAGAAAACCGAGCCCGTAGGCGAGATAGCCTTCGAAGATCTTTCCCGCCCTTTCGGCGTTACGGCCGATCCGGATGACCGACTGGATGAGCAACATGAACAGCCCCATCAGGATCAGCACGCCGACCAGACCGAACTCCTCCGCATACACCGCGAACACGAAGTCGGTATGGGCTTCGGGCAAATAGAAGAGCTTCTGTACGCTATGCCCGAGTCCGACTCCCAGCCAGTCGCCGCGCCCGAAGGCGATGAGGCTTTGCGAGAGCTGGTAATCGGAGCCGAACTGGTCATCCCACGGGTCAGTGAATGACAAGACGCGCTTGAGGCGGTAGGGCTCGAAGATAATGGCCGCCGCACCGCCCGCCAGCACGGCGGTAACCAGCCCGCCGAACTGGATGATCGGCGCACCGGCCAGGAACAACATGCCCAGCACCGCCGTCATGAGCACCAGGCTGGCGCCGAAATCCGGCTCGCGAAGGAACAATGCGATGGCGGTTCCGACGATCACCATCGCGCGCAGGAACCCCCGGACATACGTGGTTCGCACCTCTTCCTGGCGACGCACCAGATACCCGGCCATGAAGACGACAACCGCGAATTTGCCGAGCTCGGAGGGCTGGATGGTGAACGGCCCGACCCCGAGCCAGCGCGCGCTGCCGTTGATCCGTTTCCCGACATGGGGAATCAGTACCATCACCAGCAACACGAAGGAAAAAAGCAGCAAATGCCAGCTGTACCGCTGCCAGAAGCTCAACGGAATGTTGACCACAACGGAAGCGGTCGTCACGCCGAGAAGGACATAAAACAGATGGCGCACGAAGAAATAGAACGGATGCCCGAACTGCGCGGCCGCCACGCCCATGGAAGCGGAGGCGACCATGACCACACCAATGCAGGCCAGCATGCCGCTGGACAGCATCAGCAGGCGTCGCGGCGTCAGCTCGCTGCGCCAGTCAACCACTACCCAGGAACGCGGAATGGAAAAACGGCCGGCCGTCAGCTTCATGGCGTCACTCCGGCGGCGCGGGACGCGGCGACAAAGCGCTCGCCGCGATCCTCATAATTCCTGAACATGTCGAAACTGGCGCAGGCGGGCGAAAGCAACACCGCGTCTCCCGGCAGCGCCAGACGCTTGGCGGCGGCAATCGCCTCATCAAGGGATGCGGCGTGCTCGCGCGGAATACCGGCCGTGACGGCCCGGTCCATGCGGGCGGCATCCTCACCGATAAGCACCAGCGCCCGGCCGTGTTCATTCAATGCGGGGGACAACAGCGTGAAATCCTGACCCTTGCCCACGCCTCCGGCGATCAAAACCACTTTGCCGCTGATGGCCGCGCCCAGTCCGTTGATGGCGGCCAGGGTCGCGCCGACGTTGGTGCCCTTGGAGTCGTTGTACCAGACCACATCGCCGCAACGACCGATTTTCTGGCAGCGATGAGGCAAACCCGGAAACTCCCTCAGGGTGCGGAGCATGGCGTCCATCGGGACGCGGACCGCCGAACCAAGGGCCAGCGCCGCCAGTGCGTTCGCCATATTGTGCTCGCCGAAAATACCCATATCCGCAGCGGGCATGAGTTTCTCCGTGCCATGGGCAAGCCAAGGCTGACCGCCTTCGCGAATTATTCCCCATGACGACATATCAGGCATATCCAGTCCAAAACTGCTGTGCGGCACATTTTCCGGCAATAAAGGCACGGTCAACGGATCTTGCCGGTTTGTTATATAAAAATGGCAGTTTCGGAAAATACGCAGCTTTGCGCGATGGTACTCCTGCATATTTTTGTAACGATCCATGTGGTCTTCGCTGATATTGAGAATGACCGCCGCCGCCGCCTGCAGGTTATGGGTCGTTTCCAACTGGAAACTGGATAATTCCAGCACATACAGGTCCGCCGGGGTCTGCAGCAATTCCAGTACCGGTGTCCCGAGATTCCCCCCCACGCCGACCCGGATTCCGGCATTTGCCGCCATCAGCCCCACCAGCGTGGTCACCGTGCTTTTGGCGTTGGAGCCTGTAATGGCCACGATCGGGGCGGAGGCCTCCCGGCAAAAGAGCTCGATGTCGCCGATGACCGGAATCCCCGCCTGCATGCGGGCGGCCAACAAGGCGGGTTCGTTGATGGACACCCCCGGGCTGGCGACAATTTCGGCGGCCTGAAGCAGGAGGGACTCATCCAGCTTGCCGAGACTGACCTCGCAATCCGGAAATTCACGGCGAAGGTCGGACAGTCCGGGCGGATTATCCCGGGTATCGTTCACCGCCACACGGAATCCCCGTGAGCGCAGGAAACGCACGCAAGACAAGCCGGTCAGGCCAAGCCCGACCACCACCTGCAGCCCTTCCGGCCGGATCCGATCGTTCATGCGGCAGCCCTCAGCGGATCTTCAGTGTGGTCAGACCCAGCAGCACCAGCATGAAGCTGATGATCCAGAAGCGGACCACCACCTTGGTTTCCGGCCAGCCCTTGAGTTCGTAATGGTGATGGATAGGCGCCATGCGGAAAATCCGCTTGCCGGTCAGCTTGAACGAGCCGACCTGCAACATGACCGAGACCGTTTCCAGCACGAAAACCCCGCCCATGATGAACAGGACAATCTCCTGACGCACGATGACCGCGATCACGCCGAGGACCGCACCCAGCGCCAACGCGCCGACATCACCCATGAATACCTGCGCGGGATAGGCGTTGAACCAGAGGAAACCCAATCCGGCGCCGATAATCGACCCGCATATGACAATAAGTTCGCCCGAACCGGCCACATAGGGAATATGGAGATAGCTTGCAAACTTGATGTTCCCCGAGAGGTACGCGAATATTGCCAGGGCGCCTGCCACCATCACCGTCGGCATAATCGCGAGACCGTCCAGGCCATCGGTCAGATTGACCGCATTACTGCTGCCGACAATCACAAAATACGTGAACAGGATATAAACGATGCCGGCAGTCCATATTCCCGCCGACATATTGAACACCCCGAGCAGGCTCC
>JAYRMT010000205.1:0-4931 GCA_041912575.1 Fluviicoccus sp. | reverse complement strand
TCATCGCCCGCTGCTGGAACGCATAGCCTTCCTTCGTATGCCGCGTCATCCCGTCCAGCATCGTGCCGATCACCTGCGTCGAATGCAGCCCCTGCGCCATCACCGACTGGTTGAGCAACAACTTCATCATCACCAGCTGATTGATCGGCATCCGCGCGATCCGTTCCAGCAAGATCTCGAAACGCACCTCCAGCTGGTCCGCCGGGGCCGATTCGATCGCCAGCCCCCATTCCTTCGCTTCCTTGCCCGAGAGGCAATCGCCGGTAAACAGAAGCCGCTTCGACTTCTCCAGCCCGATGCGGTAAAACCAGAGCGAGGTCGTCGGCGACCCCCACACCCGCGCGGGCGGATAGCCGATCTTGGCGTCGTCCGCGATCACCAGCAGGTCCGAACACAGGGCCATGTCCGTCCCGCCCGCCACGCAGAAGCCGTGCACCTTGCACACCACCGGCTTGTCGCTGTGGAACAGGCTCATGAAGCCCTTCACGTTGCGGCTCATCATCGCGTAATCGACCATCGGGTCCCAGGCGGAATCCGGCAGGTGGTTCTGCATCTGCACCAGAGGGTCGAGCGGTGAGCCCTTCGGCCGGTCCGGGTTTTCCTGCCCGGTCAGCAAGCCCTCCGCGTTTTCCACCAGATCATAGCCGCCGCAAAAGCCGCTGCCGTTGCCGGAGAGCGCGATCACGTGGATCGCCGGGTCGAGGTTGGCGCGCTCCACGCAGGCGGCCAGCTCGCGCGGCAGGTCCAGCGTAATGCCGTTGCCGCGCGCCGGGCGATTCAAGGTGATGCGCGCGATACGGCCGGTGGTGTGGTAGGTGAGGGTGCTCAGGGTGTCCATGGCAGGGCTCCGCAAATAAGTACAATGATTTGCATCAATCGAAAACATGTGTAACATTACGCGAAGTGACAATCAATATCGATTGAGGTAATTCCAGATGAACGCCGCCCGCCATCCCGACGGCATTTCCAGCGATGCCGTGTACGAACACAGCCCGGTGACCCGCCGCAAGATCACCGATCTGTTCAGCCGCGAGGAAATCCAGCGCCTCACCGCGCGCTCCGATGCCTGGGGCGCGTGGGGCATCGCGTCCACCTGGGGACTGATTGCCGGCGCCTTCGCGCTGACCGGCTGGGCGCTGACGCAGCCCTTGGCCGTCATGATTCCGGCTGGGGGGTTGGGTGTGGCCTTGCTGGGCGGAAGACAGCTCGCGCTGGCGATCCTGACGCATGAAGCGTCGCACAAGACGCTGTTCGCCAGCGGCCGGGCCAACGACGTGCTGGCCGACTGGCTGTGCGCGCGGCCCCTGGGGCTGGATCTCGCCAAGTACCGCGTGCACCACTTCATTCATCACACCAAAACGGGGACACCGGAGGACACCGACATCTCGCTGGTGGCGGGGCTCCCGTGCTCGCGCGCCTCGCTGCTGCGCAAGTTCGCGCGCGACCTGAGCGGCCTGACCGGGTTGAAATTCCTGCTCGGCCGGGTGCTGATGGACGCCGGTTTCCTGAAGTGGACGGTGGCGTCGAAGGTGGAGAAGCTGCCTCAGGAAGGACGCTCGCCGTGGGAGGTGCTGAAGACGTTTGTCGGCAACACCTGGAAGGCGGCGGTGATGAACGGGCTGCTGTATGGCGCGCTGGCCGCGACCGGGCATGGCGAACTGTATCTGGCTTGGGTGCTGGCCTACCTGATTCCCTATCCGCTGTTCATCCGCATCCGCGCGATGGCGGAGCACGCGGGCACGGAGAAATCCGCGGACATGTTCCGCAATACGCGCACGACCCGCGCGGGGCTGATCGCGCGGACCTTCGTCGCACCCTGCCATGTGAATTTCCACATCGAGCACCACGCGATGGCCTCGGTGCCGTACTATCGGCTGCCGGAGGCGCATGCCCTGTTGCGCGCGCGGGGCCTGGTGGAGGAACCGCCGGGCTATCTTGAGGTGATCGACCGCCTGTCCTCGCTGCCGGAAGGCGCGGCGGCGTGACGGGCCTTGCGAAGTTGCCATGACAACCGATGAACTGAACGCCTTCCTGGCGAGCGAATTTCCCCAGAGCCCCTGTTCCGTGGAGGCGGTGGGCGACCGCGCGGCGACCGTTCGCCATCGGGTCGGCCCGGCGCAGCTGCGGCCGGGCGGCACGGTCTCCGGCCCGGTGCTGATGACCACCGCCGATGTGGCGCTCTACGCCGCGCTGCTCGGCGCGATCGGCAAGGTGCCGCTGGCGGTGACCACCAATCTCAACATCAACTTCATGCGCAAACCCTCGGCGGACCGCGACATCATCGGCGAATGCCGGCTGATGAAGCTGGGGCGCACGCTGGCGGTGGGCGAGGTGTGGCTGTATTCGGAAGGGCAGGAGGAGCCGGTGGCGCATGCGACCGGGACCTACGCCATCCCGCCGCAACGCTGACGGGTGTATGCTGGAACAATGCCCCTGTAGGGAGTGTTGTTATGGCCGTGCATCGTGTTGTCCCGGTCGCGTTGGCCGGGCTGCTGTCCGCCTGCACCAGCTTTCAGGCCTACGAAGGGCCGCCGCGCCCGGCGGCCGAGATCGCCGAGGTCAAGGGCTCCTACCGCATCATTCCCCTCCTGTTCGTGAATTTTTTCAGCAACAACTTCCTGCTGACCGTGGACGGCAAGCCCGCCAAGGGCGTGACGGCGCGCGTGCTGCCGGGTGCGCATCTCATCACATTCTCGTCCGGGACCGCGGTGGCCATTGCGGGGTACAGCGGAGGCGGTGTCTTCGGACCCACGCCCAAACGCGACTGCGCGCTGCTGGCCGTGACCGAAGCCGGGCATCGGTACGCCCTGCCGGTGGGATCGGTGTCGGTGAAGGCCGAACCGGAAAACGGATGGCAGACGGGCGTGGTGGGCTGGACGGATCTGGCGCCGCACCGCTGGTGGAGCGCGTCGGGGACGCAGCCGGTCGTGTGTCGGGCCAGACCGGTAGGGTTCTGTACGGACGCCGTTCCGTGTCAGTCCAAGAGCGGGCCGATGCGTTGCGATCAGCCGCCGGGACAGCCGATCGGGGTGTGCGTCGCGGCGTCCCCGGAACCGATCAACCGAGGCGTTTCAGGGCCTCCCGGCGGCTGAGTCCGGAAAGACGATCCCCTTGCGCCGCGACGAAGGCGCGCACGGCGTCCGGCGCGTGGCGGGCGTAATCGCGGAGCGCCCAGCCGATGGCCTTGCGGATGAAGAATTCGCGCTCCGGGGCGTGGGCGGCGGCGTAGCGGAACAGGCGGTCGGCGTCCGTCTCCTGTCCCCAGCCCAGCTGGTGCAGCAGCGCGATGCGGCGCATCCAGAAATCGGGATGACTGAGCGCATCGTCCATGCAGGCCTGGATGTCCGGCCGTTGACGTCGGGCCTGGCGAAGAATCGTCCCGACCACCTTGGCCAGACCGTCGACCGTATCCCACCAGGATTTCTCGCGCACCAGCGCCAGCACGCGCGGCAGGTCGTCCGGCGTCAGCCGCCGGACATTGCGGTTCAGCAGGTCAACGGCGACGTACTGGTATTCGCGTTCGGGGAGTCGCCACAGGGCTTCGGCGCAAGCGAGGGCGTCCGGGCCGGTCAGGGCGGGTTTCAGCAACGCCGCCACGGCGTGACGCCGGGCGGGCGTCTGGATGCCGAGGAAGGGAAAGCGGTCGCGCTGGTAGGCGCGCATCGGCGCGGCGAGGGCGGGGTCGGCGACGGTCGTCAAGGCGTTCCGTATCCCCGCGACAAATCCGGTTTTGTCCTGCGCGCGCATGATCCGATCCCTCCGGTTACCGGTGACAGCCGCGCCACGAGCGCAGACGGAATGGGTTGGCGGCGGCCTGCAAGCCGGTCTAGCCCGGAATTTCCGGCTCGACCAGCTGCGCCAGCAGGATCAGCGACTCCTGCCAGCCGAGATAGCACATCTCGGTCGGGATGGCGTGCGGAATGCCTTCCTGCGTGATGCTGACCGAAGTGCCGCAGGCGACATGGCGCAGGGCGACCGTGGTCTGCATTGTGCCGGGCAGGGATGTATCGTCGAATTCGGCGGTGTAGCGCAGGTGCTCGCCGGGCGTCAGTTCCAGGTATTCCCCGCCAAAGCTGTGGCGATGGCCGTTCGACAGGCTGGTGAAACTCATGCGGTAGCGGCCGCCGACGCGGGCGTCCAGATGGTCGACCGTGGCGAAGAAGCCGAAGGGCGGCAGCCACTTGGCCAGCGCTTCCGGGGTGATGAACGCGCGGTAGATGCGTTCGCCGGGGGCGCGCAGCACGCGGTGCAGGTGGACGGAGCCGGTGGCGTGAGAGGTCATGACGGGCTCCTCGTGAAGAATCCTTCCACTCTAGGAGCCCGGCGGGCTATGGGCAAGGGCGGCCTGACAGTCGCCCGACGGGATCAGAGGATCCGGCCCAGCCATTTCCGCTTGGCGTTCTCCAGCAGACCGCGGGAGTCGGTTTTCCACGGATGGAAGGTCGGGCTGTAGAACTTCAGGTAGGCCGGAATCAGCTTGCGGAACACCCCGGGGGTGCCGAAGAAGTAGTTCAGCCCTTGCGACCAGGCCTTCACATTGCCCAGTTCGCCGGTCTCCTTCATCAACTGCACCAGATGGATGGTGGAGAACAGCGGGAACAGCACGCTGACCGCCATCATCTCGGTGATGCGCACGAATTCGCTGCCGCCGACAGCCTTGTACACATCAAAGGCGACGGCCTTGTGCTCGGCTTCCTCAATGGCATGCCAGGCCCAGATCGGCGCCATGCGCGGGTCCATTTCGTCCAGGGCGTTGTACTTCAGCAGGAACTCCTCGGCCATCATCGCGGTGAAGTGCTCCACGGCCACGGTGTGCGCCAGCTGGCGCTCCGGGCTGAGCTTGCGCAGGCGGCCCATGAAGGCCTCGATCTCGCGCTCCAGCCGGTCGAGGCCGATGCCGCGATCCTGCAGGAAACCGTTCAGCGCCTTGT
>JAYRMT010000204.1:0-4988 GCA_041912575.1 Fluviicoccus sp. | reverse complement strand
GGCGCAGGAAATCCTGTCCCGCGTGAAGCATGTGCAAATCATTGCTTGCGGTACCAGCTATCACGCAGGGTATGTGGCGCGTTACTGGTTCGAGGGTCTGGCGGGGCTTTCCTGCAATGTCGAGGTCGCCAGCGAATACCGCTACCGCAAATCCGTGTTGCCGGCCGATACCCTGCTGGTGACCATTTCCCAGTCCGGCGAGACGGCGGATACGCTGGCAGCCTTGCGCGAGGCCCGCAAGCAAGGGGTTTTGGCCTCGCTGTGCATCTGCAATGTGCCGACCTCGACGTTGGTGCGGGAGTCGGACCTGTCGTTCATCACGCATGCCGGTCCGGAGATCGGCGTGGCCTCCACCAAGGCGTTTACCACCCAGTTGACGGCGCTGATGCTGCTGGTGCTGGCGGCCGGACGGGCCCGGCAATCCGTGTCCGAGGAAGTCGAGGCGCGCATTGTGTCCCAGATGCAGAGCCTGCCGGTGTTGCTGGACGGTGTTTTGGCGCTGGACCAGGCCATCGAGCGATTGGCCAAGGATTTCGGTGAGCGCCACCATACCCTGTTCCTGGGGCGCGGCGCACAGTATCCGGTGGCGATGGAGGGGGCGCTCAAGCTGAAGGAAATTTCCTACATTCATGCCGAGGCCTATCCCGCCGGGGAATTGAAGCATGGTCCCCTGGCGCTTGTGGACAAGGACATGCCGGTTGTCGTCGTGGCGCCCAACAACGATCTGGTGGACAAGTTGAAGTCCAATCTGCAGGAGGTGCGCGCGCGCGCCGGATTGCTCTATGTCTTCGCAGACCACCGGCTTGCCATCGCGCCAGAACCGGGGATCAAGGTGCTGCCCTTGCCGAGCGTTGCGGATGAAATCGCGCCGATTGTCTACACCATTCCCTTGCAACTCCTCTCGTACCATGTGGCGGTCATCAAGGGCACGGATGTGGATCAGCCGCGAAACCTGGCCAAGTCGGTGACGGTGGAGTAAGCGCTCAGCCGGCTGCGGGATGTTGGGCCGCATTTTCCGCGGCCTGCTTCTGCAGCAGTTGGGTCAGTTCGTCGGCCGGTATTGGCCGGCTGATAAAGAAGCCTTGCACGAGATCGCAGTCCTGCGCCGCGAGGAAGTCCAGGTGCTGCTGGTTCTCGACACCTTCCGCAACCACTTTCAGCCCCAGTGTGCGCGCCATCGCGAAGATGGCGCGCACGATCGCCTCGTCGTTCTCGTTGTGACCGATCTCGTAGATGAAGGACTGGTCGATCTTGAGGATATCGATCGGGAAACGCTTGAGATACGACAGTGAGGAGTATCCCGTCCCGAAGTCGTCCAGCGCGATCAGCACGCCGCGTCCTCGAACTTCTTCCAGAATCCGTTGCACTTGGTCCCGGTCTTCCATGAGCGAGGATTCGGTGATTTCCAGTTCGAGCAGTTCCGCATCGAGTCCCGTGTTGAGAAGGACGCGATCCAGGATTTCCAGCAGGTTGCCGCGATGGAGTTGCTGGGCAACTACGTTCACGGAGGTCCGGATATTGCCGAGCCCCATGTCCTGCCAGGTTTTGGCCTGACGGCAGGCCTTGTCGAGAACGATCTCGCCGATGGCGGAAATCAGACCGGCTTCTTCCGCCAACGGGATGAACTGACCGGGGCCCAGCAGTCCCATGGTGGGGTGCAGCCAGCGCACCAGGGCTTCGGTGCCGACAATCTTGTTCTGCTTGAGGCACAGCTTCGGCTGGTAATACACCACGAACTCGTCGCGGAAGATGGCTTTGCGCAGGGCGCTTTCCAGGTTCACCTGATCCACGGAGACGATGCGCACATCCGAGCTGAAGAAACGCAAGGTATTGCCGCCCATCCGTTTGGCTTGCTGCAGGGCCAGATCGGCATGATTCATAAGGATCTGCAGTTCGCGGCCGTGTTCCGGGAACAGGCTGACGCCGATGGAAACCCCCAGCAGCAGCTCATGTTCGCCGATCCGGAAGGGACGACGGAGATCCTCGATGATGCGATCCCCGATGCTTTCCAGGCCTTGCCGGGTGACATTCTGGTCAACGATCAGGGTGAATTCGTCGCTGCCGATGCGCGCCAGCGTGTCTGCGGCGATGGCCGCGTTGCTCAGGCGTTCGCCGACCTTGCGCAGGAGTTCGTCACCCAGTTCGTGTCCCAGGCTGTCGTTGATGGTGCGGAAGCGGTCCAGGTCGATGTAGAGCAGCGCCAAGGGGCGGTCCTGTTCGCGGGCGCGCAGCACGGCCGCATGCAAGCGGTCGCGGAACAGATTACGGTTCGCCAGTCCGGTCAGGCGGTCGTAGTTGGCGAGGTAGCGGAGCTTTTCCTCGGCCTCCTTGCGTTGGCTGAGGTCGGAAATGATGCCCACATAGTGGGTGATCTGTTGCTGACCGTCCCGCACGGCGGAGATATGCAGCCATTCCGGGAAGGCCTGGCCGTTCTTGCGGTATTCGGTGATTTCGCCCTGCCATTCATCCGTGCTTGCCAGGGTTTGCAGGATGTTGTGGTAATTCATGTGCTTGTTGTGCAGGCCCAGGCTCTCGTCGAAGATGTGCTTGCCATGCAGTTCTTCGTCCCGGAACCCCGTGATTTGCACGAAGCGCGGATTGACCGACAGGTAGCGCAGGTCGCCGTCAAGAATGTAAATGCCTTCCGCCGCGTGCTCGAAGACGGAGGCGGACAGGCGCAGCTTCTCCTCGGTTTCGCGTTCGGGCGTGATGTCGCGACGGGTGCCGATCAGGCGGATCGGCTGTCCCTTCTCGTTCCAGGCGACGACACGGCCGCTGTCTTCTACCCAGACCCAGTGTCCTAGGCGGTGCTGGATCCGGTAGGACGCCTCATAGGACGGGCGTTTCTTCCGCAAGTGCTGGAGCAGCGCGCGGCGCACGGTCGGGAAGTCTTCCGGGTGGATGATCTTTTCCATGTGTCCCATGAAGGACTTGAGCTCCAGCCGCGAATACCCCAGCAGCTGTTCGAAGTTGGAGTGGTAGATCTCGTTGGTGACGAGGTTCCAGTCCCAGAGGCCGATCCCGGATGCATCGATGGCGAGTGTCAGCCGCTCCTGGCTATTGCGCAGCGCACGGTTGATATCCGACAGCGCGAGCGTGCGCTCGCGCACTTTCTGTTCCAGGTGCAGATTGATTTCCTGCAGCTGGATTTCGGCGTTCTTGCGCTCCTGGATTTCCTGGCCGAGTTTGTGGTTCACCGACTCCATGGAGCTCTTGGAGTCTTCCAGAAAGCGTATCAGGTCCTCGTTGCGCAACTGCAGCCACAGATTCTGGAAGCGGATTTCGCTCAGTCGTTTGCCTGCCAGGATCATGAAGCAGAAATAGAGGCCGCCGATCCCCGCCATGTTGGTATTGACCGGGGAGGGCGCCATGCCCAGGTAGACCAGCGCCGGCAAGAGGGCTGTCACGGTGAAGGCCAGGAAACACGAGAAGCGGGTGATGTAGCTGATCAGCGCCGCGATCGCCTGCCAGCAAATCAGGACGCCCAGCAGGGTCGGGCGGTAGAACTCGCCGAAGGCGCTCTCGGCATTGAGCAGCGTCGGGACGAAGAGCAACCCCGCAGAGCCCCAGATGCTGCCCATGCCCAAGGCCGTGAGGGTAATCAGGCGGTCCTCGCGGATGCCCAGTCGCGACAGCACGAAGTCCTTCATATGGAACAGCAGCAGCGTGGACGTGACCGCGCAGGCGAGCGAGTAGACGATCCACAGCCGCACCAGCAGCGGGTTGACGGCTGGATCATAAAGATACAGCAGCGACACCGCGATGATCGAAATCACCGAAATCAGCGAAAAGAAGGGGTATTGTTCAATGATCTGGCGGAGTTGCAGGGCCTCCATGCGCTGGCCAAGCTGATGCGACATGCCCCGGGGGTCGGAAGACGCCGGAGACATTGCGCTCGTCGATGCCTGGTCTGTCATGCTGCTGGAACTCCCTGTGTACGGAGGCGACAAAATGCGGCCATCCGGCGGAACAGGTCTGGATCGGGGCTCACTCGCGGTCCTGCGGTCGTTGCCGTCCCGCAGTGGCAGGATGGCGTCTTTATTTCCTCTATCTCATGCTTATAGCATCCGGCGCGGTCCGCGTGAACGGGCCGTCAGGATGACTTGTGAGACTTGCTGCTCAGTATAGCATGCCGGTCGTGATCCGCCGTCGTGCTCCGGCCGGTTCAGGGGAGGGGGCGGGTTCGCCCGTGGCCGTCAATGGCCACAAAGGTGAATGCGCCTTCCGTCAGTTTGCCGGCGGGCTCGCCCGGTGCGTTAACCCAGACTTCCACGACAATCTGCAGGGAGCTTTTGCCGACCTGGGTGATCCTTGTATGGAAGCTCATCAGGTCGCCGACGCGTACAGGGCGCAGGAAAACCATGCTGTCGATGGCAACGGTCGCGACGCGGCCCCGCGCCTGCTCGCGCGCGGTTATGCTGCCGGCCAGGTCCATCTGCATGACCAGCCAGCCGCCGTACAGGTCGCCCTGAACATTCGTGTCGCGCGGCAGGGCCTGGATCTGGAGGACGGGGCGTCCGGCGGGCTGCCGGGACATGTCGGAGGAACGGTCGCTCATGGCGTGCGTGGTTGTCGTTTATTGTCAAAGCCAATCATAGAAGGTTTTTTCCCGAAAGCAACGCGCCGGGACGGCGTGCGCGAAATATGACAGTGATTGTCACAAAATCGTCATATTCGATCCTTAACATGCCCAAGCATGAAAAAACCTGTTTCCTTCCTGTTCAGGAGCGCTTGATGAAAGTCCAACAGTTTGTGCTGGCCCTTGGCCTGACCGCCGGTCTCAGTGTGGTCGCCCAAGCCGCAGTCGATGCCGGCATCCCCCAGTACCAGAAAACCTCCGGAATCTCGGGCAACCTGTCCAGCGTCGGATCCGACACCCTGGCCAACCTGATGACCTTCTGGTCCGAGTCGTACAAGAAGGAATACCCGAACGTCAACATCCAGATCCAGGCAGCCGGCTCCTCCACCGCGCCTCCCGCGCTGACCCA
>JAYRMT010000203.1:0-5009 GCA_041912575.1 Fluviicoccus sp. | reverse complement strand
CTGATCCGCGAGAACCGGGGCAGCGGCCTGCGCATCGCGCTGGTCTGCCCGCCCGCCGTGAACACGCCGCTGCTGGACACCGGCCGCACCCACCATGAAGGCGGTTTCCTCGCCTTCTGCCGCAAGACCGGACTGATCGTCGAGCCGGATTTCGTGCTGGACCGCATGGAGGCCGGGCTGGAAAAAGGGCAATCCGTGATTTACCCCGGGATGCTGGCGCGCACGACCCAGTTCATGAACCGCATGGCGCCGGAGGCGACCTGGCAGGCGCTGCGTCTGCTCGACCGCATCGGCGACAACGCGAAAAACTGAAACCATCCGACCTTCGTCCAGCAGTCCGTCCGCCGAATTGCGGTAGAATGACCGGATGTTCCGACGGGGGTGAGGCATGAGCAATCCGGTGAAAGAAGTCGTCCAGGGCGAGAAGCTGCGCGGGGCCGAGAAGGTCGCGCGCATCCCGGTGAAAGTCATTCCCACCGAGACCCTGCCGCGCAAGCCGGACTGGATCCGCGTCCGCGTCAGCAATCCCGGCGAGGTGCAACGCATCAAGGGCCTGCTGCGCGAACAGAAACTGCATACCGTCTGCGAGGAAGCCGCCTGCCCCAACCTGCCGGAGTGCTTCGGCGGCGGCACCGCCACCTTCATGATCATGGGCGACATCTGCACCCGCCGCTGCCCCTTCTGCGATGTGGCGCATGGCCGCCCGAACGCGCTGGATCCCGATGAACCGCGCAATCTGGCGCAGACCATCGCCAACCTCAAACTGAAGTATGTCGTGGTGACGTCGGTGGACCGCGACGACCTGCTCGACGGCGGCGCGCAGCACTTCGTGGATTGCGTCCGCGAAACCCGCGCGCTCAACCCCGACACGAAAATGGAAATCCTGGTGCCCGACTTCCGGGGCCGCATGGATATCGCGCTGCGCATCATGCGCGAGTGTCCGCCGGATGTGTTCAACCACAACATCGAGACCGTGCCGCGCCTGTACAAGGCGATGCGGCCGGGCTCCGATTACGCCCACTCGCTGCAACTGCTGAAGCGTTTCAAGGAAGAGTGCCCGGACGTCAGCACCAAATGCGGGCTGATGGTCGGCATCGGCGAGACCAAGGAGGAAATCCTGCGCGTGCTGGATGACCTGAAGGCGCATGACGTGGATCTGGTGACGATCGGGCAGTACCTGCAACCGTCCAAGAGTCACGCGCCGGTGGACCGTTTCGTCCATCCCGATGAATTCCGCGAATACGCCGAGTACGGCAAGGCGCTGGGCTTCACCAATATCTGGAGCGGTCCGATGGTGCGGTCGTCCTACCATGCCGACCGGCAGTACGAGGGCAAGGCGCTCTAAGCCTTCACGTCACTCCTGCGCAAGCCGGTAGCCCACGCCCGGCTCGGTCAGCAGGTACTCCGGCTCCGCCGGATTCTTCTCCAGCTTGCGCCGCAGCTGCCGCATGTAGATGCGCAGATAATGACTGTCCTCCTCGTGCAGCGGGCCCCAGACCTCGCGCAGGAACTGCCGGTGGGTGATCACCCGCCCGGCCTGCTTCACCAGCACCGCCAGCAAGCGGAACTCCACCGGCGTCACATGCACCGGACGGTCCGCCAGAATCACCAGATGCGCGACGGTATCGATCATCAGCTCGCGGTACGCGTAACGCACCGGCACGGGCGCTTCGCCGGGCGCGGCGCGACGACGCATCGCCGACCGCATGCGCGCCATGAGTTCGCCGATCCCGAAGGGTTTGGTCAGGTAATCGTCGGCGCCGGCGTCGAGGGCGGCGACCTTCATCGTTTCCTGATCGCGCGCGGAAATCACGATCACCGGCACATCGCCGCGCTCCTTCAGCCAGGGAATCAGCTGGTCGCCGTCTCGGTCCGGCAAACCCAGATCCAGCAACACCAGGTCCAGCCGGGACTCCGTCACTACCCTGAACGCCTCGGCGGCGGTCCCGGCGCATGTCACCACATGGCCGTTGGCCTTGAGCGCGGTCATCAGCATCACGCGCAGGTGCGGGTCGTCCTCGACCAGCAGTATCTGCCATGCTCCGCCCATCACGTCAGCTCCTCCACGGGTTCGCCGGATAATGTCGGCGCCTCCTCCGGCGCCGGGAGCTCCAGAACCAACCGCGCGCCGCCGCCCTCGCCGGACTCGATCCAGATCCACCCCTGATGCGCCTCGACAATCCGGCGACAGATGGTCAAGCCCAGACCCACCCCGGGCGCGGTCGGCGCATGGCGAACGAACGGCTGGAACACCACGTCGCGCAAGGGCTCCGGCACGCCGATGCCTTCATCCTCAACGACCACGCGCACCCGGCCGGGCGCAGCATGCGCCGACAGCCGGATGCGGGTGCCGGGCAAGGAATACTTGGCGGCGTTCTCCACCAGGTTGGTCAAGACGCGCTTGATCAGCACGCTGTCGCAGCGGATCAGCGGCAGGTCGTCCGGCACGCTGACCTCGATGCGGTGCGTCGCCAGATGCCGCCGCAAGGCGCTGACCGCGCTGCCGACGATCTCCTCCAGCGCCTGCCACTCGCGGGACAGCGCCAGGCTGCCGCCTTCCAGACGCGCCAGATCCAGCAGGTCCTCGACCATGCCCTGCATGTGCCGCGCTTCTTCGTAAATCAGTCCGCGCAGGCGCAGGCGGTCTTCGGCAGCCAGCGCATCACCGTTTTCCAGCAGGCTGGACGACGCGCCGATAATCGCCGCCAGTGGCGTGCGCAGGTCATGGGACAAGGTATTGAGGATGCTGGAGCGCAGGCTTTCCTGCTGGACCTTCAGTTCGGTGGACTGCACGCGGTTGCGCAGTTCCAGACGCTCCAGCGCCAGTTCGGCCAGGGTCAGCATGGCCTGGAAATGGGCCTGTTGTTCGGTCGTCGACAGCCAGCGCACGCCGGCCGCCGCCATCAGCATCACCGGCTCGCTGTCCGGGAGACGCAGCCGACCGCAGACGCGTCCGAGATCCGGATCCACCCGCACCGCCAGACCGCCCTGCTCGCGTACCCGCGCCAGATCCATCGGGAGGAAGGGCCAGCTCACGGAGTCCGCTGGCGGCTGCCCCGCCGGGGCTAGCTCCACCACCGCGCTGAACGCGCGCGCGACATGCCGACGCAGTGTCTCAACGACTTGCCCGGTGTCGACCGAACCGCCCAGATCATCCGACAAGGCATACAACGCCGCCGTCCGCCCGGCCCGGTCCTCGGAATCCTGCGCCTGTTGCCGCAAGCGGGAAGCCAGAGTGCTGATGGTCGCGGCCGTGATCGCCATCACGCCGAGCGTAAAGGCGTATTCCAGCGGCGTGCGCGTAAAAGTCATGAACGGCGGCAGGTTGAAGTAATCGAAGACGATGACGCCGAATAACCCCACCAGCATCGCCGGGCCGATGCTGAGAAAAAAGGCCGCCACCACCACCGCCAGCATGTAGACCAGGACTACGCTGCCTTCGTCGACAAAGGGCTCGATCGCCATCGACAGCAAGGCCGCCGCGATCATCACGGGCAGGCTGATCAGGTAGTGCTTGAGGGATTTCGTCACGGCAATTCGGGTAAGGATATCGGCGGATGGCGCGAGCTTAGCAAACCCGACTCCGGGCCGAATCTACCCCGGAGGACTTTTTACGCCCCCTTTACTTGAGACCGCGCCGTTGAAAAACCGATCATGCATGCCAGATTGCGCCGGGCCGGTCCTTCGCCGCTGCGGCTATTCCTCACCCCAGGAGTTTTCCATGATGCTGAATTCCCGTACCGGCGGACTGTCATTGCTGGCGGCTGCCGCCCTCCTCTCAGGTTGCAGCTTGCTGAAGCACAAGAACGAGTCCCCCGTTGTCGACAGCGGCGCAATCACCCAACCCGCCAAAGCCGGGGACACCTCCCGCGGCACGCCCATCCAGCTCGCCGCCACCGACACGCCGTCGGCCAGTTACACGGACGCCGGCGACAGCCGCGATCCCTCCGCAACGGCCGACAGCAAGGCCGCCAAGGGCAAGAGCAAGAAAGGGAAAACCGGAAATGACGGGACGTCCGGTGCGACCGTGGCCGACGGCGCGGGCCTAAGCGGCGGTTCAGGCTCACCGCGCACGGTTGCCAACGGCTCCATTGACCTGCCCAGTGACACCGGCGTGATTCATTTCGCCTTTGACGAATACGAACTGTCATCGGATGATATCGACGCACTGACCACCGTGGCCGCCTACCTGAAGGCGCACCCGACTGTGACCGTCGAGCTGTTCGGCCATACCGACGAGCGCGGCACGACAAATTACAACCTTGCGCTGGGCGAACGGCGCGGTCAGGCCGCCGAAACCTTCCTGCGCACGCAGGGCGTAGCGGGCACGCGGATCGAGGTGGTGAGCTATGGCGAAAGCAAACCGGCCGGCAGCGGCCATGACGAGAATGCCTGGGCGAAAAACCGTCGCGTGGAGATGGTGCTCTCCGACGGCGGCCGCGCCTGATAAACCCCGAGGGTAGCGGCCGTCAGGCCGCGCGTTAGTAGGCAAACAGGATCAAGTGAAGCAGGGATGCCTCTTTTTCTCCCGATCAACCCACGCCCACGGAGCCGGTCCGCTCCAGCAGCCGCTC
This sequence comes from Fluviicoccus sp., assembly GCA_041912575.1. Taxonomy (GTDB): domain Bacteria; phylum Pseudomonadota; class Gammaproteobacteria; order Pseudomonadales; family Moraxellaceae; genus Fluviicoccus. The sequence goes on along the minus strand of JAYRMT010000203.1, from coordinate 435 downwards.
TTCGTCGGTATCGCCCCAGCGCGAATAGGGATGCACCGACAACTGCGCGTTGAAATAGCGCGGATCATCCGAGACCTCCTCCCCCACCCAGTCCGGCTTGCTGAACGGCTGGTCAACGGAGGTCAGTTCCAGTTCGGCCACAATCAGCCCGGCATTCTCGCCAAGGAATTCATCCACTTCCCAGACCAGCCCGTCATGGGTGATGCAGCGGCGGGTTTTCTCGATCAGCGGCCCGTCGCACAGCGCCAGCAGCGTATCCGCATCCGCCAGCGGCAACGGGTACTCGAACTCGGCGCGGGCGATGCCCTGCCCCTTACCCTTGATGGTCAGGAAAGCCTGATCACCCGCGATGCGAACACGTACCGTGCGCGCAGGGTCGCGACTCAGATACCCTTGTCGGAACAGCACGGCGGGCGCCTCGCGCCAGCCTTCGCC
>JAYRMT010000202.1:0-5018 GCA_041912575.1 Fluviicoccus sp. | reverse complement strand
GGTCGCAAATCCGTTCTGCAACAGGGTGGCGGCGCCGGTCATCATCGCGGTCTGCGTCGGGTTCAGGCCCGTACTGCTGAATCCGCCGTCCACATCCAGCTTGGCGAATTTCAGCGACGCGCCGGCCCCGGCGGCGGCCGTGAAGATATTGTTCATGATGTCCGCATTGAAGAAGAACACCGTCGGATCGTTCTTGCCGCCGCACAGCAGCGTCGGCATCGCCGGGGTGGCGTAATCGCGCAGGTCGTTCAGCTTCAGCGCCTGGCGCAGGGGATGCGCGGGCGTGGCGGCGGGCAGGCCCGAGGTCACGGCGGGCACCGCACCGTCCGGGTTGGCCTGGGCGTCCGCCAGGTAGGCGGCGCGGTAGCCGGTCTTGATCAGGTAATGATCCGGCGCGAACGCGAAGGCGAACGTGGCCGAGGCGGGCCAATGGCCGGCCCCAGTCCGGTCGGGGCGCTCTGGAACATGGCTGCTTGCGGCAGCAGGCCGTTGCCGAACAATTGGCCGAGCGACGCCTTGCTGGGCAGCAAGCCCTCGATGGTTGCCGCGTAGGGGTCGGCCACCAGATCGCTGACCGAGCTGTAGATATTCTTGTAAGCCTTCTGATAGCTCATCGCGATCAGCGGGCTGAAGATGGTGCCGCCGACATTCACGTTGCCGTAGAACACGGCGTCGCCGAAGGCCTCCATCGCGTACGGGCCGGACATCGGTGCGCCGGCGGTCACGGTCATGCCCTTGGCCTGCATCGCCTTCATCGTCGCCAGCGCGACATGGCCGCCTTCGGAATAGCCGGTGACGAACAGCTTGCCGCCGTCGGTGACCTTCGCGCCCGCCGGGACATTCGGCAACGCCTTGCGCGCGGCGTTGAGCACGTCAATCATCTCGCCGGACTGTTGCTTGGCGTTCAGGTAGGGATGGTAGGTCAACGGCGAGGCGTCATAACCGGCGTAGTTGGGCGCAACCACAATGTAGCCCTGCGCCGCGAACATCGCCGCAATCAGTCCGGCTTCACCCGACGCCGGGTTGTTCGGATCGGTAATGTCGGCCAGATTGTAATCGCGGCCGGTTGTCGTCCCGTGCGCGTACAGCACGATCGGGCGCGCGCCCTGGCATGCGGGATCGGAGCCGGTCGGCACCATCATCGCACCGGTGGCGGACGTCGGTTCATCCGCGCCGCCGGTGGTGGCGTACTTGAGGTAATGGACGTCGATGCCGCACTTGGGCGTGCCCGCCAGGGCCTTCAGTTGCAGGCCCGACGGCGTCGCGCTCAGGCGGGCATTGAAGTCGGCGGCGGACAGGGAAGCGACCCGGAACGGCGGATTGATCTGCAACGTGCCGGGAGTACTGCTGTTATCGGTCACCGCACTCTTGCCCGAGTCGCCGCAAGCGGCCAGCAGGGCGGTTCCGGCGACCAGGACAGGCCAGAAATATCGCATGGGAAATCTCCTTGGCCCCGACATCGCGACCGATGGCAGGGACGGTTCTTGTTGTACGCCTTCTCAGGCGAACCCCACGCTACGATGCGCCCATAGGGCCGTCAAGGTGAACAAACCGGAGGTTTTGGGAGAGTTTGGTAGCCGCTCAGTCCCGCTCGCGGAACGCGAACCAGGCCGCCACGGCGGTCAGCGTCGCCACCAGTGCGACAACGACCCAGAAGCCGTCCGCCGCGCCCGCCAGCGGAATGCCGCCGACATTCATGCCCAACAGGCCCGAAATGATGTTGATCGGCAGCACCATCACCGAGATCACCGTCAGCACGAACAGGCTGCGGTTGGTCTGCTCGTTGGTCAGCGCGGCGATTTCTTCCTGGAGCAGTTTGATGCGCTCCTGCAGGGTCAGCATGTCGCGCAGCACCGTGGAGAATTCCTCCGTGGACTGGCGCAGCGCCCGCACGTCGGACTCGGACACCCAGGCGGGCGGACGATTGAGCAGGCGGAACAGCGCCGAGGGCTCGGGCGCCATCAACCGTTGCAGGCGCACCAGCAGGCGGCGCCACGCGCCGAGCTGCGCGGGCTTGCGCTCCAGCCGGTTCACCAGCAACCGGTCCTCCACGGAATCGACGGCGTCGGCCAGTTCACGGGAGATCTGGATCAACACATCGGCCTGGTCGCGCAGCAGGTGCACCAGCAGATCCACCGGCGAATCCAGCAGATCGCCCCGTTTCACCGCCTCGCGCAGGCGGTCGATCGAACGCAGCGGCTTGCTGCGCGCGGTGACTGCCAGATGCGGGCGCACGCACAGGTACAGGGTGGAAATTTCCTGGGTGTCGAAGGAGAAATCAAACAACACATCGTTGATGACCGCCAGCAGGCTGTCGTCCGCATAATCGATGCGGGTGGACCGGGTCCCTTCGTGCAGCAATTCGTGGAATTCCGCCGACAACAGGCCGTGCCGACGCAACCATTTTTCGCTGCCCGCGTGCGACAGGTTGAGGTGCAGCCAGAAGAATTCCCCCGGCTCGGGCTCGCGCGGTTCCAGCAAACGCCGCTCGGCTTCGGCGGCATCCAGCGCGCGACTGCCTTCCGCCGGATGGAAGCGGTAACAGCACAGGATTCCGGTCGTATCCGAGATATGGGTCGGGGTGGCCAGCGCCATGGGAATTCCCCGTCAACAGGTCAAACCGCGATTGTCCGGGGAAAAAATGACACTCCCATGACAACCCGCGCGCGATTTCACAAAACTGTCATACTGGCGATCGGCGAGTATGGTAATAAGGCGACGAAGATTACCTGAAGCGAGAGATGACATGGGCAAGAAGAAAACCTTGCGCGAAGTGCTGCTGCGTCACCCCGACCTGTTCGACCTGGCGCAGGCGCTGGCGAAAGACGACAACCTGTTCGCCGAGGAAACCGCGGATGACGGCATCACCCGGATCGTGCTCACCCGCGAAGGCAAGAAGAAGAGAAAGGAATTCCACTTCACCCGCACGGCCGACGGATACCTGTTCCGGTGCGTGGCGGAAGCCGTCGAGCCGCCCAAGGACGCCTAACGGCCGATATTGCGCTTGAAATCCCGGGGCGTGACGCCGAACCAGCGCTTGAACGCCCGGGTGAAGGCGCTTTGCTCCGAATAGCCGAGCAACAGGGCGATATCCGTGAAGGAGAGGTGCTTGTCGCCCAGATAGCGCTGCGCCAGTTCGCTGCGGATCTTGTCCAGCACCAGATTGAATTCCAGTCCTTTCTCCTGCAGGCGGCGCTGCAACGTCCGCGTGGACAGCGCCATCAGCCCGGCCACGGTCGGCAGGTCCGGCATGCCGTCATGGATGCTGCGCACGATGGCGGCGCGCAACCGGTCATAAAACGAGTCCGCCGACGGCAGCGCCGCCAGCAAGGCTTCCGCCTGCTGCGAGAGCAGGTCCATCAGCGCCGGATCGCTCTGGCGCAGGGGAATGGTCATGTAGTGCAGCGGGAAGCGCACGCGGGTGACAGAGTCGTTGAACTCGACCGGGCAGCCGAAGAATTCGGTATAGGGGCGGATGTCGGCGGGCGCCGGATTGACGAAGGTGACGCGCAACGGTTTCAGCGGCTCCGCCACCAGGAAACGGATGTAGGAGGTGAACAGGGAAATCGCGGTCTCGTCGACCAGTTGGCCGGGCGTGCCGCGCTCGACGCCCCAGCGAATCTCCACGGCGTCGCCGTCGGCAATGACACTGCCGGGATTGCCGTCGTACACCAGGCGCTGGTACCGGGCGTAACGCAGCATCGCTTCCCCCAGCGTATTGCAGGACAGGGCCATGTAGCCCAGGATCCCGACATGGCGGGGCGCCACGCAGGCGCCGATCGCCAGCCCCAGCGCGGGCTGCGGATAGCGCAAGGCGACCAGTTGCAGCAACTGCGCCCATTCGTCCAGGCTCAGGCGGCTCGTCGGGGAATACTTCTCCATCGCCGCCAGGCATTCCGGCGCGTTGATTCCGTGCTTCTGAATGAAGTCCCGCAACATGTCCAGCATGGACGCGGTGATGAACAATCCCCCGAACATACTTCCCCCGCCTTGTTGTTTTCATCGGCCGGCGTCCCGCCGTGTCTTTTTGTCCCTGCCGCCCCGGATCGCAAGCATACGCCGCTCCCGGACAATTGCTTGGTCGAGGGCGTCAGACTTGACCCGGGTCATGGCGCATACTGTCAAACCGCTTGGCGTATGCTGTCAAGTTTATTATTGCACGACCGTACAACATTGGCGATATAGTGAGAACAAGATACACCATCACCCCTGGGGCGCGAGATTGACATCCGCGCCCCGTTTTTTTAGCGCAGCCCCAGCACGTCGCGCATGTCGTACATCCCGGCCGACTTCCGGCCGATCCAGGCCGCCGCACGCACCGCGCCGTTGGCGAAATTCATGCGGTTGGTGGCGATATGACGGATTTCCACGCGCTCGCCCTCGCCCATGAACATCACGGTGTGGTCGCCCACCACGTCGCCGCCGCGAATGGTCTGGAAGCCGATGCTCTGGCGATCACGCTGACCGGTATGGCCATACCGCTCATAGACCGCGACCTCTTTCAGGTTGCGTCCGAGCGCGCCCGCGACGGCTTCGCCCAGCATCAACGCGGTGCCGGACGGAGCGTCCACCTTGTACCGGTGGTGCGCTTCCAGGATCTCGATATCCACGGTATCGCCGAAGGCCTTGGCGGCCAGTTCCAGCAGCTTCAGCGAGACGTTCACGCCCACCGAATAGTTACCGGAATAGACAATGGGAATTTCCTGGCTCGCCTCGACGAGATACTGCTTCTGTTCCTCGTTCAGACCGGTGGTGCCGATCACGATCCCCTTCCCTTCCTGACGGCACAACGCCACGTTGGCGATGGTTGCGGCTGGCGCGGTGAAGTCGATGACCACATCCACCAGATCGATCTGGCTGGCCAGCGAATCGCTGATCTTGACACCCATCGGGCTCAGCGCGGCCATTTCACCGGCGTCGGCGCCGATCAGCGAGCTCTCCGGCCGCTCGATGGCGGCAGTCAGCTTGACGTCGTCACGGTTGGCGATGGCATGGATCAGCGCCCGGCCCATCCGGCC
>JAYRMT010000201.1:0-5028 GCA_041912575.1 Fluviicoccus sp. | reverse complement strand
GCCGCCCAGTAGGCGATGTTGACCGAGGTGGCCGTCTTGCCGACGCCGCCTTTCATGCTGTAACAGGCCAGAACCTTCATGAACCCTCCGTTGTCGTTTTCCGCGATGCGGTTTTTGTCTGTGTGTCCGCCGGGGTTGTCGCCGGTTTCCGGGCGGGGCGGGGAAACAGGCGGCGCAACCGTTTTTCCGCCGCGTCGTCATGGAAGCGGCCGACGGCTTCGATGGCTTGCGGCCGCAGCGCCAGTTGTTGCTGATGCAGCACCGCGATCAGCCCGTGGATGGCGGCGGTGGCCTCCACATCGAGCGGACGGGTGCGCAGGCAGGCGAGCAGGAAGGCGCGCTGCACGCTGGCGTCGTTGAAATCGCCCAGTATGCCCTGCAATTCTTTCAGTTCCTTGACCAGCGCGGACAGCTTGCGCGGCGGCGCGAGGTCACCGAAGAATTCCAGCAGGTAACGCAGCTTCTTGAATTCGATGCGCAGGGCGTGGATGTCTTCGTCGGGGGATTGCGGGCCCAGCGCGGCCGCCAGCCGGGCAAGTTTGCGCGCGTGACGGCCCAGGCGTTCCCGGGCGGCATCCAGCACCGGGGTTTCGGCAATCGGTGTTCCTGCGCGGGGTGTCTCGCGCAAGCGGGCGAGCACATCGTCCATCGCTTCCCGGTAACGGACCGATTCCAGGCTGCGCGCCACGGTGCGCAGCGCCTGGCGGCGGTCGCGCTGGATCAGCGCGTGCAGTTTCTGGAAACCGGCGGCATGTTCCGGCGGCAGGCGCCGCCGCCAGTCGTCGCTATCCAGCAGGAAAACGTCCAGGTCGCGCAGCACGTTGGTCTGGGTGGCGGCTTCGCCCAGCGCCGTCAGCGCCGGGGCCAGCAGGTCGGCGGGCAGGGCGTCGCGCAGCAGGCGGAGTTGCGAACGGGCCTTGCGCAGCAGCACCCGGTACTGGTGCAGGAATTCGGTGTCGGTGTCGGCAATGAGATGGCTTTCCAGCCGCCGGGCCTCGCGCAGCAGCAGTTCGCAACGACCGCGCAGGGCGGTCTCGACCGGCATGGCCGGGTCCAGCCGGAAGCCGGGCGCGGACGGCGGCGCGAGACGGCCGTCCAGTCGCAGCAGGGTCATCAGCCCGCAATCGTCCACCGGTTGCGCCAGCCAGTTGCCCAGCGCCAGACGGACGGAGTCGGCCTCTTCCTCGTAACCGCGCAGCGGGTGCAATCCCACGACCGCCACGGGGAGTCCTTCCTCGGGTTCCAGCCGCGCCAGGGTCAGGCGCAGCACCAGCTTGTCGTCATCGTCGCGCAGTTCCAGCCGGGCGGTGTGGAAGGTCATTGCGCCCAAGGGAAGGAGGGCGCGCACGCCGAGACGGGGACGCAGCAGATCCTGCAAGGGACCGGGGGGAAAGTCCTGCCAGAAGCGCACCGGTTTGCCGCGGCGCACCGGACAAGCCGCCAGTTCGCCGGTCGCATCCAGCAACCGCCAGCGCCGCCGGTTGTCGCTCAGCGCCCAGCCGGACAGCCAGAGGTGGCGGTCATGGTCATCGTAGAAGGCGAGGCGGTGATGTTCCTCATGGAGCAGGCGGACGTCGAGGCGGTCCAGGCGCAGGCGCAAGGCATTCGCATCCGGGGCGGGCGACAGACGCCAGTGCTCCCCGGCGGGGGCGGGGGAAATGCTGCGGCTCGCCGGGAGCCGGGGTGCGGCGGCTGGCTTGGGCATGGCCTCGGACTGTGGTCGGAATAGGAAAAGCACAAGCCCGCGATCGCCAGCGCGACCGGGGCGTCTGAAGGTCAGTCTACGAGGGATATCCCTGTCGTTGCAAGGGATATTCCCGGGGATCGGCGTGGAATCAGGAGGCCTTGGGCAGACGCCGGAAATTGACCACCACCACCTTGTTGCCGGTGCTGGTCATGCCGCCGCTGGAGCGGTCCCAGTCTTCGCCGCAGGCGTTGCAGGTGAAGCCCGCCGAGCCGAGTCGCACAACGCGGACGGTCTTGTCGGCGGACTGGCAGAAGGGGCAGCAGTCGTCGAATTTTTCGGGGCAGTGGGTGTTGGGACAGACGTGGCGTTCCGTCGTCGCGTCCGGTCGATACAGCCGGTAACCGCAGTGCGGGCAAGGCGTGGCGGTCAGGATCATGGCGCACCTCCGGGGGCGCCGGAGGCCGACGCCGTCGTGAAACTACCATAGGTTGTAGGTCCGGCCGGACTGTGACACAAGTCACAACCGATGAACGTTCGGTCATGCTGACGCGAGGCGGTGAAAAGTCGATGAAAGGAAAGGATTTGCCATTCGTCGGCGACGCCCTGACGCACGCTCTGCTACCATGGCGCACTTCGAGGTTCCGAGCGATTCCGCCATGTCCAACGTGCTGCCGTTCCGCAAGCCGTCCGCCCCGGCCAAGGGCTTGTGCCAGCACGGATTCCATCGCTGGGTGATCGTGACCGAAAAGCAGTTTGATGTCCGGCAGGGGAGGCTGGTCACCGTCTGGCGCTGCGAGCGCTGCGGCGAGCAGAAGGTCAAGGCGACCTGATTTCACCTGAATGATCGAGATTTTCCCATGACCGAACGCGCCCCTTCCGACCTGTATTTCACCGTTCGCGGCTTGCGCCTGCATGTGGCGTTCTGGCCGGGCGAGGGTGATCCGGTGTTGCTGCTGCATGCGACCGGATTCCATGCGCGTTGCTGGGATGAAATCATTCGCCGCCTGCCCGGGCGTCCGGTCTACGCGGTGGACCTGCCGTGTCACGGCCTGAGCGAGGCGGTGCGTCCGCCGCCCGGCTGGGATGACACCAGCGGGATGGTGGCCGATCTGGTGCGGCAGCTGGACCTGCAACGGGTGACCGGCGCGGGGCACTCCTTCGGAGGGCATATCCTGACCAAGGTGGCGGCAGTGGAGCCGCAACGCTTCCTCGGCATCCTGCTGCTGGACCCGGTGATTCCCGATCCCGACCTGCTGCGTTCCTGGCAGGCGGCGGGGGAGTTCGAGCCGGTGTCGCGCCGCCGCAATGTGTGGGCGTCGCCGGAGGAAATGGAAGAAGCGTTCCGCCGCCGGATTCCCTATGACACCTGGGATGCGGCGGTGCTGCGCGATTATTGCCGTTACGGGCTGGTGAAGGATGAAGGCGCCGAGCATTTCCGGCTGGCCTGTCCGCCGGAGTGCGAGGCGGCGATTTACGGCAATACCGGCGGGCATACGGTCTATGCGCAGTTGCCGCAGGTGACCGTGCCGGTGCGCATCCTGCGCGCACGCGGGCGGCGACCGGAGGATCGGTTGCATGATTTCCGGCCGTCGCCGACCTGGCCGGAGCTGGTGCGGCATTTGCCGCAAGCGGAGGAGATCCATTTGACGGAGTTGGATCATTTCTTTCCGATGTCGCAGCCGGGGCTGGTGGCGGAGCAGTTGGCCGGCTTGATGATATCTGCCGATTGATTGCTTCACTTCGGTGACTGGGCTTGACGTTCCCCCATCTGCTCACTCACTGCAGTACATCACGAGAACGTCGTAATGTTGCAAAGTCGAACGGACCCGCCGGAGTTGCCGAGGTGTTTCGGCATGCGGAGAAGATCCAACAGGCGGAACGCGATCCTGTTTTCCGAAGTCGTCGCCCCGGTTAGCGGAGGAACTGATGGGGGAAGCGTCGTGACCGGTGCCCGACTAGACTGCCGCGACCCTGTCCGTGACTGATGCTGCCAAGGTGATTTCATTTAAAAACAGTGATATACCAACTTTCAATTGCGAGGGAATACGCGCGATTCAAGTATCGATGCCAAGGAAAATTGTGTTATCGTCGCAGCAGCTCACGGGGAGCTAAAGGGTTATTCAGGGACCAACCGGCCAGCCTCATTGGCCGGATGGAAGGTTAAACGGAGGTGATTTATTTATGCGTACTGTGAATGGAATAACCACGCGTTTCACGTTTCTGCTCAAGTGCCCTAATGATTGCATTTTTCATGCGGGCCTGAGCCTGGGTCAATGCTCAGGAGTGGTGACGTCTGTGGGACTTTATTTGAAACATTCCGGAGACTACCAATGACTGCACAATCGTCCCCCAAGTTGAGAAAAGCACTGAAAGTCGTAGGAAAAACACTGACCTTCAGGGATGTAGAGGTCAAGGACGCCGCCTTTATCCTGTCGCTGAGGACTGATGCGGACAAGTCGCGCTACCTGAGTGCGGTAAGCGGTGATCTCGCTGAACAGGAGGCATGGCTTGAGCGCTACGCAAAATCAGACGATCAGGCCTATTTTATTATCGAGTATCAGGATGAGCCGATCGGCACCATCAGGCTCTATGATCCTCAGGGTGACAGTTTTTGCTGGGGCTCTTGGATATTGAAAAACAGTCGCCCAAGTCAGGCAGCCATGGAGTCGGCCTTAATGGTTTATTCGTATGCCGTCGATCACTTGGGCTTCAAGGCTTCACACTTTGAGGTGCGTAAGGGTAATGAGCGCGTGTGGCAATTCCATGAGCGATTTGGCGCTCGCAGGACCTCCGAAACTGATTTGGATTACTTCTATTCTCTCGACTTCGAGGCCATTAGAAATTCGCTGGATAACTACAAGAGGTTTTTGGAGGAAAGCGTTCACGTGATTTTCAAATAATCAGGGTTTGCAACCGATTTTATATGCTGAACCACTATTCTTGCAGTGTTCGTGCACAAGGCCCGCTGTTCGGAGTCAACCGTGAGCAGCAGGAGTCATGCCAGCTTCAGACTGTGGACGGTGGGTCTGCTGCTAAAAGATGTTGCGGTGCCGCTTCCGAAACCCAGCTAATTATTGTTCGCTCATCATATTCGCTATCAAGCATGGAATATGATGAGCGTGACTCGTTGCGTGAAACTATCCTTTAAACGTCGACAACCCCGCATCCCCGAACGGCTCGTCCCTCTCGCGCACCGCCTGCCGGAACCCCGCCATCATCGCCCGCTGCTGGAACGCATAGCCTTCCTTCGTATGCCGCGTCATCCCGTCCAGCATCGTGCCGATCACCTGCGTCGAATGCAGCCCCTGCGCCATCACCGACTGGTTGAGCAACAACTTCAT
>JAYRMT010000200.1:0-5071 GCA_041912575.1 Fluviicoccus sp. | reverse complement strand
TGGATCTGGACGCCTGGATCGATCGTGTCGGTTCGCGCGTCGAGTTGCACAAGCCGGATGAACTTCGGCGGGCCTGCCTTTTTGCCCGGGAGGCCGACGAGAACTACGCCAAGGAACATCCCTGGAGTACGCGCACCAACAGCTTCCTGACCGGCCTGGCCATGGCCGACATCCTGGCAGACCTGAAGCTGGACCAGGAGTCGCTGGTCGCTGCCGTGCTCTACCGCGCCGTCCGCGAAGGCAAGACCACGCTCGACATCGTCCGCAAGCAGTTCGGCTTCGATACCGCCCAGTTGATCGAAGGCGTGCTTCGCATGGCCACGATCAGCCAGATCATCAATCCGCACCATAACGGGCGTTTCTCGCAGAGCCAGAGCCAGCTCGACAACATGCGCAAGATGCTGGTGTCGCTTATCGATGACGTACGCGTCGCCTTGATCAAGCTGGCGGAACGGACTTTTGCCATCCGTGAACTCAAGGACGCGTCCGACGAGCGCAAGAAGCGCGTGGCCAAGGAAATATTCGATATCTATGCGCCGCTGGCGCACCGGCTCGGCATCGGCCACATCAAATGGGAGCTGGAGGACCTGTCCTTCCGCTATCTGGAGCCGGAAGCCTACAAACACATCGCGCGCCTGCTCGACGAGAAGCGCCTGCAACGCGACGAGTACATCCAGAATGTGATCCGGGTGCTCAAGGAAACCCTCGCCAACGCCGGGATCAGCGCCTCCATCTCCGGTCGCGCCAAGCACATTTATTCCATCTGGCGGAAGATGCAGCGCAAGAAGCTGAGCTTCCATGAGCTTTACGATATCCGCGCCGTTCGCATCCTGGTGCCGGAAGTCCGCGATTGTTATGCCACGCTCGGCATCGTGCACTCGTTGTGGAAGCACATTCCCAAGGAGTTTGACGACTACATCGCCACGCCCAAGGAGAACGGTTACCGTTCCCTGCATACCGCCGTAATCGGTCCCGACGGGAAAGCGCTGGAGGTTCAGATCCGCACGCCGGGCATGCATGAAGAAGCCGAGCTCGGCGTCTGCGCGCACTGGGTTTATAAAGAGGGCGTGAAAGGCCGCGGCAAGGACGCGGGTTATGAAAGCAAGATCGCTTGGCTGCGGCAGGTGCTGGAGTGGCAGGAGGATATGGGCGAAGGGCAGATCGACATGCTCGCTGACCAGATCCGCCAGTCCATCAAGTACGAACGCGTCTATGTGTTCACCCGGGACGGGCATGTCATCGATCTGGAGGCGGGCGCCACGCCGCTGGATTTCGCCTACACCATCCATACCCAGCTTGGACACTCCTGCCGTGGCGCCAAGGTCAACGGCCGCATTGTCCCCCTGAACACCAAGCTGCAGACCGGGGACCAGGTCGAGATCCTGACCCAGAAGGGCGGCTCGCCCAGCCGGGACTGGTTGTCCGCCAGTCTGGGCTACCTGAACACGTCGCGGGCGCAGGCCAAGGTCCGGCAATGGTTCAAGCTTCAGGATCGGGAAAACAACATCACGGCCGGTCGCGAACTGCTGGATCGTGATCTGTCCCGTCTGGCGATGACACTGAAACAGGTCAATCTGGCCGAATACGCGCCGCGCCTGAACGTCCGTTCCGCCGAGGATGTCCTGGCGGGCATCGGCGCGGGCGACATCCGCCCGTCGCAGGTGATCAACCTGATTTCGGAAAGCCTGCCGGCGCAACCGGAGCCCGAGCAGCCGAGCCTGCTGCCGGTCAAGGTGCGCAAGCAGCCGCGCAGCGGCGTTGTCATCGAGGGTATGGACAATATCCTTACGCACATTGCCGGATGCTGCCGTCCGATACCGGGCGAGCCGATTGTCGGCTTCATCACCCACAATCGTGGGGTCAGCGTGCATGCGCGCGGTTGCAGTGAATTGTTGCGCCTGCAGGAGGAGGAACCGGATCGCATTATCGATGTCGCCTGGCAACAGGCCTCGGGCAGCGTGCAGCCGGTCAATATCCACATCCGCGCCTGGGACCGTACAGGCCTTTTGCGGGACATCACGGCGGTGCTCGCCAATGAGCATGTCAACGTTACCGGCGTGCACACGCAATCCAACAAGCAGGACGGCACTGCTTCCATGGAAATCACGGTGGAAGTGGAAAGCCTGAGCCAACTGGGCAAGGTGCTGGCGCGCATCGAGCAACAGCCGAACGTCATCGCCGCACGACGGTTGACCACCAGCAGTCCGGAGCATTGATTCATGGCGCAACACGGCGATATCCGGGAGTTGCTGGACATCATGGCCCGCCTGCGCGGCGAGGGCGGTTGCAACTGGGATCGCGAGCAGACCTTTGACAGTCTCGCGAAATATGTTATTGAAGAAGCCCATGAAGTGACGGAAGCGATCGCGTCGCGCGATTACCGCCACTTGTGCGAGGAGCTGGGCGACTTGCTTTTGCAGGTGGTTTTCCAGTCGCAAATCGCGCGGGAACAGGGTTTGTTCGATTTTTCCGACGTTGTGCAAGGCATCAGCGCCAAGCTGGTCCGGCGGCATCCTCATGTGTTTGCCGATCAGACCGGCCTCACGCCTGAGCAGGTAAGTTCTCAATGGGAACTTATAAAGGCGGCGGAGAAAGCGGCGAAGGGACATAAAGGCTTGTTGATGGAACAGGTGCCTGGCGGTTTGCCGGCGCTGGCGCGTGCGGAGAAATTGCAGAAGCAGGCGTCCAAAGTCGGATTTGACTGGCAGGATCCGCGCGCGGTCCTGACCAAGATGCGCGAGGAATTGGACGAGATCGATCACGCGCTGACGCATCATCCCGACGAGGTTCCGGGGGAGGTGGGCGACCTGCTCTTCTGTGTCGTCAACCTGGCGCGCCATCTGGATGTGGACAGTGAACAGGCGTTGAAACAGACCAACGACAAGTTCGTGCGGCGTTTCAATCATATCGAGGAGCGTCTGGGCGAAACCGGGCGTACACCCGTGCAGGCGACGCTCGACGAGATGGAGCGCCTGTGGGAAGAGGCGAAGGAACGGGAAGGAGGCCCGTCAATCGGCTAGTACCCGGCAGCACCCTTGCCGGGCCTATAATGCGTTCAGGCAATGGGGAATCGACGTACATGATATCGCCACTGATAGACGGTTTCGGCCGTGAAATCAGCTATCTGCGGATTTCAGTCACGGATCGCTGCGATTTCCGCTGTGTCTATTGCATGGCGGAAGACATGCAGTTCCTGCCCCGCGCGCGCATCCTCACGCTGGAGGAAATCCTCCGCGTTGCATCGACCTTTGTTTCCCTGGGCGTCAGCAAGATCCGCCTGACCGGCGGCGAACCGCTGGTCCGCCAGAACCTGCCCTGGCTGGTGGAGCGGATCGCGGCCTTGCCCGGCCTGCGCGAACTGGCCCTGACCACCAACGGCTCGCAACTGGCGCGCCTTGCGGCGCCGCTGAAATCAGCCGGTCTTTCCCGCATCAATATCAGTCTGGACAGTCTGGACCCCGAACGCTTCCGCAATATTACCCGGACCGGGCGGCTGCAGGATGTGCTGGCGGGCATCGACGCCGCGCAAGCCGCAGGTTTCCGCCGCATCAAGCTTAACAGCGTCATCCTGCGCGGCCGGAACGATGATGAAGTTCTGCCGCTGGTTGCGTTTTGTCGTGAACGCGATCTGGATCTGGCGTTCATCGAGGAGATGCCGCTCGGACGTATCGACGAGCATGATCGTGCCGCCACCTTTGTCAGCAGCGAGGAAATCCGCCGCCGGATCGGCGAGCGCTACCAGCTGCTGTCAGCCGCCGATGACACCGGGGGGCCGTCACGCTACTACCGGATGCCGGACAGCCCGATCCGCGTTGGCTTCATCTCACCGCACAGCCATAACTTCTGCGCCAGTTGCAACCGGGTCCGCGTCACGGCGGAAGGACGACTGCTGCTCTGTCTGGGCAACGAGCATTCCGTGGACCTGCGCGACATCCTGCGTGCGAATCCCGATGATGATGCCCCCTTGCGCCAGGCCGTTCTGGAAGCACTGCCGCGCAAGCCGGAACGCCACTATTTCCAGCTGGACGAAGAGCCTTCCATCGTCCGCTTCATGAACATGACCGGGGGCTGACCCCGCCTTTCCTTACCGGGAGACACCATGAGTCACGACAAGGCCGACAAACCGTTCATCCCCCTTCAGATTGCTGTACTGACGATTTCCGATACCCGAAGTTTTGACAACGATACTTCCGGTCAATATCTGGTTGATGCTCTCCAGACGGCCGGACACCAAATGGCCGACCGCAAGCTGGTTAAGGACGACATTTACCAGATTCGCGCCATGGTCTCCGGCTGGATTGTCGATAGCGGTATCCAGGTCGTGCTGATTACCGGGGGCACCGGATTCTCCGGGCGCGACAGTACGCCGGAAGCGGTCAGCGTGCTGTTCGACAAGGCAATCGATGGTTTCGGTGAGTTGTTCCGCCATTACTCACTGGAAGAAATCGGCACCAGCACCCTGCAGTCCCGCGCACTGGCCGGAATGGCCAACGGAACGGCCATTTTCTGCATGCCCGGCTCGACCGGCGCTTGCCGGACCGCTTGGGTCAATATCCTGTCACAGCAACTGGACAATCGGACCCGTCCCTGCAATTTCGTGCCGAACCTGAAGCAGTCTGCTGCCTGTGAGACGCGGGGTTGAACCATGGAGTGTTGTGATACCCAAAATGGGTTGATGCCGGTTGCCGAGGCGATTGAACGGCTTATGGCGGCTGGTGGCCGTCACGTACCCGAGGTTGAGGCGGTTCGTCTGGAGGAGGCCTTGGGACGAGTTCTGGCCGAGGATATCCGGGCATCGATGGATGTGCCGCCGGCCGCTAACAGCGCGATGGACGGGTACGCCATCCGCGTGGAGGATCTGCAGGGCGCAGCCTCCTGGAATTTGCCGGTTTCACAACGCATTCCGGCGGGCGCGGCGCCCCTGCCGCTTCTGCCTGGAACCGCTGCGCGGATATTTACCGGAGCCGTGATGCCGCCGGGCGCCGACGCCGTGATCATGCAGGAAAATACCCGCATCCCGGAAGCAGGGCGGGTAGAGATCCTGCACCCGGTAATGCGAGGCGAGAATGTC
>JAYRMT010000199.1:0-5118 GCA_041912575.1 Fluviicoccus sp. | reverse complement strand
AGACTACGGCAGTCGGACCTGCCTGTAAAATTGATTGTTGTGAGCTTTTTAATAGAAAAAAACTATTGATAATGGCTGCCAATGACCCTTGCCGGACGTCCGGCAAGTGAATACCCTAGTCCCGGCCAGTCATCTCTCCAATCCGCGATTCCACGACAACAACACGCCACAAGGAGCGCGTCGGCATGATCGAGAACGGCGACCTCATCCTCAGCTATCTGGAGCGTCTCGGCGTCCGGTACGTGTTCGGCGTGCCCGGCGGCAGCATCGAGCCCCTGTTCAACGCGCTGGCGCGCAGCGAGCGGCGCGGCGGCATCCGCGCCATCGTCGCCCGGCATGAAACCGGCGGCGCGTTCATGGCGGACGGCTACGCCCGCGAGACCGGCCGCATCGGCGTGGTCTGCGCCACCGCCGGCCCGGGCGCCACCAATCTGGTGACCGGCGTGGCGTGCGCCTACGCCGACGGCATTCCGGTGGTGGCGATCTCCGCCCAGCCCGCGATCGAGAAATTCGGGCGCGGCGCCCTGCAGGACGGCTCCTGCGCGGGCATCAACACCGTGGAAGTCTTCACCTACTGCACGCGCTACAACACCCTGGTCTCGCACGCCGCCCAGCTGGAGCCCAAGCTGTTGCAGGCGATCAGCTACGCGATCAGCAACCGCCCCGGGCCGGTGCACCTGAGCGTGCCGCTGGACGTAATGCGCGATGTCGTGGAGCCGGACGGCGACAAGGCGATGCTGCGCGCCTTCATCAACCACGAAGTCACCCCCAGCCGCGAGGCCATGCACCTGCTGCTCAAGGAGCTGGCCGACAAGGAAAAGGTGACGGTGGTGATCGGGGAGGGCGCGGCAGGCGCGATCGACGAGATCCTGGCGGTCATCGAGTCGCGGAACTGGCTGTTCGTCACCACGCCGCGCGCCAAGGGGCTGGTCAACAGCTTCCACCACCGGTATCGCGGCGTCTTCGGTTTTGCCGGACATGAAAGCGCCCGCGAGGCGCTGCAGCCGGAAAACGCTGAACGCGTGGTGGTGATCGGCACGGCGCTCGACGAGGTCTCGACCGCCGGCTGGGACGACAGCGCCATCATGACCCGGCGCCTGATCCACCTCTCCAGCAACTCCGAGCACCTCAGCCGCTCCTTCATGGCCCGCCTGTGCATCCTCGGCTCGCTGGAACTGATGCTGAAACCCTTCGCCGACCTGCTGCGCCGCGATCCCCACCGCCGCAAGGTCACGTACCTGCAGGACGACCATGGTCTCCCCGCGATGGTCGATCTCGCCGGTCGGGAAAAATGTCTGGTCGACACCGGACCGGTCAAGCCGCAGGCGCTGATGACGCGGATCAGCGCGCTCTGTCCGCCCGAGACTCGCGTGCTGATGGACAGCGGCAACAGTTTCCTTTGGGGCATCCATTACTGGAACTGCAAGCGGCCGGAGGGCTTCAACCGCCACCGCAGCCTGTTCCACATCGGCATCGGCTTTTCCTCGATGGGCTGGGCGATCGGCGCGGCGATCGGCGTGGCGGCGGGCGCCAAGGGCGCCCCGGTGATCTGTTTTACCGGTGATGGCAGCATGTTGATGAGCGGTCAGGAAATCACCGTGGCCGTGCAGGAAAACCTGAACGTGCTGTATATCGTGCTCAACGACAGCTCGCTGGGCATGGTCAAGCACGGCCAGCAGATCGGCGGGGCGGAGCGGATCGGCCATGCGCTGCCTCCGGTGGATTTCGCGCTGATGGCGCTGGCGATGGGGGTGGAGTCCTACCGGATCGAGCGCCTGTCGGATCTTGACCGCATTGACGTCCCGGGCATCCTGTCGCGGCCGGGGCCGTGCCTGCTGGATGTGCGGGTCGATCCCGACGAGGTGCCGCCGATGGGCGCGCGCATGAAAGTACTGACGGGAGCGGTGTGATGACGACACAAGCGCCGGGATTCCGGACCGCGATCTGGGAAGAAGAGGCCGAAGCGGACAATCCCTTCGAGGCCCGGGCGTGTTATTGCCAGGGCTATGACGTGTATGGCGATTTGCTGGGGAAAGCGGGCTGGATCGAGTACCTGTTCCTGCTGTTCCGCGGCGAACGGCCAAGTCCCGCGCAAGCCGCCCTGCTGGAACGGCTGGCGGTGGCGCTGGCCAACCGGGGACCGCGCGACAGCAGCGTGCGCGCGGCGATGAACGGCGGCGTCGGCGGCAGTACGGCGGCCGGAACGCTGATGGCGGCGCTGGCGATCGGCGCGGGCCAGCACGGCGGCGCGCGCGAGGTCTACCGCGTGGTGGAACTGTGGCGGCAATGCGGCCCGGACACGGCGGCCTGGGAGGTCGGGCTGGCGGCGGCGCTGGCGCACGGTCCGGAGGACATCTGGCCCCGGCCGGAACATCCGCCGGGCTTCGAACCGAACGGCGTGTCCTGCCCGACGCCGGTCCGGCAGACGCTGGCCGCGCTGGCCGCCACCGGGGCGGGGCCTGCGACCGCGTGGCTGCACACGCACCGGGAGGCGCTGGAGACCGTGGCGGGATGTCCGCTGGCCATGAGCGGCGTGGCGGGCGCGGCCTTCTTCGACCTGGGGTTGCCCCCTGAGGCGGCGGAGATGCTGTTCCTGCTGCTGCGCCTGCCCGGCGCGGCCGCCCATGCGCTGGAGCAGCAGGCGCTGGGCTGGAAGGCCTTTCCCTACATCGGGCCGCAGATCGAACTGGAGGACGATCCCGGTTCCCGGGGCGTGCCGCAGATTCCGGGGATCAACGCATGAGCCTGAACACTCTGTTGGATCACGAAAACCGCCTGCGCACCCGCATGGGCAAGGCCTTTCTGGGCGACCGGGTGGTGTTTCGCGGGCGCGACCTGCATCACGACCTGGGCGACTGGGACTGGTTCCGCCTGTACGTCTACAGCATCACCGGGCGGGAGTTTTCCGAAAACCGGTTGCGCCTGCTCAACTACATCTGGGTGGCGACCAGCTACCCCGACCCCGGCATCTGGCCCAACCACGTCGCCGCGCTGGCGGGCGCGGAGCGCAGCACGGCCTCGCTGGCGCTGATGGCGGGCCTGGCGGTGTCCGAGGCGACGATCTACGGCTGCCGTCCCAACCGCAAGGCGATCGAGTTCTTCTACCGCGCGGCGGCGGCGGTCGCGGAAGGATCAACTGTCGAGGATTTCGTGGCGGAGGAAATGCGGCAGGGCCGCAATCTCTACGGCTACGGGCGGCCGCTGGCGCGCATCGACGAGCGGATTCCGCACACCCTGCGCAAGGTGGAAGCGTTGGGACTGGCCGACGGCCCGCATCTGGCGATCGCGCTGAAGGTGTACGCGCACCTCAAGGCGACCAAGGGGCTGTCGATGAACATCGCGGCGGTGGATGCCGCGCTCTGCGCCGACCTGGGCCTGAGCCCGGAGGAATACCACCTGTTCCTGACGCCGTGCTTCATCGCCGGGATGACGCCCTGCTACCTGGATGCGCGCGGCAAGCCCGAAGGGGCGTTTTTCCCGATGCGCTGCGACAGCCTGGCCAGCGCCGTGAAGCCCCGGCGGCGCTGGGACGACGCCGGAGCCTGAGGCCCCGGCCCGGTCCTCAGAACTGGTAGCTGGCCTCGAGATAAGCGGTCCGGCCCGCCATCGGGAAGTCGTTCGGGATCGCCGGCACCGGCAGGGTCACGCCGGGACCGGGGCTCGGCTCGCGCACATCCGCGTCCAGCAGGTTGTGCACCGACAGGGCCAGGGCCAGGCTCTTCCAGACTTCGCCCTTGCGCAGGGTCATGTCCACGGTGGTGTAGGCGTCGAGCGAGGCGCGCGTATCGCCGGTCACCCGTTTCTGCTTGCCGACCCGGGTGACCTGGGTGTCCAGGTGCCAGTTCGGACGGACCAGCCATTCGTTACGGGCATAGATTTTGTGGTTCGGCGCATCGCCGACATCCTTGCCGGTATTGACGTCCTCGGATTTCTGGTACGAATAGTTGACAAGGAAACGGAGGTTGTACGCCGGCGTGTAGTCGGTTTCCAGCTCCAGCCCGCGCCCTTTCCGCCGCCCGACATTCTGGGCCTGGATGAGCCCCGTGCCGTCCGGCACGAAGGTGATGAAGTCATGGATCCGGTAAGTGAACACGTTGGCGGAGTATTGCAGGTCCGGATTGATCCGCTGCGAGAGCGCCATTTCGTAGGTGTCGATGGTTTCCGGCTTCAGGTCCGGGTTGCCCAGGTTGATCGGGTTGCTGGTGACGTACAGTTCGGCCAGCGAGGGCGCCCGGAAGGCGCGTCCGTAGAGCCACTTCACGGTGGTCTTCTCATTCGCCGCCCAGACCAGCGCCAGCCGGGGGTTGGTCGTGCCGCCGAAATCGGAATACTTGTCGTACCGGATGCCGGATGTCATCTGCCAGGCGCGGTTGATCTTCCATTCGTCCTGGGCGTAGACATACGTACTGGTCCGGTCCTTCTCGGGCAGATAGGTTTCGGCCGTATCGCTCACATCGACGATGGCGCCGCGCGGCGTGAGATCGGGATTGAAGTTCTTGCTTTCGGTGACCCGGTACATGTCACCCCAGTAGAACCCTTCGCCGACCCGGATGTAGTGGGCCGCCAGGCCCTTGAACAGGAGGTTGAAATCCGCCCGGGCGTTTTCTTCCTTGTTGGCGGGATTGCCGATCAGGCCGTTGGGGAACGGCGTGCCGCCGGGGAATTTCGCGCCGGGCGGCAGCAGCCAGATATTCCGGTCGATGGTCTGGGAATTGGTGCCGTAGCTGGTCCTCGCCTCGAAGTCGAGGTTCGGCGCCAGATCCTTGCGGCTGTAGGTGTAGTCGAAGTTGAAGCGGCGGCCGCTGGCGCGCGATTGCGGGTCCAGCGCCTCGAAGTAGCCCGGTCCCGAGCCGACATCGTAACGCCCCTGATAACCGGCCCTGATCCGGTGGCGCTCGTTCGAGATGTCCAGGCGCGCTTCCAGTGATTTGCGGCCGGTGTTGACCGGCCCGGGCGCCAGGCTGGCGCGGGTTCCCGTCACGCTGTCGAGGAAGGTCTGGCGGTCGGCGTCGATGGTGCGTTCCCAGCCGTCGGTCGTTTCCGTTTCCAGCGTCAACGCCACGTCCAGACCGTTGTAGGTTCCCCCATGCCCGGCCCAGGCGGAACGGGTGTTGAAAT
>JAYRMT010000198.1:0-5135 GCA_041912575.1 Fluviicoccus sp. | reverse complement strand
ACTCTTTGACCTCGCGCTCCAGCGCCTTCATCTGTTCACGCTCGGATGTTGTGATGCCGTCGCGCACGCCGGTATCGATCTGATCGCGTTTGACCCATTCGTTCAGGGTCTGGGGCACGCAGCCAATCTTGGGTGCGATGGATTCGATGGCCGCCCACAACGAGGGGTACTCGCCTCGGTGCTCGCGCACCATACGCACAGCGCGTTCGCGGACTTCAGGGGGAAACTTGGGTGACTTCTTCATGGCTCAATCCTCTCAGGGAAAAGAGCCTCCTCAAAATCCGGGGCGGTTCAGACAGGTTTTTTTGAGAGAGCTCCTGAAGGTTGGATAAGATGGGAATGTTTAAATTCTTGGCTGGGCAATAGAATGAAAAGTCTCGGGCGCGCGTTTGGACGCTGGGTCAGCAGTTTCGCTCTGGCTACAATGATGACAGTAGTTGCCGCACAAAGTCCCGCTACAGCCATTGGGGTAGCAAGTGCGGGGACGACAGCCGGATTGGGGTTGACGCAAAGCAATTCGCTGACAAGTATTCCTGTAATAACTACTGGACCGACGCAGCAGACCCCTACGGTTCGCCCTCGTCCTTTAGATAACGGCGCCCCGCTCGCCACGCCCACTATCTCTCTGACTGTTACCGAGTACCAGCGTTTCGTGCAGGAGACTACAGGCCGCAATTTGCCCCTTTTCGGCTATGACTTGTTCACCGCAGGTGTGTTCCCCTCGCTACAAAACGTGCCGGTACCTGCCGACTATGTGCTGGGTCCGGACGATGAAATCGACCTACGCCTTTGGGGCGCGGTCGATGCCGACTGGCGTTTGACCGTGGATCGCAATGGCCAGATCAACATTCCCCGCGTCGGAACGGTCAATGTAGCAGGGGTGCGGGCGTCGCAACTGGACCAGGCACTGCGCGGCCAGATTGGCCGCGTTTACAACAACTTCCAACTGAGCGCCACGCTGGGCCAACTGCGTTCCATTCAGATTTTTGTGGTGGGGCAGGCGCGCCGTCCGGGGGCCTACACCGTGTCCAGCCTGTCCACATTGATCAGTGCGATGTTTGACAGCGGAGGCCCGGCCGCCACGGGCACCATGCGCAGCATTCAGCTCAGGCGCAACGGCCACACGGTCTCCACGCTGGACCTCTACCGCTTCATCAACGAAGGCGACAAATCCGCGGACGCGCGGTTGCAGCCCGGCGACGTCATCGTTATTCCGCCCGCCGGCCCGCGTGTGGCTGTGACCGGCGCGCTGGACCAGCCAGCGATTTATGAACTGGCTTCGGCTGAGGAACCGTTGGGCAAGGTGCTGTCGTACGGTGGCCGCACCCAGGCGCTGACCACTCCACACAAGGTTCTGGTCGAACGCATTGACACCTCCCGTGCCAAGGCGCCCCGCAGCGTGGAAGAACGGGCGCTGGACGCCCGCGGCCTGCAGAGCACCGTGCGCGACGGTGACGTGGTCACCCTGTTCAAGATCAGCCCCGAGTTCGGCAACGCGGTGACGTTGCGCGGCAACGTGGCGGCGCCGCTGCGCTATGCCTACAAGCCCGGCATGCGCGTGGCGGACCTGATCCCCGAACGCGACGCGCTGATCCAGCCCGACTACTACACGCGCCGCAACCTGGTTGTGCAGTATGAAAACGGGCGCGAAAGCGGTCGCAACGTCAGCGACAGCCGGGTTGCCAACGAGGTCAAGAATTTGTTGCAGGAAATCAACTGGGACTACGCCGTCATCGAGAGGCTGGACAAGAAAGAGCTACGGTCCCAACTCATCCCCTTCAACCTGGGGCGCGCCGTGCGTGACAAGGACCCAGCAGCCAATCTGGAACTGATGCCGGGCGACATCGTCACCATCTTCAGCGTCAACGACCTGCCGGTTCCTGTCGAAAAGCGCACGCAGTATGTGCGAATTGGTGGCGAGGTGAAAGTGCCTGGCGTCTACCAGCTGGCACCGGGCGAGACCCTGCCCCAGCTGGTGCAGCGCGCCGGTGGTTTCAGCCAGAACGCGTTTGTCTACGGAACCGTATTTCTGCGCGAGGCTACGCGCGTCCAGCAGCAGGCCAACCTGGACCGGGCCACTCGACGGCTGGAGGCCGACATCAATTCACAGGCTGCGGCGGCACTGCAGAATGTGCGCGACACCGACAAGGCTTCGGAGGCTTTGCAGGCCCAGCTGACTACGCAGCGCCTGCTGCTGAGCCGCCTGCAGAGCCTGAAAGCCACGGGACGCATAGCATTGGAGCTGGACCCCCGCAGCCAGAACGTACCCCCTATCGTGCTCGAAGACGGCGACCAGATCACTGTACCCGTCACGCCGAGTTTCGTCGGTGTGTTTGGCGCCGTGACGGCAGAGGCTTCGTTCCTGCACAAATACAACTACACCGCGCGTGACTACCTGGACCGCGCTGGCCCCACGCGTGACGCGGACGAGGACTACGTCGCCATCATCCGTGCTGACGGCACCGTGGAAGTTGGCAAGGGGAGCAACAGTCTGTGGGGGCTGAATGCGGGTGTGTTGGCCCAGCGTCTGAACCCCGGCGACACGCTGTTTGTGCCCGAGAAGTTCGACAAGCGTTCCGCATACACCCGATTTATTGAAGGGGCCAAGGACCTGACAGCCATCTTCTACCAGTTCGGGCTGGGCGCGGCAGGCCTCAAGGTGCTGAAGGACTAGGCGAGCCCATGACTGATTCTTACGATCTCCCGGCCGCAGAGCCTGAGTCCGACGTCAGCCTGCTGGACTTGGCCACGGCGGTTGGTGAAGAGAAATTCACGATTGCCACGATTGCTGCGGTATGCATTGCGACGGGGCTGGCAGTGAGCCTGTTGCTCCCGCCCATCTACACGGCACGCACGACATTGCTGCCGCCGCAACAAGGGCAGAGCAGTTCGGGCGCCATGGCGGCCAATCTGGGGGCCTTGGCGGCGAGCGTGGGAGTCGCTGGTGCGCTGAAAAGTCAGGAAGAGCTGTACGTCGGTCTGCTGAAGACAGATGCCATTGCCAACACGCTCATCGACAGGTTGAAGTTGAAGGAGCGGTATGAGCAGCAGACGCTGGTGAATACGCGTCTGGCACTGCAAAAGACGGTGCGCATCGCCGCTGATCGCAAATCCACGCTGATCTCCGTTGAAGTGGATGACAAAGACCCAGCTTTTGCCGCGCAATTGGCCAACGCCTATGCCGAGGAATTGCAGAAGCTCACCGGCCGTCTGGCGGTGACAGAGGCCCAACAGCGCCGCCTGTTCTTCGAACAGCAAATGAACAAGGCCAAGGACGAATTCGCCAAGGCCGAGATGAACGTCAAGCAGGCCCAGGACCGCAGCGGCCTGGCCAGTGTGGACGCGCAGACCCAGTCCCTGATTGGTGCGGCGGCCCAGATCCGCGGCCAGATCGTTGCGCGCGAAGTGCAGTTGCAGGCCATTCGCGCCTATGCGGGGCCCGAGAACCCGGACCTGCGCCGCCTGTCGGCGGAGCTGGCCAGCCTGCGCGCCCAGCTCGCGCGGCTCGAGGGCGGGTCGTCGTCGGCCGATGGCGCGCGTGGTTCTGCCGACGCCCTGAACAACGTGCGCCTGTACCGTGAGCTGAAGTACCAGGAAGCGATCTACACCGCCATGCTGCAGCAGTTCCAGCTCGCCAAGGCCGATGAGGCGCGGGACGGTCCGCTGATCCAGCAGGTGGACGTGGCGCTGCCGCCCGACCGCAAGAGCAAGCCGGCGCGTGCCGTGATCGTGCTGGGCGCTGCCGTGGCCGGTGTGATGTTGGGGCTGTTGGTGGCTTTCGTGCGGCGTGCCGTGCGCAAGGCCAAGGATGACCCGGAGTCTGCCGAAAGCTGGCGGGCGTTGGTCGATGCCTGGTCGCTGCGTCGCAAGCCTGCGCGGGCGCAGATGGGTCAGGAGCCGTCATGAGCATTCCCGTCACTGGCATTCGTTTCTTTCGCGCTGGCGTCATCGTGGCCGGCATGGGCCTCGTGCTGCACGCCGCCCACGCGCAGACCCGCGGCATCACCACCCAGGGCTCCACCGGCGGCCTGGTCGTGCCGTCGGCCCAGACGCTGGGCGTCGGCGATCTGGCGCTGACCCGTGGCAACTATGCCGAGCCCAACCTCGGCCCGTTCAGCAAGCGGCAGAACTACAGCCTGGGCGTCGGCCTGCTGCCCAACGTTGAAATCTTTGGCCGCTTTGCGGAATACCAGAACCCGCTGCCCGGCGTGACCATCAACGGTCCGCGCGACATCTCGGCCAACGTCAAGCTCAAATTGCCGGAGTTCTGGCGCGGCCAGCCCAGCATTGCCTTGGGCTTGAATGACGTCAGCGGTGGCGCGTCCCTGTTCAAGTCACGCTATGGCGTGGTCAGCGACCAATGGGGGCCGGTGCGCTGGTCCGCTGGTTACGCCTTTGGCTCGCCCACAGGGGGCAACCGCGCCAACGGCTACGCCTTTGACGGCGCGTTCGGCGGTGTGGAATTCCTGGTCGGCCAGACCGGCCTGTCCCTGCTGGCCGAATACGACGGCCAGCAAAAGCACGTCGGCGCCCGCTACACCTCGCCCAACATCCCTTGGCTGGCCGATGCCCAGGTTGTGGCCACGTTGCAGCGCTCGTCCGGCGCGCAGGACCCTTTGGGCCGCGACATGGACCGCAGCAGTGCCGCCGTCAGCGTGGTGATCCCGCTGGAGACCCTGGCGCAAAAGCCCGCCACTTTCAAGCCTTCGCAAACGCTGGCGTCGCTTGACGCCAAGCCTGCTGCGGTTGGCATGACCCCCACGGCCGAGGACCGGCAGGATGCCTTGCAAAAAGCATTGGTGGCTGTGGGGCTGGAGCGCGTGCGCGTGGGCACCCAGGGCAGCAACCTGGTCGTCGAATACGAAAACAACCGCTACGGCCAGAACGAGGCCGACGCCATCGGCCTGGTGCTGGGTCTGGCGGCTGAATATGCGCCGGCCGGCGTGCGCCGCGTGTCTGCCGTCACGCTCAAGGCGGGGCAACGCCTGTACGAAACGTCGGTGGACGTGGCGGTGTTCCGCGCCTACCTGCGCGACGGTGACCCGGCCCAGGCGCGCGGCAGCCTGGCCGTGGACCGTTTGCCTGCGTATGCCGCGGGCGACGTGAAATGGCTCAACCCCACCCCCACGCGCCGC
>JAYRMT010000197.1:0-5169 GCA_041912575.1 Fluviicoccus sp. | reverse complement strand
ACCCCGCCCCCCACCGCCCCCCCCCCCCCCCCCCCGACCCCCCCCCCCCCCACCCCGGGGGGGGGGGGAGGATATTTCACATGTTTCAAATACTCATAGCTCTCGTTCTCACCGTTGTCGGCGTTCTAATGAAAGGGCTTCTTAATCTCTCACTGGCCGAGATAGCTTTACTACTTACGGCCCCGTGCGTATTTCTATACAAACTCTTCGGCAATCGGCCAGGTTTTCTGGTTTATGCCGCAATGATCAGCGCATTCGGAGGAGGAATTGCAGCTTTTTGGGGTTACGTAATTGTCCCAATTCAGTATTACCACTCTGTTTGGGGATGGGGTGGTGTCATTGCGGGTATCATTGCGGCGATCCTATTGCCGCTGGAGCTTGTTCTATTTTTCGCAGTTGCTTACTTCAAAGGTGGTGCTGCTGTATATATTGGTAAATTCTTGGCAGGAATCTGCTTCGGCTTTGCTGGTCTATTTTTATTCAACGGAGCTTTTGCTGAGTCTCCGTGGAGTTGGCTGTCAAAACGCAGACGCGATGCGGCATAACTGGCCGCTTGCAGGCTACAAATCCCTCTAAGCCACCCAGTTCTCCACCACCAACCCCTCGACCCTTTCAAACTCCCGCACATTATTCGTCACCAGCACCGCCTTCTCCGCCAACGCATGCGCCGCAATCCAGAGATCATTCCCCCCAATCGGCGTCCCCGCCAGCCGAAGCCGCACCGCATGCCGCGCATACTCCGCACAAATCGCCGGACCGTCCGGATAGACCACCGGAATCCCCCGGCGCAACAACTCCATCTGCCGCAGCGCCTCGACCTTGCGCGTACTCCGCTCCGCCCCCTTCAACAACTCCGCCCAACTCACAAACGACATGCAAAGCCTGTCCGACGCCGGCAAGGCATTAATGCGCTCCCCCACACTCACCGGCGTGTTCCGGATCAGATAGATCAGGATATTCGTATCCAGCACGTAGATCACAGCGGGTCACGCTCCTGCGGCGGCTCCTGACGGCGCAACTCCTCCTCCATCTCATCCAGCACATAATCCCCCAACGTTTCCCGGATGCCCTGCATCGCCTCCAGCAGCGCGGTTCCCCGCGCCTCAGGAACCGGATGCAGAATCAGATCGCCATTCTCGGCGCGCGTAATCTGCACTTCACGGGTATCCAGCCGGAATTCCTGCGGAATGCGCACGGCCTGGCTATTGCCGTTCATGAATACCCGGGTAGTCAACACAGTCATGGCAACCTCACGTACATACAAACCTGTGTGTACCATTAAAGCACGCGGCGACGGGCAGCGGAAGCCGTATTCCGCGTAGGTTGCGGCTGACGCAGGAAGCCCAAGAGATGATCGCCAAGTTGCTGAAAATGTTAGGCTTCGTGCCTCAACCCAATCGACAAACGGTTTAACAAGGCCTTGCCCCGCAATCCTGGCGGGCTACAGCGGCCGAAACGTCGCCATCACAACCCCAGCATCCCCTTCTTCATGCTCTCCTGCGCCGGGGAATGCCCCAGCCAGATGCGCGGCATCGCCCGCGCCAGCCCGCCGCCGGTCACGGTATCCATCTCGCGATCATTGAACACCACGCGCGTATTCCCCGACGCCGTGAATTCCAGCCGCAGGCGATCCCCCTCCTTCGTCTGGCTCACCGCGCGAATCGCCTTGTCCAGCCCGGCGATGGCGGGTTCCAGCTGTTCCCACTCCGCCTCGGTCACGTTGTCGCGCAGCACGCCGTGAAAGTTGTCGAGGATGGTGTCCGCCCCCACCGAGCGCTTCATCACCAGTTCCACGCACAGCGGGCCGCCCGCATCCAGGATCGCCTCGGCGTCATGGCCCGGATGTTTCACGTACAGCGCCGCCACGTACACCTTCACCATCAGCAGCGTGCGCACGCCCGCGCCGTTCAGCTTGAGGTGATGACCATCGACATCGCAGGTGCGGGACAGGGTAACGCCGGCTACGGTCAGGGGAGTCATCGTCGTGCTCCTTCTTATGGGGGAATGCCCCGATCATACGCCGGATTGCCCGCCGGTAACCCCGTCTTCCGGACAGGCGGATTCAGACCGGCAGCGCCGTGCGGTCCACCACCCGGCGCAGCACGAAGCTGCTGTGCACGCCGGTGACGCCGGGGATGCGCGTGATGCGGTTGAGCAGCAGTTCCTGATAGGCGTCCATGTCGCGCACCACCACTTTCAGCTGGTAATCGGCGGCCTGGCCGGTAATCAGCAGGCACTCCAGCACCTCCGGGATGTCGGCGATGCGTTCCTCGAAATGGCTGAAGCGTTCGGGGGTGTGCTGGTCCATGGAGATGTGGATCAGCGCCATTAGCGTGAGGCCGAGCTTGCGGGCGTCCACCAGCGCGCGGTAGCCGGTGATCAGGCCGGATTCCTCCAGCGCCTTGACGCGGCGCAGGCAGGGGGACGGGGTGAGGCCGATGCGGTCGGCGAGGTCCTGGTTGCTGAGGTGGCCGTCGTCCTGCAGGGCTTGCAGGATGAGGCGGTCGTAGCGGTCGAGGGTCATGGGTGGGCTCCTGCTTTTTACGCCCTCCTGTGGAACAGGGGGGCTCCCCGAAGGGGTGGGGGGTTCCGGGCAGAACACTCCCCCACTTCTATGTCACATTCTTCATCCGCCTGCCGCGGGCCCTACTTTTCTCTTGGGAAAAGTAGGCAAAACCGCGTCCTGCGCCAAAACTCGCTCACCGCCCTCTCCCTTTCACCACCACCTTACTTCCATCACTTCGTTCATCGGCATGTTGGCTCAGACAGTTGGCTGCGGACCGCCAGGGTCAGGTGAATTGCCGGTTTTTATGATTTTGGGCAATTTTATGCCTTCATGGTGCGCTTAATTCCTGCATTTCGCAATCACCTGCCCTTCTTTCCGCCGTAATCTGTCTTCAACGAAATCCCCTGCCGGAGCCGCCGTCATGTTGTCGAATCCTTCCGCCAAATACCGCCCCTTTGCGCCGTTGAATCTTCCCGATCGCACTTGGCCGGGCCGTGTGATTACGCAGGCGCCGGTGTGGATGAGTACCGACCTGCGCGATGGCAACCAGTCCCTGTTCGAGCCGATGAACGGGGAGCGGAAGATGCGGATGTTCAAGATGCTGTGCGAGATCGGGTTCAAGGAGATCGAGGTGGCGTTTCCGTCGGCGTCGCAGACGGATTTCGATTTCGTGCGTACGCTGATCGAGGACGGCCATATTCCCGAGGACGTGACGATCATTGTGCTGACCCAGGCGCGCGAGCACCTGATCCGCCGCACGGTGGAGTCCTTGCGCGGGGCGAAACGGGCGATCGTGCATGTGTACAACGCGACGTCACCGACCTTCCGCGAGGTGGTGTTCAACATGAGCAAGCCCGAGGTGGTGCGGATGGCGGTCGAGGCGGTGACGCTGGTGAAGGAACTCACCGCCGCGCAGCCGGAGACGCAATGGCAACTGGAGTACAGCCCGGAAACCTTTACCGCGACCGAACTCGATTTCGCCAGGGAAGTCTGCGATGCGGTGACGGCGGCCTGGGGCGCGACGCCGGACAATAAAGTCATCCTCAACCTGCCCGCGACGGTGGAGGTGGCGACGCCGAACATCTACGCCGACCAGATCGAGTGGATGCACCGGAACCTCGCCCGGCGCGACAGCGTGATCCTCAGCCTGCATCCGCACAACGATCGCGGGACGGCGGTGGCGGCGGCGGAGTTCGGGGTGATGGCGGGTGCGGACCGGGTGGAAGGCTGCCTGTTCGGCCACGGCGAGCGCACCGGCAACGTCGATCTGGTGACGCTGGCGATGAACCTGTACACCCAGGGCGTGTCGCCGAATCTCGATTTTTCGGATATCGACCGCATTGCCCGCACCGTGGAGCATTGCACGCAGTTGCCGATCCACCCGCGCCATCCCTATGTCGGCGATCTGGTGTTCACGGCGTTCTCGGGCTCGCACCAGGACGCGATCAAGAAAGGCTTTGCGCAGCAGCAGGCCGATGCGGTGTGGAACGTGCCTTATCTCCCGGTCGATCCGGCGGATCTCGGGCGCAGCTACGAGTCGGTGATCCGGGTCAACAGCCAGTCCGGCAAGGGCGGCGTGGCCTACCTGCTGGAAACCGGCTACGGCGTGGTGATGCCGCGCCGGGTGCAAGTCGAGTTTTCCGCCGTGGTGCAGGCCCATACCGACGCCCATGGCGGCGAAATCAGCGCGGCGACGATCTGGGAGTTGTTCTCGCAGACCTATCTGCAACCGGCGGGCGCGGTGACCTATCGCGAACATCATTTGTTCGAACATGCCGACGGCCAGGGCGTGCGTCTGGTGGCGGAGATCGACGGGGTGACCCGCGTGCTGACCGGCCACGGCAACGGGCCGATCGACGCGGCGGTGCACGCCTTGCAGTCGGCGGGCATCCACGTCCAGGTGCGCAGCTACGAGGAACGCTCGATGGGCGCGAGCGCGGAAGGCGGGGACGCCAAGGCCTGCGCCTTCCTGGAAATCGTGCGGCCGGGCGTGGCCGGGGCCTGCTACGGCGTGGGCATCGACAGCAATATCATCACCGCGTCGGTGAAGGCCTTGCTCAGCGGCGTGAACCGCTCGGGCATGGCGGCGCTGGCTGAAAGCGTCTAGACGCTTTCTTAACCATTGACGGGATATCCTGACAAAATGAAGGAGTATTCCGACCGGGCGTATCCGCACCGCCCGGCTCTGCCGATCAGTCTGAAGGATCTCCGCGCGGGAATGACCGGAGATTTCGCCATGTCAGACGCCGCCCCCGAAAATCGCGCCGCCGCCGCCGCCAATGCCCGCCAGTTCCTGCTGGTGGCGCTGTCCATGAACCTGCTGGCCCTGCTGGCGCTACTCTACGGCGATCTCGGCATGGTGCCCGGACTGCTCTGGGGCGTGGGCATCCTGGGCGGAGCCGCCGGCGTCAGCTTCATCCGCGGCGGCATGGGGTTTTCCCTGTTCGTGATGGCGGTGTTCTGGGCCATCCTGTGCGTGCCCGGGCTGAACCTGGCGCTGCTGGTGCCGCTCTACCGGAAGTCGGAAAACCTGCTGGCGGACGCCCTGAGCGAGGCGCAGCGTGAGGAGACCCTGAGCCGCGCCCGCGAGCGTTCAACCACGCCGCTGCCGGTGCACCCGAAGCCGGTGGTGGCTGCCGCGGTCGCGCAGGCCGCGCCGGAAC
>JAYRMT010000196.1:0-5177 GCA_041912575.1 Fluviicoccus sp. | reverse complement strand
CGGCCTGCAGGGCCACCAGCTGGTTGATGATCTTGTTGTCGTTCAGCTCGCGGTTCAGCGGTTCGTGGTGCTTGCCTTCCGGCGCATCCATCAGCACGGAGAGCGTGCCCAGATGATTCCGGGTCGCCTCGCGCCAGATCGGGACGCCCTGCCGGATCTTTTCCGGTTCGTCATCGCCGAGGATGCGGTCAATCAGGCGGATGGCGGCACGGCATTCGGAAGCCACGGAGGCCTTGGCGGACTTGAGCTTGTCGAGTTCTTCCAGGACGGTCATCGGGATGATGACGCGGTGTTCTTCGAAGTTGAGGACGGAGTTGGGATCGTGAATGAGGACGTTGGTATCGATGACGTAGGCTTTGCGGCGGATATGGCTGTGGTCATTCATGCGGGGGCACCTGATCGTGTCGGGTTGTTCTGTCATCCTGACCGGGGCGCATGACCCCGGTGGAACGGGCATGTCATGAAGCCTGGTGTCGCGCCGAATGGCCTGAGCCGGTAGCCTGCATCCGGCGCGTTACCAGCGTCCCTAGACTAGCCGGACGACGGTCGCCCTGTCCTGCATCACGTTCACAAATTTTCCGCAAGGTGTGACAAGTCGTTTCAGCCCGGCGGGATGACCGGGACATCGAACGATCGTGGCGGAAACCCCTGGCGGGAACGCGCGATCATGGTCCGGTATGCTGACTCCAGGTGCCGCCGGAAGCAGTCCGTATCGAACAGCGGCGCCGTCGTGCGTTGCGCGGCGAGTCTGTCACGCAGTCCACGCAGGCGGCTCCGGTCCTGCGCCAGCGCCAGGGCCTCCCGCTCGTACTGTTCAAGATCGTCCACGATCAACTCCGGCAAGCCCACGGCCCGGAGCAGGCTCGCGGCCACCCGCCCGACAAAGGTGTCGCCCGGACAGGTCAGCACCGGCACACCCGCCCAGAGAGCGTCGCTGGCGGTGGTATGGGCGTTGACGGGCAAGGTGTCGAGGAACAGGTCGGCTTCGCGGTGGCGGGACAGGTGGTCCGCCAGCGGCATCGCCGGGGCGAACACCAGCCGGTCCGGATCGATTCCGGCCGCGCGCGCGGCGTCCCGCAGGTTGGCGCGCGAGGCGGCGTTGCCTTCCATCATCCACAACACGCTGCCGGGCGTCCGCGCCAGCAGCCGCATCCAGAGGGCGAAGAACGCCGGGGTCAGCTTGTAGGTGTTGTTGAAGCAGCAATAGACAAAGGCGTCGTCCGGCAGCCCGAGTTCGGCGCGGGAAAACCGGCGCGCGGCGATCTCCCGCTTGCCGTCATTGACCAGATAGCTGTCCGGCAGACGGACCACCCGTTCGGTGAACCAGCGGTCTTCCACCGGCGGAATCACCACGGGATCGGCGACGATGTAATCCAGCCAGGGCAAGGCGGTGGTGGCGGCGAAGCCCATGTAGCTCACCTGCACCGGCGCGGCGCGTCCGGCGAGGATGCCCGGCCGCGCATGCGTGGTGTAGCCCTTGAGGTCGACGGCGATGTCGATGCCGCGTTCGCGGATCAGCGCGGCGACGGCTTCGTCGCTGAGGGTGCGGACGTCGAGGAAATGGTCGAAGGCGCGGATCAGGCGCCGGCGCATCGGGCCGTCCGAGGGCGGGCCGTAGCTGAGGGCGGTGACTTCGAAGGCGTTGCGGTCGTGGCGCTCGAACAGCTCGGCCATCAGGTAGGCGGTGGCGTGCTCATGGTAATCGGCGGACAGGTAGGCGACGCGGATGCGGCTGTCGGCGCGGGGCGCCCCGGACGGGGACGCGACAGTCCGCGCCGGATACTGACGGGCGTAACGCCGCGCGCAGGCCAGTTGTTCCCCGGGGCTTGCGGCGCCGATCAGGAAGGCGAAGGGCGTGATGACCGGCTCCTCACGCATCACGGCCCTGCGGATGGCCTCGCGCTCGCCCGCGTAATCGCGCCAGTCGCAGCAATACTGCCGTGCGTAAAACCGCTTTCCGCGCGCATAAGGGTAATCCGGGGCAAGTTCACAGACCCGGCTGAAGGCGGCGGCGGCGTCCTCGTGCCGCCACGTGGCGATCAGCAGATTGCCGTAATCGAACCACAGGGCGGGATCGTCCGGTTGCAGTCGCACGACGTCGGCAAACACCGCCGCGGCTTCCGGCGAGCGGTTCAGAGCAATCAGCGACAGGGCGAAGTTGACGCGGCAGGCCACGCCGGACACATCCAGCGCCAACGCCTGCCGGTAATGCGGCAGCGCCTCGTCATGCCTGCCCAGACGCGCCAGAACCAGGCCCAGATTGTTATGCGCGTCGGCGTTGCCGGGCTCCTGCGCCAGTTGCCGCCGGAACCAGGCCTCGCTTTCCGCGAGACGGCCCGCCGTCGCCAGCCGTATCCCTTCCGCCGTGGAAAACTGCGGGTAGGCCGGACTGAACAGCCGGAGACCGTCCCGGGGCATGGCGCGCCCGTGATAGTGATAGAGCACGCGGTGATAGGGCGTGGGAAGAACCCGGAGGGTGACCGGCATGGACGTCCTGCGCTGGCGGGGATGACCCGTCGATCCTAGACCATGCGACGGCCGGAGGAAACGGCGCGGGCTCAGAACGTGTTGCGGATGGCCCGGTAGCCGTACACCAGATCGACGTTCACCCGCGCCACACTTTCGGAGAAGTCCTGCGCATAATCCGAGGCCGGTTGCAGTTGCGAGGTGTCGGTTTCGTGGTTGACCTTCCAGCAGGATGGCACGTAGACCCCGGGGGGAATCTCGCGGCTGTCGATCACGCAGTTGTGCCGCACCACCGCATAATCCTGCACGGTGGCGTTGTAGACCACCGAGTTGAAGCCGATGAAGACATGGCTGCCGATGCTGCACGGGCCGTGGATGATCGAACGGTGCGCGATCGACGTATGCTCGCCGATCACCACCAGCCCGCCGGCCTTGGAGTGGATGACCACTCCGTCCTGAATGTTCGAATGCGCGCCGATAACGATCGGCTCCATTTCCCCGCGCTCGTTGACTTCGTCGGCGCGGATGACCGCGTAGGGGCCGATGAACACGTTCTCCTGCACGATCACCTGCCCGCACAGGATGGCGGTCGGATCAATGAAGGCGCTCTCGTGCACCTGCGGCCAGTCGCCGCGCGGGTTGCAGCGCAACATGATCAGGTCCCCCGGACGCGTGGGAACAGCACATTGTTTTCCAGATGGATATGCTGCTGCAGATCCTCCGCAAAGCTGCGAATGCCCGCGTAAAGCGCGCGCCAGGTATTGCAGGCGTCCTCGGGCGGCTGCCCCCGGTTGGTGATGGCCAGCAGGCGCTCCAGGCGGTGGCCGTGCTCGTCATGCTCCTGCTCCATGATCTGCATGGGCATCCACGCGTGGCTGTCGCCCGCGCCGATCATCGGGAACAGCACGCACTCCTCCTTCTGCATGTGCAGCTCCAGCTCGTCCATCAGCTCCTTCAGCAATTTCGCCAGTCCGTCCGGACAATCGGCGCGGTCGCCATGCACGGACTCCACTCG
This sequence comes from Fluviicoccus sp., assembly GCA_041912575.1. Lineage (GTDB taxonomy): Bacteria > Pseudomonadota > Gammaproteobacteria > Pseudomonadales > Moraxellaceae > Fluviicoccus. Next base: position 1,696 of record JAYRMT010000196.1, on the reverse strand, counting down.
CTTGGCGAGGCGGATCAGTTCCGGCAGCTGTTCCCGATGACGATCGTGAAAGTCGCGCCGCAGATGGAACAGCAAGTCATGGATCGGCATGTCGTTCCAGTCCGCGCCCTGACCCGGGCGCGCCTCCAGCGCGATCAGGTCGCGCACCAGCTGCGCGCCGTCCACTTTCTTCCGGTGGATGGCGTCCTCCAGCGAGGTGCGGCCGCCGCAGCAGAAATCGATCCCGTAACGCTGGAACACGCCGCTGGCGCCCGGCAGGCGGGCGGCGATCTGTCCGACGGGAAGGTGCAGGTAGTCCATGGGATCCTCCGGAGTTCGGAAAAATCAGTTCAGGCTCATCACGGGCAGGACACCCTGCCCCATGCGGATGCCGCGAATCTCGGCGCGCGCCACCAGTCCTTGCAGGTAGACGGTCAGCGCCTGGCGCAGGGCGCGGGCTTGCAGTTCGGAACGGATCAGCGTTTCCACCTGCTGATAGGGCAACGGCGACCGGTCGGGTCCGACAAAGCGGTGCTGCTGCGCCTCGTAGAACGCCTCGCAATCCGGCGCTGCCGGCTCTTCGACCCGGAGCACGCGGGCCAGCAAGGCGTCGATGAGTTCAGCCTCGTCGTTGTCCACCGATGCGACGGCTTCACGGTGCGCTTCCTGCAACAGCAGCTCGCGCAACACCAAGGCCTCGGCGGCGCGTTGCCAGGCTTCCTGACGGGTCGCGGCCGGGTGGTATTGCATCTCCTGCCCGATGACGGATTCGGGGATTTCCTTGTGGTTGACGGTGATGGGGGTCATGACATTCTCCGCAATCAGTTTCTCTCCTGTTGAATGCCTACGCAGGGGCGCACTGCGTGCGCCCTGGTGGCCGAACAGGGTTTTGAATCAGGGCGTGTCTGTCCGCGAGGGCGCACGCAGTGCGCCCCTACGCAGCGATCAAACACGGATTTCAACGCACATCCCGACTGCGCACCACCTGATACCCCGGCCGCAGCAGGTACCACACCGGGGCGCTGATGACATGCACCAGACGGGTGAACGGCGCGACCACGAACAGGCTCAGGCCCAGCCAGATATGCACCTTGAAGACGATGCTTTCATCCGCGATGAAGTCCGCAGCCCCGCCCCGGAAGGTGACGATGTGCTGCGCCCATTCGGCCAGTTTCACCATGCTGCCGCCGTCCAGATGCTGCGCGGAAACGGTAATGGTGAGCAGGCCGAGCGAGACCTGGATGAACAGCATCCACAGCACCAGCCAGTCGCTGAACCGGGTGGTGGCGCGCAGGCGCGGGCTGTTGAGGCGTCGGGTGATCAGCAGCAGCAGGCCGAGGAAGCACAGAGCGCCGAACACGCCGCCCGCCGCCATCGCCAGCAGTTGTTTCTGCTGCACGGTGATGAACTGCGTGTAAATGCTGTGCGGGGTCAGCAGGCCGACCACATGGCCGACGATGATCAGCAGCACGCCGACGTGGAACAGGTTGCTGGCGACGCGCAGGTTGCCGCGATCCAGCAACTGGGAGGAGCTGGCCTTCCAGGTGTACTGGTCGCGGTCGAAGCGGATGACGCAGCCGATAATAAACACCGCGAAGGCGATGTAGGGATAAATGCCGAACACCAGGGTGTTCAGCCAGTTTGCGAGCGAATCCATGATAAGTCCTCTCTGTCGTCAGGGCCGGCCGGCGGCGCTGTTGCAGGGGGCGCCGCCGTC
>JAYRMT010000195.1:0-5180 GCA_041912575.1 Fluviicoccus sp. | reverse complement strand
GTTTCTCTGCGAACAGCAGCACGCACATCAGTGCGATGGCGATCGGCAGGAACACGAACTTGGCGATGAAGAGGTCGTCGGCGAAGACCGCGTTGGGAAACTGGCTGACGGCGAAGATCGAGATCAGTCCGTACAGCAGCAGCAGCATGCTCTTGCCGACGGTCAGGATGCGCAGGTATTCGTCGGCGCGCTTCGAGTAGAACATCGTCTCGATGTCGTTCTCGAAATACAGGAAGAACGGACGGTCCTTCAGGGTTTTCTGAATATAGTCTAGCTTCTTGGCATTGAAGAGTTGGGGCGATACCCCCTTTCCGATGTCCGCCTTCGGAGTCTCTGCACTATCCACGTTGTTTCCTGTCGAGGCTGCCGCCGGTTAACCATACGGGGAAGGCTCTCCCACTCGGGAGCTCCATGAAATGTCTATCCGACGAACGGCGGGCTTTAGACGATTATTTTTCGGGTGTGGTTAATTATCATGCAGCACCCCGGCGGTCAATCCTTTTGCGCCGGAGTGCGCTACAATCCGCGACCGTCGATTTCCCCCGCCGTTGAGCTGTTTCCCCATGTCCGTGCTGTCTTCCGTCCCCGCCGCCGTCAAGCCCCTGTTCGCCTGGGACAAGTACTGGGCCGAATGTTTCGGCAGCGCGCCGTTCCTGCCGATGAACCGCGACGAGATGGATCAACTGGGCTGGGACGCCTGCGACATCATCATTGTCAGCGGCGACGCCTATGTGGATCACCCGAGCTTCGGCATGGCGATCATCGGTCGCCTGCTGGAGGCGCAGGGCTTCCGGGTCGGCATCATCGCGCAGCCGGACTGGAATTCGGCCGAACCGTTCAAGGCGCTGGGCGAGCCGACCCTGTTCTTCGGCGTGTCGGCGGGCAACATGGACTCGATGATCAACCGCTACACGGCGGACCGGAAAATCCGCTCCGACGACGCCTATTCGCCCGGCGGCGAGGGCGGCAAGCGGCCGGACCGCTGCTCGATCGTTTATGCGCAACGTACCCGCGAAGCCTATCCGAACGTCCCCATCGTGATGGGCGGCATCGAGGCCAGCCTGCGTCGCATTGCCCATTACGACTACTGGCAGGACAAGGTCCGCCGTTCGCTGCTGCTCGATGCCAAGGCCGACCTGCTGCTCTACGGCAACGCCGAACGCGCCATTGTCGAGGTCGCGCACCGGCTGGCGCGCGGCGAGAACATCCGCGACATCACCGACATCCGCGGTACGGCCTTCATGCGCCGCGATACGCCGGAGGGCTGGTTCGAGCTGGTGTCCACCGATGTCGACCATCCCGGCCGCGTCGATCCGATCATCAATCCCTATGTGAACACCCAGGACACCGCGTCCTGCGAGGTGGAGAAGCAGAAGGCGTCCCAATCAGAGTCCGGCAGCGAGGAGGGCATCCAGGCCGTCACCCTGCGCGCCAGCTCCGCGCTCAAGCACCGTCTGCCGCCGCGCGAGAAAACGGTGATCCGCCTGCCGTCCTTCGAGCAGGTCCGGTCCGATCCGGTGTATTACGCCCACGCCAACCGCGTTCTGCACCTGGAAACCAACCCCGGCAACGCGCGTGCGCTGGTGCAGCGCCACGGCGAGCAGGAGGTGTGGATCAATCCGCCGCCCATCCCGCTCACCACCGAGGAAATGGATTACGTCTTCGACCTGCCGTACGCGCGGGTGCCGCACCCGGCCTACGGCGACGCGCGCATTCCCGCCTACGAGATGATCCGTTTCTCGGTGAACATCATGCGCGGCTGCTTTGGCGGCTGCACCTTCTGTTCGATCACCGAACATGAAGGCCGCATCATCCAGAACCGCTCCGAGGACTCGATCATCCGCGAGATCGAGAAGATGCGCGAGGTGCCCGGTTTCACCGGCATCGTCTCCGACCTGGGCGGCCCGACCGCCAACATGTACCGTCTGGCCTGCAAGTCACCGAAGATCGAGGCGGCCTGCCGCAAGCCGTCCTGCGTCTATCCCGACATCTGCGACAACCTCAATACCGACCACTCGCACCTGATCGAGCTCTACCGCCGCGCGCGCAAGTTGCCCGGGGTGAAGAAAATCCTGATCGGCTCCGGCCTCCGCTACGACCTGGCGGTGCGTTCGCCCGAGTACGTGCGCGAACTGGTGACGCACCATGTCGGCGGCTACCTGAAGATCGCGCCGGAGCACACCGAGGGCGGTCCGCTGTCGAAAATGATGAAGCCCGGCATCGGCACCTACGACCGCTTCAAGCAGATGTTCGACCGCTTCTCCAAGGAAGCCGGAAAAGAGCAGTACCTCATCCCGTACTTCATCGCCGCGCACCCCGGCACCACCGACGAAGACATGATGAACCTGGCGCTGTGGCTGAAGCGCAACGGCTTCCGCGCCGACCAGGTGCAGACCTTCTATCCCTCGCCGATGGCCACCGCCACCGCCATGTACCACTCCGGCAAGAATCCGCTGCGCAAGGTCACGCGGTCCAGCGAGACGGTGGATATCGTCAAGGGCGACCGGCGGCGGCGTCTGCACAAGGCCTTCCTGCGTTACCATGACCCCAACAACTGGCCGCTGCTGCGCGAGGCGCTGAAGGCCATGGGTCGCGCGGATCTGATCGGCAACGGCAAGCACCAGCTGATCCCGACGTACCAGCCCGCGACGGACGGCGGCTACCAGACCGCCCGCAAGAAGAATTCGTCGGTGGAACAGGGTGTCTCCCAGAAGGTCACCGCGAAGAAAGGCCGCGTGCTGACCCAGCACACCGGGTTGCCGCCGCGCGAGACCGGCAGCGGCAAGGCGCCGGTTGCGCCGAAGCGGCCGGTGAAGCATCGCACCGGACGTTAAACCCGTTCTTTTCCTGCGTGTAATCGCCCGGTTAAACGCGTTGTGCTTTTGTTTTGTCCAGCTTGCCGGAATGCGGGTTCCCGTTATAGTCCGCTCATCTCCATGGGGAGTAGCTTCCCAAGCGCGACATCGTCAGTACGCTGCTGAACGCAGCCGGTGTCGCCGCGACATGATCCCTCCTGTCGCAAGCAAGACCGTGGATGGCCCCGGCCATCGGTATTGCTTGCGTTCTTCCCGAACATTCCGATGGCCATCCGTGCAACCTGTTTGAGGATGAGTTGATGGAAACCATTGCTACCCCGATGCTTTGGGGCGTGTTTGCGGCCAGCGTGCTGGCCGCGCTCTGGATCGATTTCGCCGGGCTCAAGACCCGCGGCAAGGAAGGCGTCAGCTTCCGCAGCGCGCTGGCCTGGTCACTGGTGTGGGTGTCGCTGGCGCTGGCCTTCGGCGGCCTGCTGTGGTGGGAACTGGCGGGCACGCTGGGTCGGGACGTCGCTTCCGAGCGTGCGCTGGAATATGTCACCGGCTATCTGGTCGAGAAATCGCTGGCGGTCGATAACGTCTTCGTGTTCCTGCTGATCTTCGGCGCGTTCGCGCTGCCGGTGCACCTGCAACGGCGGGTGCTGCTGTACGGCGTGCTGGGCGCGCTGGTGCTGCGCGCGGTGATGATCTTCATCGGCGGCTGGCTGATCGCGGAATTCCACTGGATTCTCTATGTGTTCGGCGCGTTCCTGCTGCTGACCGGATTCAAGATGTGGTTTTCGGCGGGCGAGGAAGCCTCGCTGGAGGACAACCGCCTGCTGAACTGGCTGAAGAACCATATCCCCTTGTCGAAGGGCTTTGACGGCGAAAAATTCATCACGGTCGAGAACGGCAAGCGGGTGGCGACGCCGCTGCTGCTGGTGCTAATTTTTGTAGAGCTGAGCGACGTGATGTTCGCGGTGGACAGCATACCGGCCATCTTCGCGATCACCAGCGACCCGTTCATCGTCCTGACGTCGAACATCTACGCGATCCTGGGCCTGCGCGCGATGTACTTCATGCTGGTCGGATTCGCCGAACGGCTGAGCCTGCTCAATTACGGGCTGGCGGTGATCCTCTGCTTCATCGGGCTGAAGATGCTGCTGGTGAGCGTGATCAAGATCCCGGCGCTGGTGTCGCTGGGGGTGATCCTCGCGATCCTGGCGGTGACGGTGTGGCTGAGCCTGCGGAAAACGCGCGATCACGCGGTGTCCTGACGGGATTCCCTTCACGTCCGTGTAGGGGCGCACTGCGTGCGCCCTTTTTCATCGAACACTTCCCTAGGGTGGGTCGAGACCCACCGCCTCCCTCAGAACCGAAGCGGGATGGTGGGTCCCGACCCACCCTACGATTTGAACAACCGTACCACCGAACTCAGGTCTTCCAGCGCCGCCCCCTTGGCGGCATGCTGCCGTAACAGCTGCGCCGCCAGTGCCGACACGGGCACGCCGCTCAGTTGCTCTTTCGCCAGCGCTACCGCATTGTCCAGATCCTTGAGCAGTGTCTGCACCTTCCATTGCACCGGCTCGAAGCTGTCCGTCGCCATGCGCGGCGCGAGGATCTGGAAGGGCAGGGAGTCCGCGAAGCCGCCCGCCAGCGCCGGGGCCAGTTGCGCGGCATCGACACCGGCCTTGGCGGCGAGCGCCACCGTTTCGGCGATCAGCACGGCGTTGCCGGCGACAATCATCTGGTTGCAGATCTTGGTGATCTGGCCGCTGCCGACCGGGCCCATGCGGGTCAGGCGCTGCGACAGGTGCGCCGCCACCGGCCGGAAGCGCTCCACCGCCGCGTCGTCGCCGCCCGCCATGATCACCAGCCGCCCGCTTTCCGCGCCGCCGGTGCCGCCGGATACCGGCGCATCCACCCAGTCCACGCCCAGCGGCGCCAGTTCGGCCGCCAGTTGCCGCGTCGCGTCGGGCGTGATGCTGGAGAAGTCCACCACCAGCTGGCCGCGCCGCAGAAAAGCGGCCAGGCCGTGCTCGCCCCGGATCACCTGTTCGACCGCCGCCGTATCCGACAGGCAAAGCATCAGGATGTCGCAATGGTCGGCCAGCCCGGCCAGGCTGTGCGCGTGATGCGCGCCCTGCGCCAGCAGCGGTGCGCACTTGTCCGGCGAGCGGTTCCAGACCCAGACCGGATAACCGGCCGCCAGCAGGCGGCGGACCATGCGGCTGCCCATCAGGCCGATGCCTGCGAAACCGAGGGTGGGAAGTGTTGTCATGGCGTCGTGTCCCGGTCGCGATATCGGCGATCCGGCTCCTCGTGGTATAACCGCCGGAATTCTGCCTGTTGGCGTGGGAGATGTCATGCTGAAACGTTTGCTGG
>JAYRMT010000194.1:0-5181 GCA_041912575.1 Fluviicoccus sp. | reverse complement strand
CCGTCGCGCACATAGAAGCGCCGATGCTGGAAGTCCTCATCGGCAATCAGTCCGAAGCAAACCGCCTGGAGGTAATGCAGCGCCGGCGCCGGGAGCGGCCGCTCACCCTTGGCGATGCGCAACGCCGACCGGTACGGCATGCCCAGGCGTTCCGACAGGTCACGCGCCGACAGCGGCAGGCAGGCCGCGCCGAAGGGGTCCGGGAGCTGGAAAAGCCACTGGCCGCGATGGAATAGCGGCTTGATCTGGGCGCTGCGGGTCCGTTTTCTGTTCATAAAGTCCTCACGTCATGGGATGGGACGTGATTTCGTACATGAAATTTTTTGATTGAATCCGCGAACTCCATAGCGAGAGCAAATAACCAGCCGACAGGCGGTATCAGTGGCGCGACGAATGACAGCAGGCGCAACTTACCGTTTTCGTATTTTCGGGATAATCCGGCTCGGCTCCACTTGTCATAATCTGGCGCTGCGGGCGTGTTTTTCGAAGGCCGCGCGGAATAACCCGGCAGGCAAACCACTGATAACTCGCGATAATGCAAAAACGACATGGCGGACGGCAGGGCGCGGATAATCCGTTGCGGATTCCGGTAAATCGCTGAAAATGCTAAGATAAATACCGCTGTTCGCACCATATTTAACATAATATACATTATGCGACAAAAGTACGCTATGGGCCGGATAGTGGTCAGGATACTTTTTTTGAGGGTTTTGAAAGGAATCCGGTGATGTCCGTTGCGGTTTGACAATGCGTGCAGTGCTGCTGTGAAGTGTCTGGCGTTTCGTTGCGAATATCAGGTTGCCGTGCGCAACCGCCAACTGAGCGTGCGTACAGTTTCCGTGCCGGACAGCAACATTGCTACCTGTTCAAGCGCGGATGGCTGCAGTGACGGATATTCCTGCTGCAGGTACTCCGTCACTTCATCCACGCACCACGGTCCCAGCGAGGTCTTGCAAGCCGGAAACGCATCCTGAATATCGCGCCAGGATGCGTAAGGTTCGCGTGACAACAGGATTTCGTGATCCGTGTAGATCAGCTGCAGCAACACATCGCTTGTCATGCAGGAAATCCTTGAGTCCGGTTAACGCGATGCGGATGCTGCCGCTGACAGCATATCCCCGACATCCGTCAACTTCAGCCTCGGCCGACCTTGCAGGCGCCCTGCCTGGATTTCCAGCGCATCCAGTCGCCACCAGCCGGCCAGATTCACACAGTCCGGCTGTCGCTCGCGGATACGCTTTTCAACAGCCGCCGCATCCAGCGTACCGGCCACCGGCAAGAGACCGGCTCGCGCATCGGCCAGCACGGCGCACACGGTGTCACGGGCACATTTCTTGTTGGTGCCGATGATGCCGCGCGGACCGCGCCGGATCCAGCCGGTGACATACTGTCCGGGCAAAACTTTTCAGTCGCTCAACACGCGACCGTCCATACTCGGAATCACGCCGCGCAACGCGTCAAACGGCAAACCGGGCACGGCGACGCCCCTGAAACCGATGGCGCGCAACACCAGTCCGCAATCCAGTGCTTCACCTGATCCGTGGCCTTGGCCAGCCATTGGCCGTTGCCGTCCCGCGTTCCGGGCGGTTACGGACTATCAGCAGGCTCTCCACGCGGTTTTCCGGTAATTTCGAGCGGAGAAGCCATGAATTTCAACAGGATATGGCGGTCATACCCGTGCTGACGACGTTCCGAAAAACGCTTCAACGAAATTATCTTGCGACGTGAAGAATCATCCATAACTGATTGAAAATAAAATTTTCAATACCGGTTTCACCAGCATCCACACCCATATTCACGCCCGGCAATTCCCCCAGTTCCTCGAGTTCGGGATTGTTGAACGCCCCCTGAAACGGCGCGCGCCTCCCCAGTACCACAACCTCCCGGATACGATTGCCGCGCAAGGCCTCCAGCGCATGATCGGCTATATCCGTCTTCGCCAGCGCCTCCGGTGACAGGCTCAGCATCCGCGCCACATCCATGGCCACATTACCGTTGCCGACAATCACAGCCCGTTCTGTGGAAAGATCGACGGCCAGATCGCGGTAATCCGGATGCCCGTTGTACCAGGCCATGAACTCGCGGGCTGACAGCGAACCCGGCGGGTTGGCGTTTCAGCGGATACAGCACGCGGTCGGGGTCGTTCTGCACCTGTTTGGGGCCCGCCGGCGGGGATTGCCGTGGAGGGGATTCTGGAGGAATTGACGGAACGGTTGATTGAATGGACCGTATCGGAGTGACGATGCCCCGACCGGAGGGAATCACGTCCCCTCCCTGTTCCGGGGTGATGCCCCGCTGTTCCAGCCCCCCCATCTCAGGGGTACCCTGCCCGTCCCTCGCTTCCTACACTGACCAAACCCCCTCACGGGCCTCGGGCCCGTCTTCAGGGCGACCCGGTGACCGCTAGGCGCCCCTCTTTATTCGACGTCACGGAGACAGATCATGGACAACAAAAAGATTCTCGCTGCCGCCATAGCGGCCATGGCAACCCTGATGACCGGCTGCGTCTCCAATGCCGCCAGGTCCGGTGGCGGCGACAGCTCCGCTCCGGTCACCGCCGCTGCCCAGCCGGCCGCGGCTCCCGCCCCGGTGAGCGCATCCTCCGGCAACAGTTCCGGGATTTCAGTTCCTGTCACCGCCGTCAATCCGGAAGACTTGCTGGACTACAACAGGACCATCGTGGTGCCCACCGCCTATGTCAAGTTCGTGGTCGATGGCAAGGTAGGCGTTTCCAAACAGGGCAGCGCCTTGTCCACCATCGGCGGGGGCAGCGCCAATTCGGTCAAGGCCAGCGCCAAATACCACCTCAACGGTCTCGACAAATCCCTGGCGCAGTCCATCGCCAAAAGGGCCTATGACGACTTCGTCGGCCAGCTGCGTGCCGCCGGCTACACCGTGCTGACGTTCAACGACATCAAGGGACGCGACTACATGCAGGGCATCGCCCTGGCCAAGACCGACGCCAAATGGGGGCTGCCCGTGGAATCACCGGCAGGCAGCTCCGACACCCTGCTGGTGGCTGCGCCCAGCGATGAGCAACTGATCAAGATCGGCTTTACCGGTCCCTTCTCCGAGTTCATCAGCATGGGCAAGCCGAAAATCAAGGACGCCACCGTTCTCATCCCGACCTACACCCTTGTCGCGCCGCAAATCTGGGGGGAAACCGGGGCCACCTACTCCTCCATCTCTGCCGGAATCCAGACCGCGCCGGGCATGAACCTGCAGGCCGCGTCCGTCATCTGGATGGGCAAGCCGAAAGTCCGGATGATGCACGGCATTCCCGGTGTGGCCACCAAGGCACCGGTACTCAATATCAGCACCAATGCCGGGACGCTCAGCAAGACGGACACCACGTCCAACGCCGCCAATGCGCTCAGCAAGGGGTTGTCGCTGCTTTCCGGCGCCGGCAGCATCACGTCCAACAGCGCCGATTACACGTTCACGGTCGATCCGGAGGCCTACAGCACCGGGGCGATGAAGGGGATCAGCGCCTTCAACGCCGAAGTCGCGAAAGTGGCGCGCGAAGCGAAATAAGCCTTGGGGTGACCGGTGATGACAAGGGGCGGCTATATGCCGCCCCTTGTCATCACCGGGCGTCGCGTTTATTTGCGGATCAAACCCAGCCGCGAGGCGGAAAGACTGGCCTCGGCACGGGAGGAAATGCCCAGCTTGCGGTAGATGTCCTTCACATAGCCGCGCGTGGTATGCGTGGAAATCCCCAGGCTGGCGGAGGCTTCACCCACGCTCAGGCCGTTGGCGATCAGGATCAGCACCTCCTTTTCCCGGGCGGTCAGCTTGCCGGTTTCCGGGTTTTCGCGCAGCCGTTCCTGCTGCACGAAGAAGTCCATCATCCGCCGCGCCACGCTGGGCGAAATGGGCGGCACGCCGTCACGGATTCCGGCCAGAGCCCGTTCGATCTCGTCATCGCCCTGATCCTTCAGCAGGTAACCGCCGGCCCCGGCGCGCAGCGCGCTGAAAATGTGGGCATCGTCATCGTATATCGTGGCCACCACCACGGTGATGTCACGTGATGTCAATTCGGGAATCAATTCCACGCCATTGCCGTCCGGCAGACCCAAATCTAGGATTGCCATGCCAAAATGTTCGCGCGCCAGCAGCTTGCGTGCCGCCGCCAGCGTGTGCGCCTGACGCACGGTGCGACCCGCGCCGAAAGCGGCCTGCACGCGCGCGGCCAGCCAGTCGGCCGTTTCCTTCACATCCTCTACGATCAGTACCGGATCGCTGTCTGTCATGGTGACTCCCCTTTTCCTACCGTCCGGGCCGATACCGCCACCGGAATGCGGATTGCTACCCGGCAGCCCCCCCCCGCAGCTTGCCGCCATTCGACTGCTCCGCCCAACTCGTCCACGCGCGAGTGGATGATGTGATGCCCGCGCCCGCCCAGTTCCAGCTGTGCCAAGTCGAAATTGCCGTTATCGCTGACCGTCAGGCACAACCAGTCTTCCTCCAGCGTCATCGTCAATTGCACTTCCGCCGCGCCGGAGTGCTTGATGGCGTTAGTGATGCATTCACGCACCATGCGCTTCAGGTTGGCGTATTGCCGCGCTGATAACATCACGCCAGACCAGTCCTGCGGCAGCATGCGGAAACTCATCCCGGCGCGGTGCAGGCGTTCGCCAGCTTCTTCACGCATCAGTTGTGCCGCTTCAATCAGGGTGACACTGCGTTCATCCAGCGTCGCCAGCATCTGCCGCAGATCCCGGATCGCCAGCCGCGCTTCCTCGCGCATGCCCGCCTCCTGCCGTCCGTGCAGGATCGACAGAAGGCGCGCGCCCAGATCATCGTGCAGGTCGCGCTTGATGCGGTCGCGTTCCAGTCGCGCACCCTGCTGACGTGCGGCCAGGGCATCGCGGGCGTGCCGGGCGATGCCGTACAGCTCGCGGGCGGTATCCAGATCATCACGATTGAACAGGCGGCCGCCGCGCTCGCAATAAGACAACATCACATGCCGTCCGTCCTCGATATCCGGCAGACACAGCAGCAAACCGTTGTCCGCCACCATGAAATCGCGCTCGCCGTCGCGCCGCTCCATGGCCAGCGGGCTGAAAATGCTGCGCACCACATCCGGCCAGTGGGCGCACAAGGCTTCATCCGTCGGCAGGTCGAACAGGCGGCGGATCGCGCCCGCCTGAAGTTGCCGGGTCGAATTCCCGCGCTGCA
>JAYRMT010000193.1:0-5200 GCA_041912575.1 Fluviicoccus sp. | reverse complement strand
GCTTCGACAAGATGCTCTCTTCCGCCGAGGTCGGCACGCTGATCACCGCGCTGGGCTGCGGCATTGGCCGTGATGAATACAATCCTGACAAACTGCGCTACCACAAGATCATCCTGATGACCGATGCCGACGTTGACGGTTCGCACATCCGCACCCTGCTGCTGACCTTCTTCTTCCGCCAGATGCCGGAACTGCTGGAGCGGGGGCATATCTACATCGCCCAGCCGCCGCTGTACAAGGTGAAGCGCGGCAAGCAGGAACAGTACGTGAAGGATGACGACGCGCTGGAAAACTACCTGACCCAGACCGCGCTCGACGATGCCGCACTGTTCGTGAATCCGGAAGCCCCGCCCATGTCCGGCGTCGCGCTCGCCGGATTGATGACGGATTACCGCAAGGTGCAGGGCGTGATCCGGCGCATGAGCCGTCTCTATCCGGAAGTCATGCTGGAGCAGTTGCTGAGCCTGCCGGTGCTCGCTGTCGAGCAGTTGAACGATGAAGCGGCGGTTCGTTCGTGGTCCGAACAGCTTCAGGTCGCCCTGGAAAAGGCGGCGGACCCGAGCCAGCGCTTCCTGGTGGAAGTCATGGCGGATCCGGAACAGCACCGCTTCCTGCCGCAGATCGAGGTGGTGGCGCACGGCGTACCGCATACCTACCGTCTTGGCTACGACTTCTTCGCGTCACCGGAATACCGCCGGATCGGCGAACTCGCGCGTCAATTGTCGGGCTTGCTGGAGGAAGGCGCGTACATCAAGCGCGGTGAGCGTGTGCAACCGGCCAACCGCTTCAAGGACGTCTGGCACTGGCTGATGAACGAATCCCGTCGCGGCAACAACATCCAGCGTTATAAAGGGCTGGGTGAGATGAATCCGGACCAGTTGTGGGAAACCACCATGGATCCCAACAACCGTCGCATGCTGAAGGTGACGATCGAGGACGCCATCCGCGCCGACCAGATGTTTACCTGCCTGATGGGCGATGCGGTTGAGCCGCGCCGCGAATTCATCGAAACCAATGCGCTGATGGTGGCAAATCTCGACATCTGACGCTGCGGTGGCATCGTGAGAATTCGAAACCCCCGTGGAAGAAATTCCCGGGGGTTTTGTTTTGCATGGGCGAATTTTTCCAATCGCCGTCGTGTTGTGAATTTGAGAATTCAATATATTGAATGACGTACGAATTCGTGCCGAGAATTCGCCGTGTATCGCCTGTTGCAGTTTTATGGAATTTGAATTCGGTGGACAGGTTCAGCTTGTTCCGAATTCCCGCCTGGGGAATTCCGCCTGTAATGATGTGAACACTGTTCCACGTGGAACATACGAGAGATCACTTGAGCGCGATCCGGCACGGGTGGAGAATCCGGAAAGGTTCCTGAACGGAAGGACGAGCGAGATGATTGCGCTGACATTGGATTTTTCATGCCGCCGCCGATGGTCGTGTGCCATGACGATGATCGTGGTGCTGGGGATTGGCGGCTGCACCGGCACGGCGATTGGAACACATCCGCCCGTCTCCTCGGCAATTCCGCAGCTCGCGCCGACGGGTGTCCTGACTCGGGATGTCGCCGTCAACTGGGCCTTGACGCACGACCCGGCCTATCGCGCGCTGGTCCTGTCTGATGAGCTGGAAGCGCTCGACATTCGCCGTCAGGGACGTTTGCACAACCCGGGCATCACCTTGGGGAGACTGACGCGGGGCGGCGATACGGAAATCGATCGCGGTCTTGATCTCGATCTGCTGGGATTGTTGACCTTGCCGACCCGGATGGCGTTGTCCGACCGGGAGCTCGCAAGAGCCGGTCTGGATGCGCGCATCCGGTTGCTGCAACGGCAACTGGCGATCAGCCTGGCCTGGATTGATGCGGTGGCCGCCGTGCAGCGCGCCCGCTACGCGGAAGATGTCGATCTGGCCGCGCAGGCGGCTCAGGAACTGGCCTCGCGCATGAGGAAAGCCGGAACCCTGAATGCGCTGGATGAAGGCCGGGAAAGGGCCTTTGCGCTCGAATCAGGGGTATCCCTGCGCATGGCCCGGGCGGAAGCGCGGCAGGCACGCGAAAAACTCGCCTTGCTGATGGGGGTGGCCGACCCGGAAGCCCTGATGTTGCCGGATCAACTGCCGCCTTTGCCGGACGTTGTAGCCGATGACGTGTCAGCCGATACCCTGATGAAGGAACGCCTGGATATCCTGTCCGTGCGGGCGGAAACCGATACGCTGGCCAGAAGCCTCCGTCTGGGCAAGGCGACACGGGTAGTCAATGTGCTGGAACTGGGCCTGCAGTCCAATTCGGAAACCGGACAACCGAGGCAGCATGGCCAGTCGCTGCGCCTCGAATTGCCGCTGTTTGATGCCGGCGTCTCCCGTGTCCGTGAAGCGGACCTGAGATACCGTCGCGCGCTGGAACTGGCGGCGGCGCGTGCCTTGGCCGTGCAGCAGGAATGGCGTCAGGCGCAGGCCGGAGAACGTGACGCCTGGGGTTCGGCGAAGACCTATCACGATGAATTGATCCCCCTGCAGAAACGTCTGATGGATGAGACGTTGTTGCGATATAACGGCATGCTGGCCGATACCTTCGAAGTGCTGGCGCAGTCGCGCGAACAGATCCGTACCCTGAATGCCGGACTGGACGCCCAGGCAGCCTACTGGCGCGCCGCAGCCGTGCGAGAGCATGTCCGTTTTGCTCCCTTGCCGCGTGGAGAATCCTGATGAGTTCCCGTCGTCGATTTCTGGGCGCCATGGGCGCAACGCTGGCCGGGGCCGGACTGGTTTCGCGCGCTCGTGCCGATCATGTACCGGAGCCGGTCCGGTTTTCCGAACTGGCCAATCCGCCGGTCTTACCTAAAGGCCTGGCCTATCGCCCCGTGGTGACCCTGAACGGTTGGACTTTGCCGTACCGCATGAAAGATGGCGTCAAGGAGTTCCATCTGGTGGCGGAGCCGGTCGAACGCGAACTCGCCCCCGGCATGACGGCCCGCTTGTGGGGCTACAACGGGCAGAGCCCCGGTCCGACGCTGGAGTGTGTCGAAGGTGACCGGGTGCGGATCTTCGTCACCAATCGTTTGCCGGAACACACGACCATCCACTGGCACGGCCTGCTGGTGCCGTCGGGTATGGATGGCGTCGGCGGGTTATCGCAACCCGCCATCGAACCGGGTGAAACCTGGGTCTACGAATTCGATCTGCGCCAGTCCGGAACCTTCCTGTACCACCCCCATGCCGACGAGATGCTGCAGGTTGCGATGGGCATGATGGGGGCAATCGTGGTTCATCCGAAGAATCCGCGCTTCATGCCGGTGGACCGCGATTTCCTGTTCCTGCTCAGCGCATACGATATCGAACCGGGCAGTGCGGTGCCGAAGGCAACCACGATGACCGACTTCAACCTGTGGACCTTCAACACGCGCGTCTTTCCGGGCATTGATCCGCTGGTGGCGCGGACCGGCGATCGCGTGCGCATCCGGGTCGGCAACCTGACCATGACCAATCATCCGATCCATCTGCACGGACATATCCTGGAGGTCACCGGCACGGATGGCGGTTGGGTGCCCAAGACGGCGCGCTGGCCTGAAGTGACGGTCGATGTCGGTGTCGGACAGATACGCATGATCGAGTTCAACGCTACGGCCGGTGATTGGGCCCTGCACTGTCACAAGTCACACCACACGATGAACGCGATGGGCCATACCATCCGTAATGTGCTTGGTGTATCGCAGGACGGGATCGCCGACAAGATTGCCAAACTGGCGCCGGACTACATGAGCATGGTCTCGACCGGCATGGCCGAGATGGGAGCCATGGGCATGCCCTTACCCGAAAACACCTTGCCGATGATGACCGGCTACGGCCCTCATGGAGCTTTGGAAATGGGTGGAATGTTCACTGTACTGAAGGTGCGTGACGACCAGAAACCGGGGGATTATCGCGATCCGGGCTGGTTCACCGCGCCGGAAAAACTCCGTGCCCGCAAGGTGGATACCGGACATGACGTCCCTGCGCCAGTCTCCGCGACGGCGCGCCAGGGGGCGCCGGAGGGGCAGGGCGCCATCCTGCAGGTCCGAAAGCCCGGCCACGATCATTCCCATTAAAATCCGCCGATGTTCCACGTGGAACATCGCCTGCGGTTTCACATAATCGACACGACGCACACCCACGTGCGCCCGCAGCCGGAAGGACAAATTCGTGCGGGATGATCCGATCCTTGCATGGGCCTGCCGGGAGTCCGGCTCCCGTTTTACTCTAGCAACGAGATGTCGGTGGTTAGGCGGTGCCGGTGCGATGGGATGTTGAAGGCGGGTCCCGCCGTTCCAAAACACGCAGGATTGACGTAACGGCGGCTTATGGCGATCCGGGTTTTCCCCGGCAGAAAGTCGTGTCTTCCTTGCGCCTGTCCCAGGCTATGCAACTCCCCCTTTCCGCATTTCACATGACGGATATCGCCCGGTTCTATCCAATCTTCACATCGGGTCTCTCGCGACAGTTCCAAGACAAGCAGCTGACTTTCCATCATTCGCTTCGCGGATCGTCAGGAAAATTCTCCGGGGGAGATGACTGATCGACACCACACCCTGCGCAATGTCCTCAATCCGGCCGAGAGGAGCGTCGGCGGGGTCTCCGAACGGTCTTCCAGCGTCACGCAAAGGCAGCTCAGCTGGACAGCAGCCCGTCATGCATGATCCGGCGGGTTCGATGCAGTTCAAGAATCAGTTGAAGCACCATCGTATATCGCGCGTCGCACGCGGTTGCTTATCTCCATCTGTTTGGCTCGAAGCGACCGGCATCATGCAGAAGGTCATTCATGGCGAATTCAGGCAGCGGCCGTGATGAAGCCGGAGTCCCTTGTCGCCGCGATGTTTATTGACCAGACGCGCTCGCGCTACCAAAGCACATTGGGCGAAGCAAAACGTGGAGTCGAACGTAGGGGGGGAGGGGCTGGGTTCAGGTATTCGTGGTTCGTCGGATTGACGATGGGCTGCGCATTGCACGTGTCAGGAGGAGCGGTCCGGGGTCGCTCTTTCAAAATTCCGCAAGCTGGACCGGGTGAGTGCTGGAGCATGGATGCAACGCCGACATTATCGCGGGGAATACCGTGGCGACATGAGCCCGGTTTCAACACGGAGAGAGAGATCCGCGGCGTATGGCGTTCCGTTGTTGTCCGGGCTGCGGCTGGCGTTCTTACGCCGTTCCTGACAGTCGCGGCCCAAGG
>JAYRMT010000192.1:0-5204 GCA_041912575.1 Fluviicoccus sp. | reverse complement strand
TTGGCGGCGATCGCGTCAATCAGTTCGGACTTGTTCATTTCTTCCCCTTGTTCTTGCTTTGATGGTTTTCGCTGCTGAAAAACTTCGCGGACGTCATGCGTCGCAACAAGTTGCCTTTATATCAACCTCGTCGCGTCAGGGTCAAGTTAAAGACCGTGCGGGAGAATGAAAGTGTGAAAAAATCGTTAGTCGCATCGTCATGCTGTTGCGGAATCCCGGATGTTGCTAGCATTGCCCACTGGAACAGGAGAAGTGACCATGCTGCCGGCTTTCCTCAAGAAGCGCCTGCTGCCTCCCGAGCTGGACGCCGCCTTTGCGCGGGCGACCAAGCCGCTGGGCAGCCTGGAATATGACCGTTGGGGGTATCACCAAGGGACCGGCCGGACAGTTGCCGCCGTCACACGCTTGTTCTACGAGCGCTATTTCCGGGTCGAGGCCTTCGGTCGGGAGCATATTCCCGAGAACGGGCGGATCATGATCGTCTCGAACCACTCCGGTTATCTGCCGCTCGATGCCGCGCTCATCGGGTACAGCATGCTGACCAACCCGTTCGGCCCGCGCATTCCCCGCGCGCTCATCGAGCGTTTCTTTCCTGCCGTTCCGTACCTGGGCAACTTCATGAGCGCGATCGGCGCTGTCGCCGGCGGCTGGCAGCACTGCAGGGACCTGCTGCTGCACGACGAAGCCGTCATCGTCTTCCCGGAAGGCATCCGCGGCTCGGGCAAGGGGTTCAGCAAGCGTTACCAGCTGCAGCGCTTCAGCGCCGGATTCGTGGAGACCGCCATCGAGACCGGGACACCGGTAATTCCGGTCGCCGTTGTCGGCTGCGAGGAAGCATTGCCGATGCTCGGCAGCCTGGACGGGCTGGCCGCGCGCATGGGGCTCCCCTATCTTGCCGTGGCCCCGCCGTTCCCGGTCCCGGTAAAAATTACCATCGAGTTCGGCGAGCCGATGCGCCTGAGCGGCCCCGTCGAGTGCGAAGAGGATCTGGAGCACATGGCCGAAGAAGTCAAGCAACGGATCCGCAAACTCCTCCAGACCGGCCTGGACCGGCGTAGCGGGGCGCCCGAATGACTACCCGATTGCCCACCGTCCTGGTCACCGGCGCCGCCGGGGCCATGGCCCAGCAGGTCATCAACCGTCTGCAAGGCCGCTGCCGCCTGGTCGTCTGCGATGCCCGGCGCGAAGTCAGCATGCCCGAGGATATCCCCAGCTATCATGTCGACTTCCGCAAGCGCGCGTTCGAGGATCTTTTCCGGGAATACCGCTTTGACGGCATCATTCACCTGGGACGGGTCGGACCGCACGAATACAGTCGCGAGGGCCGTTACACCACCAATGTGACGGGCAGCCAGCGGCTACTGGACCTGGCGCTGGAGTACGGCGTCAGGCAAACGCTGATCCTGTCGACCTATTTCGTTTACGGCGCGCATCCGCTCAACCCGGCCTTCCTGACAGAAAGCGCGCCGCTGAAGGCCGCCGGGATCACGCTGGATCTGGTCGACTCGGTCGAACTGGAAAATCTGGCAACCATCCGGCTCTGGAAACATCCGGAACTCCACATCACCATCCTGCGTCCTTGCAATATTGTCGGTCCCGGCGTGAACAATACGATGAGCCAACTGCTGATGCAGGATCGCGTGCCTGTCCTGGCGGGGTTCTCGCCGCTCATGCAGTTCATTCACCTGGAAGACATGGCGGATGCGATTGTTCTCGCCTACGAGAAAAATCATCCCGGTGTCTACAACGTAGCCCCTGATGATTGCGTGCCTTACCAAAAGGCGGTCCGATTGTGCGGATGTCGGCGCCAGGTCATCCCTTCCTATCCCGAGCATCTTCCGGAGTTGCTGGGGCGCCTGCGCGGCCGACCGTTCTTTCCCCCACACCTCATCAACTTTTTCAAATACGCGGCCACTATCGACGGCAGTCTCTTCGGTAAGACGTTTGACTTCCAGCCGCGTTACGGACTGGAAGACATTTTCGCCCACTACCGCAACCTCAAGAGTTGAATCATATGCATAAAAAAACCGGCCATTAGCCGGTTTTTTTATGCAATGTCGCTGTTTTAGCGACCCTGCCGATCCTTTTTCATTTGCTCGGTCAACTCTTGCAGAACCTGCGTCAAGGTATCCAGTCGCCGGTTCATTTCATCCAGTTCCCGATGGGTCGGAATGCCAAGGCGGCCCAAGGCGCCAGCCAGACGTTCGTCAAAAGCCTTTTCCACCTTTTCCCGCGTGTCACTGGCCTTTTCCAGCACGCGGTCGCGGGCCTCGGCCACGGTCTCGACCGTGGTATCCGCGATATCGCGCGTCTTCGACTCCAACTCTTCGCCGACCTTGACCAGATTATCAAAGAGCTTGCCGCCTTCTTCCTCGGCGCGCGAAAAAGCTCCCAAGCCGGCGAGCCAGATTTGCTGGGTATACTTGCGCAGATCCGTTACTGACGTCATCTTGCGGGCCTTGTCGCCCCCTTTCTTTTCATTGGTCATCTTGAAGCCCTGCTGAAGCCGGTTTTGCAAACGATTATCGTATCACGCAGCCCAGTCCCCCGGACAAAAACTGTCAGACAAAAAAACACGGGGAACCTTTTGCAAAAAAATGCGTGAAACGCTATAAGTGACTCACTCCGGGTCATGCCTGTGCCGCCCGGAGCGATGACGACCCACATACCAGAAGACCGATGAACGGCAATCCCGCTCCCGAACAACCCGGCGTATTCACCTATTTCTGGTTGAACAGCCTTGAGAACCTGCTCAATGCCTTTGTCGAGCTGGATCCCGTTTTCCAGCGGCAGACCGCCGTTCTGGACGGTCTCGTGGTGCGCGTCAAAACGTTTGCTCCCTACCAGGTCTTCTATCTTCTCTTCACCGCCGACCGCATCGAGGTCAGCCCGAAGCCCCAGGGCGAAGTCCGGGTCCGCCTCAGCGGGCGGGTGCAGGATTTGGTCTGGAATTTCTTGGGTCTGGGCTCGGAAGAACGGGCCGAGGCCAAGGGCAACCTCAACCTGTGGGGCGACTCGGAAACCACGACCAACCTGCGCCTGTGGCTCCGCGAGTTCAACCTGCGGACGGCCGCCGGGCACTGGCTGAAAGGCCATTGGCCGATGAACAACCTCTGGCAGAAGCTTGGCGATCAGGACCTGAGCTGGCTGGAAGACTTGCAACCCTTGCCGGGCATGATCCGCCAGACTCGCGAGGAGTTGCGCGGTCTTCAGGGACGGGTGGAGCAGCAGGAAACCGACTTGCGTTCATTGCGCCGGGATGTCGCGCGGCAGATGCTCTACATCAGGGGCATGCTGGCCGTGATGCTAGTGTTCGTCGGCATCGGCATCGGCCTTCTCGCCGCACGCATCGGCGCCTAGCTCAAATCTCGTCAGTTTGTTTCCGCCAACGGCCCATCAGCGTACTCAAGCTGTCGCTGAGCAGGTCCGACCCCGACTTCGCCGCCTTCCAGGTCGATTCGCGCAAGAGGTCGGAAGGCTTGGGCTCGTTCAGGCTTTCGGCGACCGCGCGACGCACGCGCGTCTCCACGGTGCGACCGATATCGTCATGCAGCTGCCGCAGGCGCATATCCATTTCCTGACGCCAGAAACGGGTAAACACCCACCAGCACCCCGTGACTGTCAACAAGCTGCTGGCGACCATTGCGGCAACCAATATCCCGAGCATCTGCATGAAAACATCATTCCTGCGCATCAATCGCGGGATTGTAGCAAAGCCGTACCCCGGTCAGCGGGGGAATTGTAAGCATTTTTCCGCGGGAATCTTTCCCTCATGAGCGCCATGCTACTATTCCGGCTCCACTCACCAGGCCCATTGAAACACCATGATTACCATTGAAATCACCAATCTGGACGAAGTTGTCAAGGAGCACCGCGGACCGTTAACCGCCATGCTCGGCAAGATCGTTGCGGATGTGGAGGGCGAAGTGGAAAAGATCATCATTGAAGAGTTGCGCAACGAGTTCGAGCGACGCGGCATCCGGGCCAATTTCTGCAGCATCGAAGGGATCCACCTTCGCCGCATCGTGACTTCCTGACCCCGCGCGCGGGGTGGTCAGTGCGGCGCGAAACCGCCCTGCTGCTTGCCCAGCCCTGCAGCCATCAGCGGCGCTTCTATCACCGCGACCTCGGCCAGGTGAAAGGCGCGCCCTCCGCCATCCTTCAATCCGTCGCAGAGCAGGCGGTGCAATCGCGCCACCAAGGGCATGTGGCACACCAGAGCAAGCACGGCATCCTCGGGCAAATCCAGAGAGTCCAGCCAGGCCAGCACGTCATCCGGCTCGCGGTCAGGCGTCAGACGCTCCTCGGTCGTCACCGGCAAATCGAGGACTTCGGAAAGCTCCGCAGCGGTCTGTTGCGCACGGCGATACGGGCTGGCGAACAGACCATCCGGAACAACCCCGTGATTCAGGACCCAAGCAGCCGACTGCCGGGCCTGCTCCCGTCCCCGCACTGTGAGCTCCCGGGACGCATCGTCGCGCCGGAGGGGCTCCGCCTCACCATGACGTATCAGTAGCAATTGCATGTTATTCACCGGTTGGGAAGGACAAATTCGACATCGCTACGCTGACCGCTGATCATCATGGCGGCGGCAACCTCGAAAATCGGGCGCTCGTTGAAAATGATTTCATACAGCCCCGAAACGATCGGCATGTACACGCCCAGTCGCTCCGCCTGCGGGCGCACCTGAAGAATCGTATTGATCCCCTCGGCGGTCTGTTCCAGGTCGGCCACGATATCGGCAAGCTTCTTGCCGCTCCCCAGCGCAAAGCCGACCTGGAAGTTGCGGCTCAAGGGCGAACTGCAGGTGGCAAACAGGTCGCCAACGCCCGCCAGCCCGAGAAATGTCAGGGGATTCGCCCCCATCTGCACCGCAAAGCGGCTCATTTCCGCCAATGCCCGCGTCAGGAGCATGCTGCGGCTGTTTTCACCCACCTTCTGGGCCACCGCCATCCCGGTCGCAATGGCGTAAATGTTCTTGAGCGCGCCCCCGAGTTCGACGCCATAAATATCGGTGTTTGCGAATACCCGGAAATAGGGGCACGCCAAGGCCGTGTGCACGCAACTCCGCAATTCCGGATCAATACTGGCTATCACGGTGCCCGCCGGCATGCGCGCGGCAATCTCCTTGGCCAGATTCGGACCGCTCAGCACGCCAACCCGCGCATCAGGCACTTCCTCACGCAGGATTTGACTCATCAGGG
>JAYRMT010000191.1:0-5205 GCA_041912575.1 Fluviicoccus sp. | reverse complement strand
CTTAGAACAGACCGGCGAAGAACTTTTTGATGTGGTGCCAGACGCGCACGAAGAAGTTGGCTTCCTCGACCGGTTGCAGCGCCACCAGCGCCTGTTCGGCGACCGGCTTGCCGTCCAGCGTCACCACCACCTTGCCGACTGCCTGACCGGCCTTGACCGGGGCGTCCAGCGAGGCGGGGAGTTGCAGGCTCAGCTGCAGCTGGTCCTTCTGGCCGCGCGGCAGGGTCACGTTCAGGTCGTTGGCCAGGCCGACGGACAGGGTGTCCGCCTTGCCGAACCAGACGGCCGGTTTGCCCAGCTCCTGGCCCTTCTGGCGCACCTGCGCCGTTTCATAGTTGGCGAAGCCCCAGTTGAACAGCGCGCGGGTCTGGTCGGCGCGCGCCTGCATGCTGTTGGCGCCCATCACCACCGAGATCAGGCGCATCGGGCCGCGCTTGCTGGAGGCGGTCAGGCAGTAGCCGGCTTCATCGGTGTGGCCGGTCTTCAGGCCGTCGACGGTGGGGTCGGTATAGAGCAGGGCGTTGCGGTTGCCCTGCTTGATGTTGTTGAAGGTGAATTCCTTCTCGGAATAGATCGGGTAGTACTTGCTGCTGTCCTTGATGATGGCGTGGGCCAGCAGGGCCATGTCGCGCGGGGTGGTGTAGTGGTTGGGGTCGGACAGGCCGGTGGCGTTGGCGAAGTGGGTGCCGTTCATGCCCAGCGCCTTGGCTTCGGCATTCATCAGTTCGGCAAAGGCGGGTTCGTTGCCGGCCAAATGTTCGGCCAGCGCCTTGGAGGCATCGTTGCCGGACTGGATGATGACGCCGCGCAGCATGTCGATGACCGGGGCGCTGGTGTTGACCGGCACGTACATGCAGGACTCGGCGCTGGTGCCGCGGCACCAGGCCGATTCGCTCATCAGCACCGGATCGGTTTCCTTCAGCGTGCCCTTGATCAGGCGCTGCTCGACCAGGAAGCTGGTCATCATCTTGGTCAGCGAGGCCGGGGCCAGGCGCTGGTCGGCGTTGGATGAGGCAAGGATCTGGCCGGAGTCGTAATCCATCAGCACGAAGCCCTTGTTTTCAAGCACGGGCGCGGCGGGGACGATGGTGGCGGCGTTGACAATGGTGGCGGTGAAGGCGGCGAAGCCGAAGGCAGCAAGCGTGCGGGCCATGATGCGTGCGTTTCCTTGATTCGGGGGACGGGAGAATGTTCGATGGCAAGGATTCTAGCACTGTTGTACGGATTTTTTTGTATGGCTTGCTTGACAGGATGAGTCGGGTTAAAATGTTTTGAAACCGGTGGTCCCGCACCGGCCTTGAACCGAGCCGCAGACCATGAAAAAGAGCCGGATCCTTGGTGTGATCACCCTGCTGGCCTGTAGTTCCTGCACCAGCATCTGGGCCAATTCCATCGCCTCGAAAATGACCGACAACCTGCTTTCCCTGGAAAGCATGCAAGGGGATCTGGTTCAGAAGAAGATTTTGCCGGACAGCCCCGGCACCGATGTCCGCCAGACGGTGACATATCAGAAGCCGTGGAAAATCCGCGCCGAAGTCACCGCCCCGGCAGCCATCAAGGGCAGCCTGTTTCTGTATGACGGCAGCCGCAGCATTGTCTGGTGGCCGACCGAACTGTTCGGCATGCGCGTCAGCAACATCGGCAGCCCCGACCGGGATGAGGTGTACCGGCATCTGGCGCATGAAAGCACGGTGGCGCTGCGCGACTACGCCTTTTCGATGAGCGGCGTGGAAAAGGTGGCGGGGGTGGACACCAACCTGTGGGAAATCCTGCCGATGGTGGATGACGGTTATCACCACTACCACCGGATGTGGATGGTGGAGCGCTATTCGATTCCGCTGAAGGTCGAGATACTTGATAAGGACAAGAAGCTTTGGTATGGCATGGAGTACACGAAAGCCGCCTTCAACACGCCCTTGCCGGACAATGCCTTTGCCTTTGAATTCCCGCAAAATGCGATGGTGATCGACTTTGACGCCGCCGACCCCGGCATTTCGCTGGAGGAAGCCCGTCAGACCATGAACTTCACCGTGATGCAGCCCCGCAACCTGCCCGAGGGTCTGAAGGTGCGGAAACTGATTCGCGCCAAGGGCACGGTGCCGATGCTGGACATGATTCTGGACTCGGGCGGCACCCGCGTCAGCCTGTTCCAGTCGCATGCCTTCGGTGCCACGCCGCTGATGAAATTCGGCAAGGAAGTGCGCATCGGCAAGAACAAGGGCATGCTCAGTTTCACCGGGCCGTTTTCCAGCATTGTCTGGATCAAGGACAAGACGCAGCTGACGCTGATCGGCAACCTCTCTTACCCGCAATTGCTGCAATTGGCCGCGTCGGTGGAATGAGATGTGGGAACTGGTGCGGCTGTCGCTGAATGCGCCGGTGACGGTCATTTACGCGCTCATGTACAGCGTCTGGGCAGTCCTGATTCTGGGCGAGCTGGCTTGGGACCGCAAAGGGCGGCTGGGGCTGTATCGCCACGACGGGCTGCTGACGAATCTTGGGATGTATGCCGGTTTTTCGGTGATCGGCCTGTTCTGGGCGCACGCCGTGTTCTGGATCTACACGCTGGCCGCGCACGCGAAGGTGCTTTCCCTGGGCAGCGGTTACTGGCATCTCTTCGCACAGGGCGGCTGGAAGGAGTGGCTGCTGCTGTTCGTGCTGGAGGACCTGAGCTTCTACGTCTTCCACCGCTGTCACCACCGCATCGGCTTTCTCTGGCTGGCGCATGTGCCGCACCATTCTTCCCGCGACTTCAACCTGTCCACCGCCTTGCGGCAGACCTGGACGCCCTTCACGGCGGTGGTGTTCTGGGTGCCGCTGGCGCTGCTCGGTTTCGATCCCCTGATGATCATGACGGCGCAGATGTGCAGCCTGTTCTACCAGTTCTTCCTGCACACCCGCCTGATCGGTTCGCTGGGGCCGCTGGAGTGGGTGCTGAACACGCCCAGCCATCACCGGGTCCACCACGGCTGCAACGCGCCCTATGTGGACAAGAATTTCGGCGGGGTGATGATCCTCTGGGACCGTCTGTTCGGGACGTACGCCCGGGAGGAGCGCGCGCGGCCGGTGGCGTTTGGGGTGGAGCCGCCGGTGGATACCGCAAATCCGGCGAGGATCGCACTGGGGGCCTATGCAACGTGGTGGCGGTCGTTGCGCGGATCGGGGAAGGCGGCCGGCTGAACGCCGGCCGGCGCGTCGCTCAGGCGGCTTCCGGCGTGACGGACGCTTCTGCGGGCATGCTGCGCGTTGCGTAGCGGGCCATCAGTTCGGCTCGCTTCGCCGGGTCCATGTTGATCCGGGTCAGGTCGCCCCGGTAGTGCGCCACCACCTTCGGATCCATGAGCTTGTACCACAGCGGCGGGATGTAGGCGGCCAGCAGCATGGACGGGTAACCGCCCGGCAGGCGCGGCGCGTTCTCGAAGTGCCGCAGCGACTGGTAGCTGCGCGTCGGGAAGGCATGGTGGTCGCTGTGGCGCTGCAACTGGTAGGTCAGCAGGTTGGACAGGATGAAGTTGCTGTTCCAGCTGTGCTCCGGCAGCGTGCGTTCGTACTTGCCGTTCTCGTCCTGACGACGTTTCAGGCCATAGTGTTCCAGATAGTTCACCACTTCCAGCATGCTTGCTCCGTAAGCCCCTTGCGCCACCATGAACGGCACTGCGCGCGGCCCGCAGATCGCCGTCGCGACGCCCACCAGCCCGGCGCAGAGCGCCCAGCCTTGCAGCAATTCGTTTTCGAGGCTCCAGAATGATTTCCCCTTGCGCTCCAGCCGTTGCTTTTCGATCTCGATGGCCGACTTGACGCCTCCGACCACGGTGCGCGGCAGGAATTTCCAGAAACTTTCCCCCATGCGGCTGGAGGCCGGGTCTTCCGGGGTGGCGACGCGCTTGTGGTGGCCGTAGTTATGTTCGACGCGGAAATGGGTGTAGAAGGTCGGCGCCAGCGCCAGCAGGGAGAAGTTGCGGTTCTCGCTGTCCTGCTTGTGGCCCAGTTCGTGCGCGGTGTTGATGCCGAATCCGTTCAGCGTTCCCACCGTCATCGCGAGGCCGATCCGGTCCGCCATCGGGACGTCCTTGCGCGTCGCCACCCAGCAGCCAAGCAGCGTCATCGCGTATTGCGCCGGGATGAAGGACTTCACCAGCAGGTTGTAGTACGGATCTTTTTCCAGCCCGGCGATAGCGTCATCGGGTGGGTTGTTGGTGTCCTCACCGATCAGGTGGTCCAGCGCCGGGATCACGGCGTTGAGCAGGGCGGGGCCGGTCCAGGCCAGCGCGCGCAGCCTCTTCGGGGCCAGCGCGTACGCGGCGATGGCCGCCGTGCCGATGACCGGCAGGGCCGGGCCCAGCGCCCACAGGTAACGCTTGCGGTCTTTCCAGCCGGTTTGACGGGTCGGTGTGGCGGCCTGTATGGCCTGTTCGGGTGCTTGCGAGCCCATGGTCTTCACCTTCTGTGCGGGTTTGCGATGAGGTTCAGGATAGGCGGCGGTGCGTCATGACGGCAGGTTCGGGATTGACAGTCAGGGGTCATTTTTTGACAATCGGGTGAAAGATCGCCCAGATGCCAACAACGCCAACAGGTTGCCAGCCATGACCGCCGATGAGGTTTCCTTCCCCGGGTATTACCTGCGCCAATTGACCGAACTGGTGCGCAGCGGCGGCGGCGATACCGATGCCTGGCTGGCGCGCGCGGGCTTGTCGCCGGCCAGTCTGGACGAGACGGCGGTCGGGTTTTCCCTTGCCGGTTTCCAGACCTTTGTGCTGGAAGCCGTCCGGCTGTCGCAGGAGCCGGCGCTGGGCCTGCTGCTGGGATCGCGGCTGCTGGGCAATACGCACGGCGTGCTGAGTTATGCGGCGCTGAACAGCGGGTCGCTGCGGCAGGTGCTGGGATTGTTCGAGCAGTTCCTGGCGTTGCGCACGACGCTGGTGGCGGTCAGCCAGGAGGCGCACGGCGAGACCTTGCGGGTGGTGTTCCGCGAAACCGTGCCCTTGGGCGATATCCGGCGGGTGGCGCTGGAGACAGTGGTGCTGGCGATCCGCAACATCCTCGATTTCATTACTCTGGGGGCGAATCCGATCCGGCGCACCGGTTTTGACCTGCCCGATCCGGGCGAGCGGGACGCGGCGCTGGCACGCGAGCTGTTCCGGGGGGAGGTCATTTACGGTCAGGCGTGGACCGGTTTCGAGATGCCGCTGGGCTTGCTGGACCAAC
>JAYRMT010000190.1:0-5213 GCA_041912575.1 Fluviicoccus sp. | reverse complement strand
ACTCCGACCCCAGGACCAAAACGCCCGGCTACACGCTCGCTGCCCTCAACCCGGTCAATCAGAACGTCCCGTTCACCGGCGTGATCATGGGTGAATCGGCGCTGGGAACCTTCAAGGACGGGGCGACCGAAAACAATGCCGTGCTCAGTCTCGGCAGCGCCTCCGGGCAGCCCCTGCTGACCAACGACACCGCCAAAACGGTCCGGATGACCAACAGCGGCGCGATCAGCTTCGGCGAATGGACCGACGGCACCCTGTCCTCGCTGCCGGGCGACAGCTCCACCGGCAGCCTGACGCCGGTAACCCTGGACAAGAACACCTTCGTGCCCTACATCGTCGGCCTCTCCGCCAGCCAGTCGCTCGGACGCGCGCAAAACGGCGACTTCCAGCGCCTGACCTACAGCCATGACGCGGGCATCGTCCGCAGCGGCAGCGACATCGGCGTCATCAATAAACTGAACCTGACCATCACCCTGGACCAGATCGCCACCGCCGCACTGGACCTGCAGGTCACCATGCGTGACGGTTCTTACGGCGCCTCGGGCGTGAACCTGGGCGAATTCGGCGGCCGCAACGGCCTGCTGTCTTCAGTTTCCAACACGAATTTCACGGTCAGCGGCGCCGATTGCCAGCAAGGCTGCTCCGCTTCCCTGGCGGCGTTCTTCGCCGGGACCGGCAGCGAAATGGGCGCGCTCTTCCAGATCCATCGCACCACCCTCGGCGACATCAACGGCGTGGACCGCCTGGTGCAGAAAACGCCGCCGGAGATCATCAACCTGACCCCGTCCTATTTTGCCAGCTCGGACCCGGTCAGCAAGACGCCCACCTACACCATCGCCACCCTGGCCCCGGTCAACCAGAACACGGCAACCAGCCTGATCCTGGCCGACAGCGGTCTCGGGCAGTTCGCGGGCGGTAACGCGTCCACCAACAATACCGTCCAGCAAATCACGGATGCCGCGAGCGGCGCGGTGCTGCTGAAGGCCGGCACCGCACAGACGACTCGGCTGACCAATACCGGCAGCCTGAGCTACGGCGAGTGGACAAACGGCACGATGGATGTCATTCCGACACAAGCGGCAGCCGGCACCACGCCTTCCCTGACGACCGTGACCTTGGGCAATACCACGTTCGTGCCGTACATTGTCGGCTTCGAAACCGCCAAGAACGTCGGCTATGTCAATAACGGCTCGGGCGCCATCACCATGTCCTATGCTCTGGACAAGGGGATTGTCCGCAGCGGCGCCGAGATCGGTACGCTGAACACCTTCAACATCAACGTGACGCTCGCCCCGGCAGCCTTCGCCGATATCGACATGGCGATCACCATGTCGGACGGCGTCTATCAGGCGTTTGGCGCGGGAATCGCGCTGGAAAATGCCGGTCCGGTTTACGGCTTCTCTTCGCGGGGGCTTTTCGGCCTGAGCGGTCCGAAGTGCAGCCAAGGCGGTCCGGGCAGCTGTTCGTTGGACCTCACCGGCTTCTTCTCCAGCCATGGCTCTTATGACCAGATCGGCACGCTGTTCGAGATCACGCGCTCGGGCGCAGCCAACATCACCGGCGCGGCCTCGCTGACCAATACCGGATCCTCCACCACGTCGCTCTATGTGCCCAACGGCTCCGGCTACTCGGGCCTGTTCATGGAAACGCAGGGTGCGCCGCTCGTCAATCGCAAGCTGGTGGACGATCAGGAGGTCGGGACGCTCAACAGCGTGGCCTTCCGGAGCTTCACAGGCGGGGACGGCGGATTCAACAACGCTAACGCAACTACCGGGAATTTCGGTGCCGGCTCCGCGCAGGCGCAGTTGACGGAAAGCCAGCATTACAAGGAAACGTTGAGCTGGGGCAAGTGGACATCCGGGCAGGCCGCCGTGGCGAACACCGTCTATACACTGGCCGGTTCTGAAGGCGCGAGCATGGCCTATCTGGTCGGCATTCCGGAACCCGCCGCGCCCACCAGCGCGGCGGGTTCCGGCCGGTACTATTTTGTCGGCGGCACCTCGCCGACCGCCCCCATCGGCCAAACGACCCCATCGACGGTGACCGGCAGCATCACCGCCGCATCCTCGTTCATCGACCTGACATTCGCGCCCAACGCCACCGCGACGCTGCAACTGGCCATGAACATTTCCGGCCAGAACGTGGTCGCCAACGGCGCGGCCGTACCCATCCTCGCGCCGACCTTCGGCTGGGATACCCTGTCGGTGGCCGGGTGCACCGCCGGATGCGGCGGTGCCGCAGCCGGGTTCTTCGCCGGGCCGAACAGCAGCATGGCCGCGCTGAAGTACTCCGTCGACGCCCGGGGCGTCCTCAGCAACCTTACCGGGACGATCAACGGCGTCGCCGCCTTCGACCGCAATCCCCCGTAGCCAACTGAAGCGCCGCCTTCCTCCGGCTCAGGCCGGGGGAGGCGCGGTATCCTTCACGGCGGGCCGTTCTTCCAGCCGCTTCCGGAACGCCGCCAGGTTATCCGGGACCGCGACCTCAGGGAACCGGAGCGCCAGGTAGCCCAGACAGCTCACCGTCGCGAAATCCGCGAGGGTGGGCTCGTTCCCCGCCAGATAATCCTGCTTGCCCAACACCGTGGACAAGGCCGCCAAGCCGCGCGCGATCTTTTCCTGCTGCCGCCGGATCCATTCCTCGCTGACCTGAGCGGGCGGACGCCGCCGCTCCAGAAAGATCGCCGCCGCCGCATCGGCAATGCCGTCCGCCAGCGCTTCCAGGCACTTCACCTGCAGTCGCTCCGGCGACCCGACCGGCGGAATGAAACGCGGCTCCGCCAATTCGTCCAGATACTCCGCAATGACGCGGGAGTCGTACACCGTCGAACCGTCCTCCAGCACGAGGACCGGCACCTTGCCCAAGGGATTGCTTTGAGGTACCCGCGTATCGGCATTCCAGGGGATGTCCACCTCCAACACGCATGGCAGTGCCTTCTCGGCCAGGAGGATACGGATCTTGCGGGCGAACGGACTGGTCAACGAGGCTACCAGTTTCATGGCGCGGGCTCCTTTTCAGACAGATTCAGGCATGAAAAAGCCCACGCAGGGTGGGCCGGAAAACATCACGCGGTGACGCGACGACTCACTTGCCGCCGCGCTCCTTGGCGATCAGGAAATTGACCTTTTCGAGCGCCTTGCCGTCCTCGCCGCTGACACGGTACTTACCGTTCACGATCAGCGCGGGCACACCGTCGATCTGCAGCTTCTGGGCCAGACTACGGGAATAATTCACCTTGCTGGTCACCACGAAGGAGTTGAACAGGCCATGGAACTTGGCCGGGTCCACGCCGAATTGCTGGTAGAAATTGGCGAGGCTGTTCTCGTCAAAAATCCGCACCTGTTTCTCGTGGATGGTGTTGAACAGGGTCGCGTGGGTCTTTTCGATCAGGTCGTTGCCGCCAATTTGCTCCAGGGCGTAAAAGCCGCGGGCGTTCGCTTCCCAGACCGGGTTCAGCGACGCGGGCGTGCGGACGAAATTGACATCCTTCGGCTTCGTTTTCAGCCAGTTCTGGATGTAGGGGTCCAGACGGAAACAGTGCGGGCAGCCGTACCAGAAGAATTCGCGGACCTCGATCATGCCGGGCTTCTCGACCGGCACGGGGCTGGCGATCACCTGGTAATCCTTGCCGGCGGTAAAGGTATCCGCCAACGCCGCCACCGGGGCGGTCAGGGTCAGCGCCAGGGCAACAAGCAGCTTCTTCATCGGATTCACCGTGTCAAAATATTTCATGCGCCGAGCATAGCCGAAAGGTCCGACGTCCCGAACGCGGTGACTGTGCGTTTTTTGTTATGTCCGTATGTACCAAGAAAAACGCCCCGGACATGGCGGGGCGTTTTCCGGCAGGACGCGGACGCGGTCAGTGCAGGCCGGACACGTAGTTGGCCAGCGCGTCGATATCCTTGTCGGACAGCTTGGCGGCAACCATCTGCATGATGCCCGGCTCACCGGCCTTGGCGGAGTCGTTGGTGCGCTTCTGGTCGGTATTGTCGTCACGGCCGGCGGCACGGAAGGCCGTCAGCTGGGCCTTGACGTAATCGGCATGCTGACCGCCCAGCTTCGGGAAGCCGGCCAGGTCGTTGCCCTTGCCCGCCGGGCCGTGGCAACCCGCGCAGGGAACAACGCCGGAGGCGCCGTCGCCGCCGCGATACAGTTTTTCACCCTTGGCCAACAGGGCCGGATCGGCCAGATCCACACCGGCCTTCTGCTGCGAGAAGTAAGCGGCGAGGTTGGCGATGTCCTGGTCGGTCTTGCCGGCGGCCATCGGCGACATCAGGGGATTCATGCGGCGACCGTCGCGGAAATCGGTCAGTTGCTTGACGATGTAACGCTCGTTCTGCCCCGCGAGACGGGGAAAATTGGGCGCGGCGCTGTTGCCGTCGGCATTGTGACAGGCGGCGCACTGGGCGGACAGGGCCTGACCCGCGGCGGCGTCGCCCTTCAGCATCGGACCGGCGTGAGCCATGCCGGCAACCAGACCGGCAACCACAACAGCAAGGGACTTCTTCATAACGGGTTCCAGAGACTTACTGAGACATGAATTTGATCAGGGCTTCGTAATCCGCGTCGTCGCAGTCATTACATAAGCCCTTGGCGGGCATGTTCCTGAAACCGTTGCGCACATGCTGCACCAGCACGGGCATGCCTTGGGCCAGACGGGGCGCCCACGCGGCCGCGTCACCCTTCCGGGGCGCGCCCAGCGCTCCGCCCGCATGGCAAGTCGCGCAGGCAGCCGCATACTTCCCGCCAACATCGGCGGAGGCAGTTACGGCCTGCATCGCCAACCCGAGGAACACCGCCGCCGGCAACGGTTTCATCACATTCTCCCAAAGCCTCCGACACACACGGTCAGTATAGCTTTGCCAAAACTGCGCGGATTATACCCGTATCTGTCGTTCATCGTAATACCCTCAGGCCTTGTCGGCCATTGCCGCGCGGCGGAATGCTAGGATTCGGCCCGTCTACCCCCTACAATGCCGTGTTTTACCGACAGGTCGACTGAACATGGCCGAACAACATCCGGTGCTGGCGCTGCTCCAGAAAGCACAATTCATGACCAGCGCTCCCCGCTTGTCCGCCTGCCCCCCCGGCATCGGCCACGAGGTGGCGTTCGTCGGCCGCTCCAACGCCGGCAAATCCAGCGCCATCAACGCGCTGACCCGTCAGCGCCAACTGGCGCGCGCCTCCAAGACCCCGGGCCGGACGCAATTGCT
>JAYRMT010000189.1:0-5224 GCA_041912575.1 Fluviicoccus sp. | reverse complement strand
TCATCGCCTTGCCGCGCCAACCGGGAGAAATACACTTCCTCCTCGGCCGTCAGCAGGGGCGATACGCCGATATCATGCAGGTAAAGTTGGGTATTGTCCGCCGCGGACGGGACGACACGGCGGGCTTTGGGGGCGCTGGCGGGTGTTTTTTGAATTGTCATGACGCTGCCTCTCCTTCCATAGGAAGGCGCAGGCAGCCTGATCTCAATTTGCCGGGAGGAGGCCCAACGGGTCGACCGGTTTGCCCTGGTAACGGATTTCGAAGTGGAGCTTGTCGCGCTCCGCGCCCGTTGAACCCAGCTCGGCAATTGTCTGGCCCTGCTTGACCTTCTGGCCTTCGGCCGCGATCAATTTGTCATTATGCGCATAGGCGGTAATATATTCGTCGTTGTGGCGCAGGATGATCAGCTTGCCGTAACCGACGAGCCCCTCTCCCGAATACACCACCACGCCGTCCGCCGCTGCCTTGACCGGATCGCCGCGCGTACCGGCAATATCGATACCTTTACTGCCCACACCATCACTGCTGAACCGCTTGAGCAACTGGCCGCTAACCGGCCAGCTCCACCTGAGTGAACCACTTTTGGGCACGGCTTGCACCGGGGAGCTGACAGACGGCGCGGTTTTGGCGACTGTGGCGGCCGGTTTGGCGTCAGTCGCGGGAGCATCCCCGGGCTTGGGCGACGGCCGGTTTTTCCCCGCGCCCTTCGCCCCCTTGGCATCCGCGATTTTTGCAGCGCCATCCGCCGGAGCCTTGCCCGGCAAAGGTTTGGCGGCCACCACCGCTGCAGGCGCCTTTTCTTTTTCCTTGTCCCGCTCAACCTTTTCCTTATCCGCCGCGTCGGCGGACTCCAGCCGCAACACCTGATCGACATAGATGGTGAACTTGTCGTCAAGATTATTCAGCTTCGCCAGTTCCCGATAATCCTTGTCGAAATGCAGTGAAATGGCGTACAGCGTATCGCCGGCCTTGACGCGGTATAGCGGATAGGCCACCGGCGCCAACGGCGCATGTGCCTTGACGGCTTCGTCGGATGCGCCTTCGCCGGGCTTGTGCTTGAATATCGCGCAACCGTTCAGCGCCAGCACGGCGGCCATGGCGGCAATACCGGTGCGCACGGCGGGTCTGGGCATCGGGGAAACCTTCATGTCGGATTACGTCCTCGTTTACGGTCCAGCCAGTCGCTCAACGGCGGCAAGGCGGCGTGACTGGTCAGGTCGGTCTGGAGCGGCGTCAGGCTGACATAGCCCTGCTCGACCGCCTGAAAATCGGTATCGCGCTCGTCGGGGGCGGGTTCACCCGCGAGGCCGATCCAGTATAACTTGCGGCCGCGCGGATCCAGCGTCGAACTGACTGACAGTCCGCGCTGGCGTTGCCCCAGATGCGTCAGGCGGAAGCCGCGAATGGCCTCCAGAGGCCGGTCCGGCACATTCATGTTGATGATGTTCTGCGACGGCAGCGCCAACGCGTCCCAGTGCAACACCAGTTGACGCACGAGTTCCGCGGCGGTCCGGTACGGCTCGGGGCCGGTATACAGTTTCACCTCCGGTCCGCACAGCGACACCGCCAGCGCGGGCTTCCCCAGATGTCGCCCCTCCAGGGCCGCGCCGACCGTGCCGGAATACAGCACATCATCGCCCAGGTTCGCCCCGGAATTGATCCCGGAAATGACCATGTCCGGCTCTTCATCGAAAAACCCGTTCAGCCCCAGATAAACACAATCGGCGGGGGTTCCGTTCACGGACCAGAAGCCGTTGGCCAGTCGCTGCGGCCGCAAGGGACGGTCGAGGGTCAGCGCACTGGAATAGCCGCTGCGCTCGCTTTCCGGCGCCATGACCGTGACGCGCGCGATCGCGGACAAGCCTTCCGCCAAGGCCGCAAGCCCGGGCGCGAAGACACCGTCATCGTTACTGACCAGAATGTGCATCAGGTATTTTCCAGCGGATAGAGGATGACCACCGCATGCGCCTCGATGCCTTCGCGGCGCCCGACAAAACCGAGCTTCTCGGTCGTGGTGGCCTTGATGCTGACACAATCCTCGGGCACGCCCAAGTCTTCAGACAGATTGCGGCGCATCGCGGGCGCATGGGACGACAGCCGGGGACGTTCCGCCAGCACGGTGACATCGCAATTGCCGACGCGATACCCTTTCTCCGCCACCAGCATCATGACCCGCCGCAGCAACAGGCGGCTGTCCACCATGCGGTATTGACTGTCGGTGTCCGGAAAATGCTGACCGATATCCCCCAGCGCCAGCGCACCCAGCAAGGCGTCGCACAACGCGTGCAAGGCAACATCGCCGTCGGAATGGGCAATCAGGCCGGCCTCATGCGGTATCCGCACACCGCCAAGGACCACATGGTCGCCCTCGCCGAAACGATGCACATCGATACCATGACCGATCCGGGGCATTTTCATGATGATTGCTCCAGCAGGAATCCGGCACAGGCCAGATCGTCGGGAAACGTAATCTTGATATTCGAAGAAGAACCGGCGACCAGACGGGGCGCGTGACCGGCCCATTCGACCGCCGAAGACTCATCGGTGATGTCAGCGCCCGCCGCGAGCGCATCTGTCAGGCAACTCGACAGCAATCCGTAGCGGAACATCTGCGGCGTTTGCGCCTGCCATACTCCGGTACGGGTCACGGTCTCGCTGATTCGCCCGGAACCGGCCGTTTCGCGCTTGAGGGTGTCCCGCACCGGACAAGCCAGAATGCCGCCCACGGGATCATCACGCAAGGTGTCGATCAAACGGGCGATATCCTCCAGTCCGACACAGGGACGGGCGACATCATGCACCAGCACCCAATCGTCCGGGCCGGCTTCGGCGTGCAGGGCGCGAAGCCCGGCCAGCACCGAATCGGCGCGCTCGGCGCCCCCGCAGACAAAACGCAGGCGGGAATAATCCCGATACGGCAAGGACACCGCGACGGCGTCATCCGGCGCGACCGCCACGACCAACGCGGAGACTCCGGGAACCGCGCAGAGCCGGTTCACGGTATGCTCCATCACCGTGGCGCCCGCGACCCGAAGGTACTGCTTGGGGGTTCCGGATCCCATGCGGCGACCACTACCGGCCGCCGGAATGACCATCCACAGCTTCATGGATGGTGTGTCGTTGCGCTTCCGGGCTCGGAGCGGGTCACGCGCAGGAAGGTTTCCCCGTTCTTGACCATGCCCAGATCGAGGCGCGCGTGCTCCTCGACGGCCTCCATGCCGGTCTTGAGATCCCGGACTTCCGCCTCCAGCACGCGATTGCGCTCGGACAGACGCGCGTTTTCCTGTTTCTGGGCTTCGATCTGGCGCGCCAGGTCTCGACGATCCAGCACGCCGTCATCCCCCAGCCACAATTTGACCTGCAGGATGACAAACACTACCGCCGCCAGCAGGATCAGGACTCGACCGAACAGGGAAGTCAGCATCAGGGCCCTCGCTCTCAGGCGGATACGGTGTCAGGGATCAACGGAAAAACCGGAATTCGGCTTTGCCGCGATAGGCCGCGAGGAAGTCCAGCTCCTGCTCGATACGCAGCAGTTGGTTGTACTTCGCCACGCGATCGGAACGGCACAGCGAACCGGTCTTGATCTGGCCGGCGGAAGTCGCCACCGCCAGATCGGCAATGGTTGCATCCTCGGTCTCGCCCGAGCGGTGCGAAATGACGGTCGCGTAGCCGTTCTTCTTCGCCAGGTAGATGGCTTCCAGCGTTTCGGTCAGTGTGCCGATCTGGTTGAACTTGATCAGGATTGCGTTGCCGACGCCCTGATCAATCCCTCGCTGAAGGATCTTCGGGTTGGTCACGAACAAGTCGTCGCCCACCAGCTGGATCTTGTCGCCGATCAGGTCTGTCAGGATCTTCCAGCCGTCCCAGTCGGATTCGTCCAGGCCGTCCTCAATGGAAATGATCGGGTACTGGCGGGTCAAGCCTGCCAGGTACTGGGCGAAACCTTCGGAAGTGAACGACTTGCCGCCTTCGCCTTCCAGCACGTAGTGGCCGTTCTTGTAGAACTCGCTCGATGCGCAGTCCAGCGCCAGATAGACATCCTGCCCGGCCTTGTATCCGGCCTTGCCGATCGCTTCCATGATGACCTGCAGGGCTTCCTCATTGGTACGCAGGTTCGGTGCGAAACCGCCCTCGTCACCCACGGCGGTGTTCAGGCCCTTGGCCTTCAGCACGCTTTTCAGCGCATGGAAGATTTCGGCGCCGCACCGCAGGGACTCGGCAAACGAGGTGAAGCCGACCGGCTCGATCATGAACTCCTGGATGTCGACCGTATTGTCGGCATGGGCACCGCCGTTGATGATGTTCATCATCGGCACCGGCATGGTGAAGGTGGACTGGCCGTTCAGGCTGCCGATGTATTCATACAGGGGAACCTTTTTGTCAGCGGCGGCGGCGCGCGCACAAGCCAACGAGACGGCCAGCATGGCATTGGCGCCCAGCTTGGACTTGTTCTCGGTGCCGTCAAGGGCGATCATCGCCTGGTCAATTCCGGCCTGATCGTAGACGGAACGTCCGACCAGCAGTTCGCGGATGTCGCTGTTCACGTTGGCGACAGCGGTCAGAACGCCCTTGCCCAGATACCGCTTGCCGTCCTTGTCGCGCAGTTCCAGCGCCTCGCGGGAGCCCGTCGACGCCCCGCTCGGAGCGCAGGCGCGGCCCACGACACCCGATTCCAGAATGACGTCGGCCTCCACCGTGGGGTTCCCGCGCGAATCAAGAATCTCACGGGCGCGGATATCGATAATCTGGGTCATTTGTCCAGAACTCCTTCAGTTAATGGGTGTCAATCGCGGGGAACTGCTTGACCAGATCGTCAAGCGCCTTGATCTGGGTCAGGAAAGATTCCAGTTGGGAAAGCCGGAGGGCGCACGGGCCGTCGCACCGGGCGTTTTCCGGCTCGGGATGCGCTTCGAGGAACAGGCCCGCCAGTCCGGTCGCCATGCCCGCCCGCGCAAGTTCGGTGACTTGGGCGCGACGGCCGCCGGCGGCATTGGGCAGGCCGCCCGGCATTTGCAAGGCATGCGTCACGTCAAAGAACACCGGATGGCCGAACTGCTTCATGATGCCGAAGCCGAGCATGTCCACCACCAGGTTGTTATAGCCGAAACTGGAGCCGCGCTCGCAGAGGATCAGCTTGTCGTTCCCGGCCTCCACGCACTTGTGCATGATGTGCTTCATTTCCTGGGGCGCCAGGAACTGGGCTTTCTTGATATTGATGAT